>DAOMXG010000083.1:0-10040 GCA_035436995.1 Beijerinckiaceae bacterium
GCGCGCAGGGCCTCGATCGCCGCGCCGACAGCGCCGCCGTTGCCGCCGCCCTGCAAGCTGCGCTCGGAAAAGAAAACCTCATGGTGGATGTTGAGCGCGGCAAGATCGTCGCGGATCATCGCAATCATGCCGTCAATCGCCGCCTTGCGGACAATCGGCAGCCATTCGGCTTCCGGCAGCGTTTTCAGACGGGCACCATGCGCCTCGACCAGCGCAACGCCGACCGGCTTGAGATAATCGCCCGGATACAGCCCCTCGGGGATGGTGCCGATATCCTCGCCCAGCGCCTCGCGGTAGCGCAGGAAGGCCGAACGGGCCAGCACATCGACCTGCGCGCCGGCATCATTGATGTAATATTCGCGCGTCACCTTGTAGCCGGTCGCCGCCAGCAGATTGGCCAGCGCATCACCATAGACCGCGCCACGGCAATGGCCGACATGCATCGGCCCGGTGGGATTGGCCGAGACATATTCGACATTGACCACCGCGCCGCCGCCGAGCCCGGTGCGGCTGAAGGCTGGGCCGGCAGCGAGGATCGCGCGCAGCACATCGTCATAGATCGCCGGCTGAAGCCTGATGTTGATGAAGCCGGGACCCGCCACCTCGACCGCCACCACGCCCGGTTCGGCCCGCAGGGCTGCGGCGATGGATTCGGCCAGATCGCGCGGCTTCATGCCGGCGTCCCTGGCAATCACCATGGCGGCATTGGTGGACAGATCGCCATGCGAGGGATCGCGCGGCGGCTCGACCGTCACGCGCCCGCGCACCGAATCCGGCAATGCAGCGGTGGCGGGGAGGCTGGCGAGCACCCGCGCGATGCGGGCATGAAAATCGGCAAACAGATGCATGGGACTGGGGTTCCGGTCAGTTCGGAGTGCGGTCGTCAGATCACGCTCTCGTTTTGATGGAAATATCAAAACGAGAGATAACGTGATCGTTATCAAATGCTTAGAGCATGCTTGTTGCGATTAGCCGGATTCCACCTAATCGCAGCATGCTCTAGCGCAAGGCCGGCGTTTCGTCAAAAAGCCTTCGGTGCGCATCGATGGCGTAGCGGTCGGTCATGCCGGCAATGTAATCGGCGACCCGGCGGGCTATGCGCGCCGCATCCGCCCCGTCCAGCCCGGCATGCCATTCACCGGGCATCAGCGAGGGCGCCTCGACAAACCGGCCGAACAGATCCTCGACGATGCTGGCGGCATCGGTGCGGATCACCATGACGCGGGGGTGGCGATACATCCTTGCGAACAGAAAGCGCTTGAGATCCTTCTCGGCGGTCGCCACGCCCTCCGAGAAGGCGACCACCGGCCGGCCGGCATTGCGAATATCTTCCGCCGAGCGAGGCGCCAGCGCGACAAGACGTCGTTCGCTCTCGCCGATCACGTCTTCGACCAGCCGGGTGATCAGCCGGCGCACCAACTCATGCTGGCGCCGTGCCGGCTCCAGCCCCGGCCAGGCTGCATCGATTTCCGCGATCAGCTCGGCAAGCCATGGCACAGCCATGAGATCATCGAGCGCGAACAGCCCGGCGCGCAGGCCATCGTCGATGTCATGGGCGTTGTAGGCGATGTCATCGGCGAGCGCGGCGACCTGCGCCTCGGCGCTGGCGTGGGAGGCCAGATCCAGCGGAAAGCGGGCATCGAATTCAAGGATGGCGCCCGGCACGCCATGGCGACGGTAGCGCTCGGTCGGCTGGCCGTTGGCGTCCGTCAGCGGGCCATTGTGCTTGACCAGCCCTTCCAGCGTCTCCCAGGTCAGGTTGAGACCGTCATAGGCGGCATAGCGGCGCTCCAGCCGGGTGACGATGCGCAAAGCCTGGGCATTGTGGTCAAAGCCGCCGTGGGCGGCCATCAGTTCCTGCAAGACGTCCTCGCCGACATGGCCGAACGGCGTATGGCCAAGATCGTGGGCAAGCGCTAGCGCCTCAGCCAGGTCCTCGTCCAGCGCCAGGGCGCGCGCAATCGCCCGGGCAATCTGGGCCACTTCGATCGTATGCGTCAGCCGCGTGCGGAAATGATCACCTTCGTGCTCGACGAATACCTGAGTCTTGTGCTTGAGCCGACGGAAGGCGGTCGAATGGATGATCCGGTCGCGGTCGCGCTGGAATTCGCTGCGGGTTGGCGAAGCCGGCTCCGGCACCAGCCGGCCGCGGCTGTTTGCGGCATCGACGGCAAATGGCGAGAGCAAACGTTCCCGGTGAAACAGCACTAGAGCACTTTCCGATCAGATTGAACCGATTGCGTTTCACGGGCCGCGCGGCGATCCGGGCGGAGGCTGGCGAGAAGCGTATCCTGCGATACGGTCGAGCCAGCGTCCAAACCGGGCGCCCGCGGCCCGGAAACCCGGAGGGATGACCATTTTCGGGCCAAATCCGGCGAAAAATGCTCCAACCGTATCAACGGATACGCTTGTCGCATTGTCCTTGATCCGAAACTGGTCATCGCAATGATTCAATCTGGTCGGAAAGGGCTCTAGCACCCCGACAGCCGGAGAGGGTTGAAGCCCGACCATTCTGCTCTTACCTTGTTTGTGACGCCGCCGGAATACGGGGGCGGAGCCGAAGCGAAAAGAGAACCGATGCCTGTTCCGACCTCCGACGTTTCCGTGACCCCGCGCGCCGCGCGGCGCATTGCGGCAATCCTCAAGGACGAGGTTGCGGGCGCGATGCTGCGGGTATCGGTCAAGGGCGGCGGCTGTTCGGGCTTCCAATATGCTTTCGAGGTCGAGCCACGGGCTGCGACCGATGATCTCAGCATTGTCCAGGACGGGGTGACGGTGCTGGTCGATCCGACCTCCCTGCCCTTCCTCAAGGGCGCGGCGATCGATTTTGTCGATGACCTTATGGGCGCCTCATTCCGGGTCAACAATCCAAATGCGACGGTCGCCTGCGGCTGCGGGACGTCGTTCTCGATCTGAGCCGGCTGCGCGCGTCGCCTGCTCCAACCTCCTGCCGTGACGTGGCGGGTCAACAGTCTGTAAACCGCGCCTACGCCGGGGCCATAGCCATGGTTCAACGAATATGGTGAGGTTCCGCGGTTCAATTGATGCTTTTTTGAGTCGCCAAACCCCAGGGAGGGTTCCATGACCCGTTGCAAACACTCGCTGCTCATTTCCGCCAGCCTGTTCGCGCTCGTGACCGCCGGGTCGTTGCTTGCCGACCGGATTGGCGCCGCTGCCGTGCGCGAGCAGCTGACCGGCGCCGGAGCCGAGGCGCGAGGGATCAGCGTGTCAACCCTGACCGGCCGGGTGACCATCGAGGGCGTGCGCTTTGCCGCGACGGGGGGGCACGGCGAGATTGCCCGCATCCATTATTCGACCGGGGGCGGGCTGGTTGCGCCTGCCTTTGCCCAGAGCGGCGGCAGCTATGTCATCGAAGGTCTCAAGGTCGAGCAGCCGCTGGTTTCGGTCTCCATCCCGTCAATCCAGATCGACGGCGCCTCGATCGGCAAGGACGAATGGCTGAAGCTGTTCACATTCGATGCCGGCCTGCCCGCGCGGCTCAAGGATCTGAATGTCGCAGCAGCGCGCGTGCCGCTGATCGAGATCCGGGGAACGCTGAAAGCCGGCGACACGCTCGCCTATTCGCTGAATGACAACCGCATCGAAAACGTCCGCGCCGGCAAGGCGGAAAGGATCGTCACCGGCTCGGGGTCGTATTCGTCGACCTCGACCGGCATGAAGCAGGAGGGCGTCATCAAGCAATGGGAGATGCGCGGCCTCGATCTCGCCCAGACAGCCCGCGTCTGGTTCAACACCGCCAGCGATGGCGAAAAGCCCTCGCCGCTCTATGAGTCCTATCTTCTCGAAGGCATGACCTCGACCGCCCAGGGCGAAGTCGTGATGAACATCGACATCAGCAAGGTCACGTCCGGTGCGGTGCGCATGCGTCCGCTCAAGGGTCGCAGTCTGGCAGCGATCGTGACCGATCTGATGGCCTTTGCCGAAAAGAACAAGGACAAGAAGAATACCGACAAGTCGGCAGCCGACAAGGCGCTGGAGGCCGAACTGGGGCGCAATGTGCTGCCGGCTCTGGTCGAGGTTATGGATTCGTTCGAGGATGACGGCACATCCGGCGAGAACATGCGGTTCGTTGTTGGCGAGAAGGCCAAGCCCGCCGCCACAGTCAGCATCGCCAAGTTCTCCGGTTCCTATGGCAGCAGCACCGTGCCCTCGGGTTTCCTGCTCAGTGATCTTGCGGTCAAGAGCGGCGACTACACGGCAAAGCTGGCGCAGTTCGGCATCTCGGGGTTTTCCTATGCGCCGACCTTGCGCGGCATGGCCGAGGCGATGGCCAGCGGCGACAGCGATTTCTCCAGGATCGACCCGCGCAAGCTGATGCCGCGGTTCGGCAGCTACACCCTCAAGGGGTTTGAACTGGAGGGGCCGGCGCCCAAATCGCCCAAGGGCGTCAAGCCGGAGCGGTTTGCCCTCAAGGTCGGCCAGTTCGCAATGGCGGCGCGGGACGAAGTGAAAGGCATTCCCACCAACATTTCGCTGGTTCTCGACAATCTGGCCATGACCTTGCCGGAAACACCGTCCGAGGACTGGATGAAATCCATCAAGGCGCTTGGCTATTCCTCGGTTGATGTTTCGGCCAAGATCGCGGCCGCATGGAACGAGGCCAGGAAGGAAGTGGCGATTTCCGATATCTCCTTCGGCGGGGCGCAGATGGGCCAGATCAAGCTCAGCGGAACGCTGGGCAATATCGGCCGCGACCTGTTCGAGGCCGATGCGGCCATGGCGCAGGTGGCACTGATGGGCATTACCGCCAAATCCGCCAGCCTGAAGGTCGACAATGCCGGCATGGCAGAAAAGCTCATTGCCATGCAGGCACGCCAGCAGGGCCGCAAGCCCGACGAGCTGCGCTCCGAACTTGGCATGATGGCGGCGATGGGCATTCCTGCCCTGCTCGGCCCCTCGGATGAGGCCAAGATGATCGCCGGGGCCATTGCGAAGTTCCTGGCCAAGCCGAAGGGGCTCAGCATCGATCTTGCCGCCCGCAATGCGATGGGGATCGGCATGCCGGATATGGTGATGGCCTCCGATCCGCAGAAGGCGCTCGGTCTGGTCACGGTGAAGGCCAGCGCCAGCGACTGAGCGGCGCCGGCTTGAAGCGGCCTTTGGTCTTTGTGCGGGAGTTCATTTCCCGCACGGGATGATATAGGCTTGGCGCAATGTTTGGCGCATTCCTGAGTATCTGTCCGTGACCGACTGGCTGCCGCCCTGGCTTCGCCGCCGCCTCAATCCCCGCAACCTGACCCGTCAGCACCTCGATGCGCTGGTGCAGCGGCATGGCTTTTCAATCGGTGATCACAGCTATGGCGCGCCGAAGGTGCGCTTTGCCGAAGGCGGCGGCGGCCTGACAATCGGCAAATATTGTTCGATCGCCGATCAGGTGGAGATCTTCCTCGGTGGCAATCACCGAAGCGATTTCGTCACAACCTATCCGTTCGGCTCGTTCAGGAAGGACTGGCCGGATGCGCAGGATCTGCCCAGCCCGGCACGAGGGCGCGGCGATGTGATCATCGGCCATGACGTCTGGATCGGGTTCGGCGCGCTGATCCTGTCGGGAGTCCGGATCGGCAACGGGGCGGTGATCGGCGCGCGGTCGGTCGTCTCGCGCGATGTTCCTGCCTATACGATCGTTGCCGGCAGCCCGGCGCGCGTGCTCCGGCCGCGCTTCTCGCCCGGCTTTATCGAACAATTGCAGGAAGTCGCCTGGTGGGACCTGCCCGACAAAAGCGTCGGCAAACTGGCCCGCGTGCTGCAATCGGATCGGATCGAGGTCGCCATCGAGGCGATCCGCACCGAACGGGCGCGGCTCAATCTCGCCGGCTGAGCCCCTCCCGCCCGATGGCCGAGCGTCCGGCCAGCCCGGCGATCGTGCCGGCGACCAGACCCCAGTAGCGGGCGATTTCCATGCGGTTGAGGGTAAACACCACCCCCAGTGCCTTGGGCAGGTTCATCGCCAGGGTCCAAGCGGCGCCGGTCGGCAGGCCGTATTTGCGGGCGACATAGATGCGAGACCAGCCGTAATGCCAGCGTGAGCGATAGCGGCGTTCCGGCGTCGGCGGCGCTGACTGGCCGCGTCCATGCCGCGCCACCGCATCATGCACATGCACGAGCGGCCGCCCGCCATCCTGCAAGCGGCGACAGAGGTCGTCGTCTTCGTAGAACAGGAAGATATTGGGATCGAACCCGCCGGCCGCGAGAAACACCTGCCGCCGCACCAGAAAGCAGGCGCCCGACAGGAACGGAGCACAGCAATCGCCCTCCGGCGGCACCGCCCGCGCATCGCCCGAAACCGGACCGCGCACCACCGATTCGGCCAGCAGAGAGCGATTCTGGAAGAAAAAACGCCCGTCATCCTCGATGATCGACGGTGCCCACAGCCCGGCATCGGGATAATCGGCCGCTGCCTGCAAGAGCCGCGCGACACAGCCCGGATCAAGCACGATGTCCGGGTTGAGGATCAGGCAGAAGTCACTGTCCGCCGCGACAACACCCTTGTCGTTGGCCCGGCCGTAGCCCTCGTTCAGCCGATTGCGGATGACGCGGGCTCCCGCCGCTTCCGCCACTGCCACCGTATCGTCGGCACTGGCATTATCGACCACCAGAGCCGGCACACCGTCGCGCGCCAGCGCCGCCAGACAGTCCGGCAGGATGCCGGCGCTGTCATGGGCAACGATGATGGCGGTGACGCTCATGGTGCGCGCCCCCGCTCACTTCTCCGGCAAATTCAGCCGCAGGTGCAGTTCGCGCAGCTGCTTGTTGGTCACGTCGCTCGGTGCGCCCATCAAGAGGTCGAGCGCCTGCTGGTTCATCGGAAACAGCGAGATTTCCCTGAGGTTCTGCGTGCCGCAGAGCAGCATGACGATGCGATCGACGCCTGCCGCCATGCCGCCATGCGGCGGTGCGCCATACTGGAAGGCGCGATACATGCCGCCGAAGCGCTCGACCACCGTCGCTTCCGAATAACCGGCGATCTCGAAGGCTTTGACCATCGCCTCGGGCTTGTGGTTGCGGATGCCGCCGCTGGCGATCTCGAAGCCATTGCAGACGATGTCATACTGGAACGCCTTGATGGTCAGCGGGTCCTGCCCGTTGAGCGCCTCAAGCCCGCCCTGCGGCATCGAGAACGGGTTGTGCGAGAAATCGACCTTTTTCTCGTCCTCGTTGTATTCGAACATCGGGAAATCGACGATCCAGGCCAGCGCGAACTGATCCTTTTTCGTCAGGTTCAAATCCTCTCCGACCTTGACGCGGGCGGCGCCTGCGAACTTCGCAAACTTTTCCGGGTTGCCGGCGACGAAGAAGGCGCTGTCGCCCTCCTTGAGGCCGAGCTGCTCGCGGATCGCGATGGCCCGTTCGGCGCCGATGTTGTTGGCGATCGGGCCGCCCGGCTCGCCGCCCTCACGGAACAGGATATACCCCAGCCCAGGCTGGCCTTCGCCCTGCGCCCAGGAGTTCATCCGGTCGCAGAAACCGCGCGAACCGCCGGTCGGCGCGGGAATGGCCCAGACCCGATTCTTCGGGTCTTCGAGCAGGCGCGCGAACACCTTGAAGCCCGAACCGCGGAAATGCTCGGAGACATCCTGCATCTCGATGGGGTTGCGCAGGTCCGGCTTGTCGGAGCCGTATTTGGCCATCGCTGTCGCGTAAGGGATGCGCGGCCATTGCTGCGTCACCGGCTTTCCGTTCGCAAATTCCTCGAAAATGCCGGTGATGACCGGCTCCATCGTCGTGAAAACATCCTCCTGCTCGACAAAGCTCATTTCAAGGTCAAGCTGGTAGAATTCGCCCGGCAGACGATCGGCGCGCGGGTCCTCGTCGCGGAAACACGGCGCGATCTGGAAGTAGCGGTCGAAACCCGCCATCATCAAGAGCTGCTTATACTGCTGCGGCGCCTGCGGCAGCGCATAGAACTTGCCCGGATGGATGCGGGAGGGCACCAGGAAGTCGCGCGCCCCTTCCGGCGACGACGCCGTGAGGATCGGCGTGTTGAACTCGTTGAAGCCGGCAGTTTTCATGCGCTGGCGCATCGAATCGATGATCGCCACGCGCGTCATGATGTTCCGGTGCAGCCGCTCGCGCCTCAGATCGAGGAAGCGGTAGGTCAGCCGCGTATCCTCGGGATAATCGAGATCGCCGAACACCGGCAGCGGCAATTCGCCGGCAGGGCCCAGCACCTCAAGCTCGGTGACGAACACTTCCACGGTGCCGGTGGAAAGATTGGCGTTGTCGGTGCCTTCCGGGCGCTTGCGCACCTTGCCGTCGATGCGGATCACCCATTCCGAGCGCACCTTCTCTGCGGCGTTGAAGGCAGGGCTGTCCGGATCGACGACGATCTGCGTCATGCCGTAATGGTCGCGCAGGTCGATGAACAGCACGCCGCCATGGTCGCGGATGCGGTGGCACCAGCCGGACAGGCGGGCGACGGTGCCGATGTCGGAGGCGCGCAGGGCCCCGCAGGTATGGGTGCGATAACGATGCATGGCAAACCTGTGATCTTTCCGGCTCGCCATGCGATGGAGCGGGCGGGGTGTCAAGGGCGCGACCGGCCGGAAGGGGTTATTCGTCGCTGTTCTCAGCCCGCAACCGCGCATTCGGCAGACGCCAACCGTAGAGGATCGACCCGGCGCGGATAGCAAATCCAGAAAGAATGCCGCCGGCCATCGCCAGTTCCTGGCCGCTGCCGAGCAGAAACAACCCGACATAGCCGAGCGCGCCGGCCAGTGATGCGGTGATATACAATTCCTTCTTCAAAAGAACCGAGGGTTCCTGCACCAGCATGTCGCGGACAATGCCGCCGAAAACACCGGTGATGACTCCCATCAGGACAGCGATGGACGGCGGGGCTCCGATGTCGAGCGCCTTACCTGCGCCGGCGACAGAAACGAAGGCCAGCCCCACCGCATCCATCCACAACAGGGCGGTTCGGCTGCCCTTCGGAATCCGCGCCAGAAAATAGACGAGAATCGCAGCGCCGCCGGCCAGCGCGAGGTAGTTCGGTTCATGCACCCAGAACACCGGCTGGCGCAGCAGCAGGTCGCGCATCGTCCCGCCGCCGATCCCGGTGACTGCCGCCAGCCAGATGCAGCCGATCACATCGAGCTTCTTCTCCGCAGCAGCCAGCGCACCGGAAATGGCAAAGACGATGACGGCGAGATAATCGACGATGATGAGACTGGCGGAGACAATTTCACTGGGCACGGTCTTTCCCCTTTGTGAGTTCCGGTCTGACCTACTTCCCTCGCCGGCTCAACCGGCTAAAGTGGCAACACAACACTGAGCGAGTACCCATGCCCAAATTGCTCCCATCCGTTCTGATCGCCAACCGCGGCGAAATCGCCTGCCGCATCATCCGCACCGCGCGGCGCCTCGGCATGCGCTCCATCGCGGTCTATTCGGATGCCGATGCCAGGGCGCCGTTCGTGGCCATGGCCGACGAAGCCCACCGCATCGGCCCGGCTCCAGCGCGGGAAAGTTATCTCAAGGGTGATGTGATCCTCGACGTGGCCCGGCGCTCCGGCGCGGCCTGCGTTCATCCGGGCTATGGGTTCCTGTCGGAAAATACCGGCTTTGCCCGCGCCTGCGAGGCGGCAGGAATCGTGTTCGTCGGCCCGCCGCCCGAGGCGATCGAGGCGATGGGCCTCAAGGATGCCGCCAAGAAGATCGCCGAGAAGGCCGGCGTGCCGGTCGTCCCCGGCTATCATGGCGACAATCAGGATCCAGGTTTTCTCAAACAGAAAGCCTACGAGATCGGCTATCCCGTACTGATCAAGGCAGTGGCCGGCGGCGGCGGCAAGGGCATGCGCCGCGTCGACAAGCACGCCGATTTCGACGATGCCCTCGCCTCCTGCAAGCGCGAGGCGCTGAACGCTTTTGCTGATGATCGCGTGCTGATCGAGAAATACGTCACGGCGCCGCGCCATGTCGAAATCCAGGTGTTTGCCGATCGCCATGGCAATGTCGTGCATCTGTTCGAGCGCGATTGTTCGCTGCAGCGCCGGCATCAGAAGGTGATCGAGGAGGCGCCC
>DAOMXG010000084.1:0-10036 GCA_035436995.1 Beijerinckiaceae bacterium
CCAGCAAGGTCGCCTGCGTCAGCAGCGGCGCGACCATCAGCCCCGCCGCCCGCGCGGCCTGCGCCAGAGCCGAGAAATCGACATGCGCAGTCAGGTCTGCCTCGCCCGGATCAGCCAGCACATCGGCATGACGGTGCCCCTTCAACGCCTGGAAACTGTCGCCGGAACGGGGCCTCGCATAGCCGTAATCGATCGCCAGCAAGGCCCCCGGCCCTGCCTGCCAACGCCGTGCCAGCGAAGCGACCACATCAAGCCCGGCCGGGCAAAGCTCGCGAACATCGCCTTCGGCTGCGGCGGCGAACGGCACCGAAGCCGGTGTTTCCGAGACGCCAAGCTGCAACTGCCCTGCCTCGCCAAGCCCGACCAGCCGCTCACGCCAGACCCCGCCCTTGACGATGAACTGGTGGATCGGCAGGGCATCGAAAAACTCATTGGCGAGGATGATCTCGGCCCCGCCCGCAGGCACATCCTCGATCCTGTCGTGCCAGACAACCGGAATGCCGAGGCTTGCCAGCCGCTCCTGCTGGCGCTGGCGCAGCGTCGGGCTGATCTCGACCAGATGGATGCTGAGCGCCTTCCGGAACGCCGGCAATGCCCGCGCTGCGCGCATCGCATCGGCCATCAGCGTGCCGCGCCCGGGGCCAAGTTCAACCAGGCGGATCCGTTCCGGCCGGCCGAACCCGTCCCACACCCCTGCGGCCCACAGGCCGACAAGTTCGCCGAACATCTGGCTGACTTCCGGAGCGGTGGTGAAATCCCCCGAATGCCCCAGCGGATCGCGCGTGATGTAATAGCCGTGGCGCGGATGGGCGAGGCATAAACTCATGTAGCGGGCAACGGACATCGGCCCTTCGAGGGCAATCGTCTCGCGCAATTCGTCGATCAGCCGCGTCACCGCGCCCGCCGATAGAGCCACAGCCCGACCGCGAACACCGGCACCGACAGCGCCATGCCCATCGTCAGCCAGCCGCCGAACAGGAAGCCGATATGGTCGTCCGGCTCACGGAAGAATTCGCCGATCAAGCGGGCGATGCCATAGCCCATGCCGAAAATGCCGGCGAGCCGTCCGGGTTTGGCAAACCCCAGACGTTGCGCCGCCAGCCCGAGCACCACCAGCAGCACCGCCCCTTCCAGAAACGCCTGATAGAGCTGGCTCGGATGGCGCGGCTCCGGTCCTGCGTTCGGAAAGATCACCGCCCAGGGCACATCGCTGATCCGCCCCCACAGTTCGGCATTGATGAAATTGGCAACGCGCCCCAGCAGCAGCCCCACCGGCACCACGGTCGAGCACAGGTCGAATACGGTCAGTGTCAAAACCCCGGCCTTGCGCGCAAACAGGACCGCCGCCACGGCCGCGCCGATCAGCCCGCCGTGGAACGACATGCCGCCGCGCCACACCTGCAGGATCTCCGCCGGATGGGCGAGATAATAAGGCAGGTTATAGAACACGACCTCGCCGAGCCGCCCGCCGATCACCACGCCCAGCGCCATGTAGACGATGAGATCGTCCAGCGCGACCTCGCTGGGCCGGGTCACTGTCCCCCACAACGCGCCCTGGCGCACCAGGCGCCGCGCATACCACCAGCCGACCAGCAGCCCGCCGATATAGGCAAGCGCATACCAGCGGATGACCAGGGGACCGATCGACACCGCGATCGGATCGATCATTGGAAAGGGAATCGCCAGCATGCCCATGATGCTGCGAGGATTTGCGCCGGCGCATGCCTGCGGTCAATGGTCAAATCGGCTGGCCATGCTTATATGGAAGCGAGCGCCCGCCGGGGCACCATTCGCCAGGACCTTTCCGCCATGACCTCCAATCCGCTGCTTGACAATCTCTCCCGCATGATGACCGGCGCCATGGGCGTCGCCGAGGGCATGAAAAAGGAGGCCGATGGCCTCGTCCGCGCCCAGTTCGAGCGCATGTTGCGTGACATGGATGTCGTCACCCGCGAGGAATTCGAGGCGGTCAAGGAAATGGCGGCGCGCGCCCGCGATGACAATGACGCGCTGACGGCCCGCATCGAGGCGCTCGAAGCGCTGCTGGCCAAGAAAAAATAGCCGCAGCCCGAATCTGTGGAATTTGAAAAATCACGTGTTGTCGGAACGGCGCAAATCACCGATTCTTCAATGCGTCGGCTGCTGATGAGTGCGCGCGGCGACAGTGTGAACGTGTAGCCAGGCCGGTTTGCCGGTCGCGTCGCGGATCGGTTTTTCCTTCATCCGCTTTGTTGAGGTGTGTTGGTCCCAGCAACACAGCCGTGGCTTGTCGTTTGCCTGTTGTCTCGCCTCGGGGGCGCCGAGCGCAGATGAGGATCGACAGTGCTGAATGAACTCGACAGCGGCCACGCGGACCACCCCGTTGACATCGTCGAACGGCTGGCTGCTCACAATCAATGGTCTTTCGAGCGCTCCGGCGACGACGAGATCGCCATCGAGGTGACTGGCACCTGGTGCAGCTACAACACCAGTTTCACCTGGGTGGAGGAGATGGAATCGCTGCATCTGGCCTGCGCCTTCGGGCTGAAGGTGCCGGAGGCGCGGCGGATCGAGATGCTCAAGCTGATTGCCATGATCAACGAGCAATTGTGGATCGGTCATTTCGATCTCTGGCCGTCAGAGGATGTGGTGATGTTCCGCCATTCGCTGCTGCTTGCCGGCTGTTCCGACGCCCTGCCACGGCAATGCGAGGCCATTCTGGATATCGCGTTGCGCACCGCCGAACGCTACTATCAGGCGTTCCAGTTCGTTGTCTGGGCCGGCAAGCGCGCCGAGGAGGCGCTGGCCGGAACCCTGTTTGAAACCGTGGGGCGGGCATGAACGGGCGCCCCGCCCTTGTTCTGGTCGGTGCTGGCAAGATGGGCGGCGCCATGCTGGAAGGCTGGCTGGCCGGCGGCATGGCCGGTGACAGCATCGTCGTGCTCGATCCATTGCCCGGCGCGGCCTTGAGCGATCTGGCCAGGCGCAGCGGCATCCGGATCAATCCGCCTGCTGCCGACCTCGCATCGCCTGACATTCTGGTGCTGGCGGTCAAGCCGCAGATGCTTGACAGCGCCGCCGCGACGCTTGCCGCCCTCGCCGGTCCGGACACGCTGGTGGTCTCGATCATCGCCGGCAAGACCGTCGCCGATCTTGCGGCGCGCATGCCGCGCGCGCGCGCTTTCGTTCGCGCCATGCCCAATACCCCCGCTGCCGTCGGCCGAGGCATTGCCGGCTGCGCCGCCTCGCCGGCGGTCACAACAGAACAGCGCAGGCAGGCCGACCGGCTGCTTGCGGCAGTCGGATCAGTGGTCTGGCTGGACAGCGAGGCGCAGATTGACGCGGTGACCGCCGTCTCCGGTTCTGGCCCTGCCTATGTGTTTCATCTGGTCGAAGCGATGACCGAGGCAGGGATCGCGCTCGGCCTGGCACCGGAGACAGCGGCGCAGCTGGCACGGGCCACGATCGAAGGCGCCGGCGAACTGCTTTATCGGGACAGGGACACCAGCCCTGCCCAGCTGCGCGTCAACGTGACCTCGCCGGGCGGCACCACCGCCGCCGCGCTCGCCGTTCTGATGGCGCCCGATGGCATGACCGCGCTGATGAAGCGCGCGATTGCCGCTGCCCACCGCCGCGCCGGAGAGCTTTCGGGCTGAACCCTGCCTTGCTGGCGCCTGATTTACGGTTAGGATGAGGCAGCGACAGGAGAGAGACATGGCAAAGAAGTCCGCCAAATCCTCGGCCAAATCCGCGCCCGCCGGGCGCCCTGCCGATCCGCGCAGGATCGTTGTCGAAACCATGATGACGCTTGCCGCCAGCCAGCCCTATCGCAGCATCACGCTCGGCGAGATCGCTGGCGAGGCAGGCATCAGCCTCGCCGATCTGCGCGACTTGTTCCCCTCCAAGGGCGCCATTCTCGGCGGTCTGATGCGCATGGTGGATCGCGAGGTGCTGGGCGGCACTGCTGCCGACATGGCGGACGAGACCGCCCATGATCGGGTGCTCGATGTGATGCTGCGCCGGTTCGATGCACTGGCTCCCTATCGCGACGGTTTGCGCTCGGTGTGGAAGGATCTGTCAACCAGCCCGGCCGATCTCATCGCCTTCAACCAGGCCGCCGTCAATTCCTGGCGCTACATGCTCGAGAGCGCCGCGATCGACACCAACGGCCATCTTGGTGCCTTGCGCACCCAGGGCGCCGTTCTGGTCTTTGCTCGCGCCTTTGCCACCTGGCTGGACGATGAACCGGACATGGCCCGCACCATGGCCGTGCTGGATCGCGAACTGAAGCGCGGTGCGTCAGTCCTCGGCGCGGCCGACGCGCTGCATCGGCTCTCCGCCCCGTTTCGTGGCCTGATGCGTGCCGCCTGCGATGGTCGCCGCGCCCGCTCCGCTCCGGCCGCAGCTCCGGAAGCCTGAATGACCGAAACGATCAGTTTTGTCGATTTCGAGCGTGTCGACATCCGCGTCGGCACGATAGTTGCGGTCGACCCCTTCCCTGAGGCGCGCAAGCCGGCCTACAAGCTGAGGATAGACTTCGGGCCGGCCCTGGGCATCCGCAAGTCGTCGGCGCAGATCACAGCGCATTATGCACCGGAAACGCTGATCGGCCGCCAGGTGGCGGCGGTGGTCAATTTCCCGCCCCGCCAGATCGGCAAATTCATGTCCGAGGTGCTGACGCTGGGTTTTCCCGACGAGAGCGGCGCCGTTGTGCTGATCAGCCCGACCCTTCCGGTTCCCGATGGCGGCAAGCTGTTCTGAACCGCTCACGCCGGTAGGCGGATGATCGCACGCAGGCCGCCGAGCGGGGATCCATCCAGTGTCACATCCCCGCCATGCGCCCGCGCGATGTCGCGCACGATCGACAGGCCGAGACCGGTGCCGCCATGATCCTGGTTGCGTGCTTCGTCCAGCCGATGGAACGGGCGGAACACATCGGCGCGCTTGTCCGCGGGAATGCCTGGTCCGTCATCGTCGATGGTGATGGTCAGATAGCGCTCGTCATGCACGGCATTGATCTCGATTCGGTCGCCATAGCGCGCAGCATTTGACACCAGATTCTGCACCAGCCGGCGGAACGCATCGGGCCGCACCTTGACCATCGGATCGCCCGCGATGGTCAGCTGCGTGTTGTGGCCCTCGCGCTCGGCATTGGACTTCAGCTCCTCCAGCAGGCCGCGCATGTCGGTCGGCACCGCACTTTCACCGGTATCACCGCGGGCGAAGGCAAGATAGGCTTCGAGCATGCGGGTCATTTCGTCGACATCGCGCTTGAGATCATCGACCTCCGGGCTTTCGTCGAGCAGTTCCAGCGACAGTTTGAAGCGGGTCAGCACGGTTCTCAGATCATGGCTGACGCCATTGAGCATGGCGGTGCGCTGGTCGATGGCCCGTTCGATGCGCCGCTTCATTTCCAGGAAGGCGATGCCTGCCCGCCTGACTTCCGAGGCGCCGCGCGGCTTGTAATCGACATCGCGCCCCTTGCCGAAGCTTTCCGAGCCGCAGCACCGGGCGGACCTGATTGCGCAGGAACAGGCTGGCGATGACGATCAGGATCAACGACGAGCCGACCATCCACACCAGGAAGATATGGCTGTTGGAGGCATAGGCCTGGCTGCGCCGGGCAATGACTCGCATGATCGCATCTTCGAGCTGGACGCGGATTTCGATGACATTGGATTTCCCGACCGTATCGATGAAGAAAGGCCGGTTGAGCTGGCGTCGCAACTCGGTCGAAAGGCTTGCGTCGAGAATTTCGAAAAACGGCTTGGGCAGCGCCGGCGGCAGTGCCTCTGGCGGCAGGAAATCGATGTCGAGCCCCATCTTTTCCAGCGCGATGCGCTCGAGTTCCTCATGGCTGGACCCTGGCGGCAGCAGCCGGCGCATCTCGACCAGCGCGGCGATATCCTGGGTCACGGTGGCCGATAGCCTCTGGGTTACCAGCTGCCAGTGACGCTCCATGAACGTATAGGCGATCACCGATTGCAGCAGCACCATCGGCGTGATGATGATCAGCAGGGCCCGCGCGAACAGCCCCTTGGGCATGCGGCGCCTGAGCCACAGCGCCGGGTGCCAGCGCGCAAAGGGCATCGCCTGCCACAGTTTCATGAATCCGGTCCGTTCTGGCATGGGAATCCCTTACGGATCGACCACCAGCCGGTAGCCGACACCGCGCACCGTCTGCAGATAGGTCGGATTGGCGGCATCCGGCTCGATCTTGCGCCGCAGCCGGTTGATCTGCACATCGATGGTCCGTTCGTTCGCGCCGCTGTCGGGATCGGCCAGCAGTTCCCGCGCCACGGTGGACCCCAGAGCCTGGGCGAACTGGCGCAGGATATCGCGCTCGCGATTGGTCAGCCGTACCGTATCCTCGCCATGCTTCAGTTCTCCGCGCCCCAGATGGAACTGGAACGGGCCGAACCGCACCATCTCGGGGCCGACCGGAGCCGCAGCAGGCGGAACAGCGGCGACGCGGCGCAGGATACTGTTGACCCGCAGCAGCAGTTCGCGCGGATCGAACGGCTTGCCGAGATAATCGTCGGCGCCCAGTTCGAGGCCCTTGAGCCGGTCATCAAGATCGGTCAAGGCCGTGAGCATCAGGATCGGCACGGAAGAGGTCTTGCGGATGGCACGGGCCAGATCAAAGCCGCTCTCGCCCGGCATCATCACATCGAGCACCAGGAGATCGAAAGCGAGACCGTTCAGATGCTCGCGCGCCTCGGCGGCATTGCCGGCGGTGGTCACCCTGTAGCCGTTCGACTTGAGGAATTTCGACAGCAGCGAGCGGATGCGGCTGTCGTCATCCACGACCAGGACATGCGGCGCGTCATCGAGAAGCGGCACAGGCAGCCGGACCATCACCGCCTCCTCTGATCCAGCGTCAGGCGTGTCAGCCGCGCCACCTCGCTGCGCTGGTCGGCATCGATCAGGCCGCCGAGAAAGCCGGTGACCGCCGCCACCTCCGCCTCCGAGAGCCGCTCAAGCGCCCGTCCCATGCGGCGTGTCTGCAACCCCAGCAATTCCTCGGCAAGGGCCGTGCCGGTCGCGCTCAGATACATCAGGCGCTGGCGCCGGTCCTGCTGGCCGGCCTTCTGCACGATGAAGCCGCCGGCGACCAGATCACGCAGGACGCGGCCAAGGCTCTGTTTGGTGATGTCGAGGATCGACAGCAATTCCGCCACCGTCAGCCCCGGATTGCGGTTGACGAAATGCAGCACGCGATGATGCGCCCGGCCGAAACCGTAGCGTTCCAGAACGCGGTCCGGCTCGCCGATAAAATCCCGGTAGGCAAAGAAAATCAGTTCGACCAGCGCGACCGGATCAAGGGTTCCCCGCCCTTCAGGCGCAGAAACCGCCGTCACCCCGCTGTCGCGCATTGCCGCTGCCGGCCTGTCGTTCATTCCAAACTCCTCGCCCGCCAGCACCCGGGCCCATGAATTATGTCAGTCTTATTGACTTAATTGCAGGGACTGCTACGGTCCAGACTCAGGATGGTTGCCGAAAAGGGACCATAAAGGCTGTTATAGGCCGTCCGGCCCGTCGGGAACAGGGCCTTGGCGAGGGAGCGAGATACGATGTCGATTTTGCCTTTTGATGATCGCGACGGGTTCATCTGGTTCAACGGCAAGCTCATCCCCTGGCGTGAGGCCAAGCTGCATGTCCTGTCGCACGGCCTGCATTATGGCGGCGCGGTATTCGAGGGCGAACGCGCCTACGCCGGCAAGATCTACAAGTCCCGCGAACATTCCGAGCGGTTCTTGAAGTCCGCCGAACTTCTCGACTTCACCATTCCCTATTCCCCTGCCGAACTCTGCGCCGCCAAGCAGGCGGTGATCGATGCCAATGGCGGCGGCGATCTCTACGTGAGGCCGGTAGCCTGGCGCGGATCGGAGATGATGGCGGTTGCCGCGCAGAACGCGACCATCCATGTCGCCATCGCCGTCTGGGCCTGGCCGTCGATGTTCGACATCAACACCAAGATGAAGGGTATCCGGCTCGACATCGCCGAATTCCGCCGGCCTGATCCGGCCACCGCGCCGTGTGCCTCCAAGGCAGCGGGTCTCTACATGATCTGCACGATTTCCAAGCACAGGGCCGAGCGCAAGGGCTATGCCGACGCGATGATGCTCGACTGGCAGGGCCGTGTCGCCGAATGCACCGGCGCCAACATCTTCTTCACCCGCGATGGCGCGATCCACACGCCGATCGCCGATTGCTTCCTCAACGGCATCACCCGGCAGACGGTGATCGACATCGCCCGCCGCGAGGGTTTTGAGGTGATCGAGCGGCGGATCATGCCGGAGGAGCTGGCCGGCTTCAACGAATGCTTCATCACCGGCACGGCTGCGGAAGTGACGCCGGTGAGCGAGATCGGCCCCTACAAATTCGCGCCGGGCAACATCTCCCGCTCATTGATCGAGGCCTATACACGGGAAGTCACGCCGACGGCTTGACCCACGCCATCACGGGCGTCAGACATCCGCCGCCGTGATCGCCGCCACATCGCAGTCGGGATCATCGACCACCCGGCCCGCCTGACGCTCCAGCACCTGCTCGAACAATTGCCGTACCGAACGGCCGTTGCCAAAATCCTTGGCCCGCGTTGCATACATGTCGGAAAAGCGCGCCAGCAGTGCTTCGCGGGCCGCCTCGTCGAGGCTGTAACCCTGCGCGACAGCAAGGCGGCTGAAGATGTCCATCATTTCCTCGGGCGTGTAATCCTCAAAAGTGATGGTGCGCGAGAAGCGTGACTTCAGCCCCGGATTGCTGTCGATGAATCCGGCGATCTCGTCGGTATATCCGGCGATGATGACGGCGAGACGCTCGCGCTTGTCCTCCATCTCCTTCAGCAGCGTGTCGATGGCTTCCTGCCCGAAGTCGTTGGAGCCGGCGCCGTTGAGCGTATAGGCCTCGTCGACGAACAGCACGCCGTCGAGCGCTTCCTTGATCTTGTCCTTGGTCTTGGCCGCCGTCTGGCCGACATAGCCGGCCACCAGCCCGGCGCGATCGGTCTCGACCACATGCCCGCGCCGCACCAGACCAAGCGCGGCATAGATCTCGCCCACCAGCCGGGCGACCGTGGTCTTGCCGGTGCCGGGATTGCCGGTAAAGACAAGATGCAGGCTCATCGGCAGCGGCGCCATGCTCTGGGCCACGCGCCGTTCGTTGACGCGCGCGACATTGATGAGTTTTTTCACTTCCGCCTTGACCCCGCCAAGGCCGGTCAGCCTGTCGAGCTTGTCCATGACATGATCGAGATCGAGCTTCTGGCCAAAACCCTGATCGGGAATGTCGGCGGCCCGGAACTTCGACGGATCGGCCTGCGGATGGGCGAACAGGCGCTGCGCCTGCCGCTCGATCATCTTTTCGAAGAAGGCGCGCACCTCGCGCGCATTGCCGAACTGCTCGTCGCGGGTGCGATGCATCTCCTTCAGCACGAAAGCGATGCGCTCATGCGCATCCTCGCCGATTTCGAGCTTCTGCTGGCGCACCAGCGCCTCGAAGATCTCCATCAGTTCCTCGGCGGTGTAATCCTCGAAATGGATCATCCGGGTAAAGCGTGATTTCAGCCCCGGATTGGCATCGATGAATGCCCGCATCTCGTTGCGATAGCCGGCGACGATCACCGTCAGCCGGTCGCGGTGATCCTCCATCGCTTTCAGCAGCGTGTTGATTGCCTCGACGCCGGTGTCGGAACTGCTGCCCTGCTTGGCCAGCGTATAGGCTTCGTCGATGAACAGCACGCCATCGAGGGCTTTCTCGATGGCTTCCCTGGTCTTTTTCTCGGTGCCGCCGACATAGCCTTCGACCAGCGAGGAACGGTCCACCTCGACCACATGGCCGGAGGCGCAAACGCCGAGTTCGCGATAAATCTCGCCGATCAGCCGCGCCACCGTCGTCTTGCCGGTGCCCGGATTGCCGGTGAAGACGAGATGCGAGGACACCGGCGCCACCGGCAGCCCTTGCGCGCGGCGGCGCTGATTGGCCAGCATCAGCGCTTTCAGCGAAGCAAGCTCGCGCTTGACCTCCGCCAGACCGATGAGTTTTTCCAGCCGTT
>DAOMXG010000085.1:0-6257 GCA_035436995.1 Beijerinckiaceae bacterium
CGTTCCGCGCCTTGCCAATACCAGCCTGTTTGCGATACCCGGCCTCAGGGCCGAGACATCGGTGATCGCCTTTGATCTTGATGGTGTGGCGGTCTCCAGCGGCGCGGCCTGCTCGTCCGGCAAGGTTACGAAGAGCCATGTGCTCAAGGCCATGGGCGTGGCCGATGATCTGGCCGCAGCCGCTATTCGTGTCAGCTTCGGCTGGACCTCGACATTGGCCGAGGTCGAAGCCTGCCTGTCCAGCCTTGAGCGGCAGCTTGCCCGGCTCAGGGCGCGCCCGCTTTCGGCGGCGTGACGTGCCTTGAATGACAACCCCACCCCCCGGCCCTTGAAACCGGAGAGGAGAGGACACAATGCCTGCTGTGAAAGAGACGGTCGATCACGTCCGGTCGATCGACGTCGATCAATACAAATACGGGTTCGTCACCAATATCGAATCCGAACTGGCTCCAAAGGGCCTCAACGACGATATTGTCCGCTACATCTCCGCCAAGAAGGGTGAGCCGCAATGGCTGCTTGACTGGCGGCTGGAAGCGTTCCACCGCTGGCAGACGATGGTGGAGCCGACCTGGGCGCGGGTGAATTATCCCGCCATCGATTTTCAGGATCTGCATTACTACGCGGCGCCGAAAAAGACGCCGGGGCCGAAGAGCCTCGACGAGGTCGATCCCGAGCTGCTCAGGACCTATGAAAAGCTTGGCATCCCGCTGCGCGAGCGCGAGGTTCTGGCCGGCGTCGAGGGCGCGCGCGTCGCGGTCGATGCGGTGTTCGATTCCGTCTCGGTTGTCACCACCTTCAAGGAGGAACTGGCCAAGGCCGGCGTCATCTTCTGCTCCATTTCGGAAGCGGTGAAGGAACATCCCGATCTGGTGAGGAAGTATCTCGGCACGGTTGTTCCGACCACCGACAATTTCTACGCGACACTGAACAGCGCGGTGTTCTCGGATGGCTCGTTCGTCTACATCCCGCCGGGCGTGCGCTGCCCGATGGAACTGTCGACCTATTTCCGCATCAACGAGCAGAAGACGGGGCAGTTCGAGCGCACGCTGATCATCGCCGACAAGGGCGCTTACGTGTCCTATCTCGAAGGCTGCACCGCGCCGAAACGCGACGAGAACCAGCTCCACGCCGCCGTGGTCGAACTGATCGCGCTCGAAGACGCCGAGATCAAGTATTCCACCGTGCAGAACTGGTATCCCGGCGACAGCGAGGGCAGGGGCGGCATCTACAACTTCGTCACCAAGCGCGGCGATTGCCGCGGCCCGCGCTCGAAGATTTCATGGACGCAGGTGGAGACCGGCTCGGCCATCACCTGGAAATACCCCTCCTGCATCCTGCGCGGCGAGGGCTCCTCCGGCGAGTTCTATTCCATCGCCATCTCCAACGGCTACCAGCAGGTCGACTCGGGCACCAAGATGATCCATCTGGGCGCCAACACGACGTCCAAGATCATCTCCAAGGGCATCGCGGCGGGGAAATCCGACAACACCTATCGCGGTCTGGTCTCGGCGCACCGCAAGGCGAAGAATGCGCGCAACTTCACCAATTGCGACAGCCTGCTGATCGGCAACGATTGCGGCGCCCACACCGTGCCCTACATCGAGAGCAAGACGGCGACCGCCGTGTTCGAGCACGAGGCAACCACCTCGAAGATCGCCGAGGATCAGTTGTTCTACTGCATGCAGCGCGGCCTCGACGAGGAGGCGGCGGTGGCGCTCATCGTCAACGGCTTCGTCAAGGACGTGCTCCAGCAACTGCCGATGGAATTTGCGGTGGAAGCGCAGAAGCTGATCGCCGTGAGCCTTGAGGGTTCAGTCGGCTAGAGCATGCTGCGATTGGGTGGAACCCGGCTAATCGCAACAAGCATGCTCTAAACACTCGATAACGATCACGTATCTCTCGTTTTTGATGATTCCATCAAAACGAGAGCGTGATCTGGGAACAGAATTTGGAAGTCGTGGATGGTCGGAACAAGTCCGACCATGACGACAGATGCGGAAGAAGAACACGATGCTCGAAATCAAGAACCTCACCGTCCGCATCGCGGACACCGACACCCAGATCCTCAACGGCCTGAACCTGACGGTGAAGGCGGGCGAGGTGGCCGCCATCATGGGGCCGAACGGCTCGGGCAAATCGACCCTGTCCTACGTCATCTCCGGCAAGGAGGATTACGAGGTCACCGAGGGCGACATCCTGCTCAATGGCGAGAGCATCCTTGAGATGGAAGCGCATGAGCGCGCCGCCGCCGGGTTGTTTCTGGCCTTCCAGTATCCGCTGGAAATTCCGGGCGTCGCGACCATGACCTTTCTCAAGGCGGCGATGAACGCCCAGCGCAAGTCGCGCGGCGAGGACGAGATCGGCCCGGCCGATTTCATGAAGGCAGTGCGCGCCGCCGCCGCCCAGCTCAAGATCGACCCGGAGATGCTCAAGCGCGCGCTCAACGTCGGCTTTTCGGGCGGCGAGAAGAAGCGCATGGAAATCCTGCAGATGGCGCTGCTCAAGCCGAGATTCTGCATCCTCGACGAGACCGATTCCGGCCTCGACATCGATGCGCTGAGAATTGTCTCGGAGGGCGTCAACGCCCTGCGCGCCAAGGATCGCGGCATGCTGGTGATCACCCATTACCAGCGCCTGCTCGATCACATCGTGCCCGATACCGTGCATGTGATGGCCAGGGGCCGGATCGTGCGCTCGGGCGGGGCGGAACTGGCGCACGAACTCGAGAAGAACGGCTATCGCGACTACGTGGACGCGGCGTGAGGCGGTGATGACGGTTCATGTGATCGAGACCAAGGCCGAGCGCGCGCTCGCCGAGCAGTTCCGGGCCGTTCTGCCGCATCTTCCGGGGATGCGGGAACGGCGCGCGGCGGCATTCGCGACCTTCGAAAAGACCGGTTTGCCGTCGCGGCGGCTCGAATCCTGGCATTATACCGACTGGAAGGGCCGGCAGCGCGAAACGCTGCCGCTGGTCGAGGAGCCGCTGGCCGACGGTCTGGCGATCGCCAGCGGGCTTGTCGATCCGTTCAGCGGCATCGACGCCTACAATGTCCTGCTGGTCAACAACGACACCACCTTGTTGTCAGAGCAGCCCGATCAGGTTGATGTGGTCGATCTGGTCGAGGCCGCACGCACCGGCCATCCGCTTATGGCGCATCTCGGCACAGCATTTCCCGCAAGCGCTGATCCTATGGTGGCGCTGAACGAGGCGATGTTCGTCGGCGGCGTCGTTGCCCGGCTGCGCAAGGGCGCGCGGCTGGTCAAGCCGGCGCATGCCAGCGCGACCGCCGCTGCGATG
This sequence comes from Beijerinckiaceae bacterium, assembly GCA_035436995.1. Taxonomy (GTDB): domain Bacteria; phylum Pseudomonadota; class Alphaproteobacteria; order Rhizobiales; family Beijerinckiaceae; genus JAIUNP01. Next base: position 3,299 of record DAOMXG010000085.1, read on the forward strand.
GTCCCAAGTTCGGTTCATGCACGCTCGCTGATCATCGTCGAGGACGGCGTCGAACTGACGCTGCTCGACAGTGTGACCGGCCGTGACGATATCGACTTCCAGCTCTCCACGGTGGTCGAGTTCATCATCGGCGACAATGCCAAGGTCGAATACATCACCTACAACCGGGCCGGTGCTCGCTCCCAGGCCTTCATCGGCGTCGGTGTGCGGATGGGGCGCAATTCTCAGTTCAACACCGTCAACTTCGCGCATGGCGTCGGCTTCGGCCGGCATCAGGTGCATGTGGCGATGGCGGGCGAAGGCTCGAAGCTGGGCGTGCGCGGCGCGGCATTGATCACCGGTGAGCAGCATTTCGATCATACCCTGACGGTCGAGCACATCGCGCCGGGCTGCGAAAGCCGCGAATTGTTCCGAACGGTGGTGGATGGCCAGGGAACCGGCGTGTTTCAGGGCAAGATCGTCGTGCGCAAGGAAGCGCAAAAAACCGACGGGCAGATGGCCTCCAACGCGCTGCTGCTGTCCGACGACGCCACCATGAACAACAAGCCGGAACTGGAAATCTTCGCCGACGACGTGGTCTGCGCCCATGGCGCCACCTGCGGTGCGCTCGATGAGGAGCTGCTGTTCTATCTGCAGGCCCGCGGCCTGCCGAAGAAGGAGGCCGAGGCACTGATGGTGCAGGCGTTCATCGGCGAGGTGCTGGAATTCGTCAGCCACGAGGAGGCGCGCGAGCGGCTGAGCGGCGTGGTCGAAGGCTGGCTTGCGGGACGGGGCTGATCGATGGCGGGGCGCAAGACCTGGCGCGAGAAGATGGGACCGGTCAAGTCGCCGGAGGTGACCACGCTGGCGCGCGCGATGGTCGGCGGCAGGCCGGGCGACCGGCTGCTGATTCCGACGCCGCATCTGGTGCGCGATTATGTCGTCGCGATTCCGCGCGGCGAGACACGCGACGTGCTGCGGCTGCGCGCCGATCTGGCAGAAGCCGCCGGCGCGGACGTGACATGCCCGCTGACCACCGGCATGTTCCTGCGCATCGTCGCCGAGGCGGCGCTGGAGGATGCCGGCGCCGGGGCGCCGCAGGAGGCCGTCACGCCGTTCTGGCGCGTTGTCGATCCGGTCTCGCCGCTGGCCAGAAAGCTGTCCTGCGGCCCCGCCTTCATCGAGGCGCGGCGACACGAGGAGGCATGCGCATGACCCGGCATGTCCCCTATGACGTCGCCGCGATCCGCCGCGATTTTCCGGCCCTGTCGCTGGAGCCCTACGGCAAGCGGCTCGTCTATCTCGACAATGCCGCCTCGGCGCAGAAGCCGCGCGTCGTGATCGACCGGATGCGGCAGGTTTATGAAAGCGAATATGCCAATGTTCACCGTGGTTTGCATTATCTTGCTAATGCGGCCACGGAAGCCTATGAGGGCGCCCGCGAGGCGGTTCGGGCGTTCCTCAATGCCGGATCGACCGACGAGATCATCTTCACCAAGAATGCCACCGAGGGTCTCAACCTGGTGGCATCCTCGCTGGGCCGGCACCTGAAGATCGGCGCGGGCGACGAGATCGTCCTGTCGATCATGGAGCATCATTCCAATATCGTGCCCTGGCATTTCTGGCGCGAAAGCGCCGGCGCCGTGATCAAATGGGCGCCGGTGGACGAGGATGGCAATTTCCTCATCGACGAATTCGAGAAACTGCTGACGCCGAAAACCAGGGTCGTGTCGATCACGCAGATGTCGAATGCGCTGGGCACCATCGTTCCGGTGAAGGAGGTGGTTCGCATCGCCCATGCGCGCGGCATTCCGGTAGTGGTCGATGGCTCGCAGGCCGCCGTGCATCTGCCGGTCGATGTGCAGGATATCGGCTGCGATTTCTACGTCATCACCGGCCACAAACTCTATGGCCCGTCGGGCATCGGCGCGCTTTATGGCAAGCGCGCGTGGCTGGACCAAATTCCGCCGTTTCTCGGTGGCGGCGAGATGATCCGCGAAGTCAGCGAGGATCGGGTGACCTACGGTGCGCCGCCGCACCGGTTCGAGGCGGGCACGCCCCCGATCGTGCCGGCGGCGGGGCTTGCCGCCGCGCTTGGCTATATCAATGGCCTGGGCAAGGCGACGATCCGCGCCCACGAGGATGATCTGGTGGCTTACGCGCATGAGCGGCTGCGCGCGATCAACAGCCTGCGCATTGTCGGTCAGGCGCGGAGCAAGGGAGCGATCGTCTCCTTCTCCTTCCCCAATGCCCACGCCCATGACATCGCTACCATCATCGATCGCCACGGCATTGCGGTGCGGGCGGGCACCCATTGCACCATGCCGTTGCTCAAGCGCTTCGGCGAGACGGCGACCTGCCGCGCCTCATTCGGGCTCTACAACATGCGCGATGAGGTCGATGCGCTGGCCGAGGCGCTGATCCGCGCCCAGCGGCTGTTTTCGTGAGGGGGAAGCCATGAACGACTTTCACGAACCCAACCGCCCGGAAACGGCCGCCGCCGGCACCCTTCCGCCCGAGGAAATCGATCAGCTGACCGATGTCATCATCCGCGCGCTGAAAACCGTCTACGATCCGGAAATCCCCGCCGATATCTACGAACTCGGGCTGATCTACCGCATCGAGATCCAGGATGACCGCCACGTCAATGTTGATATGACGCTGACCGCGCCGGGCTGTCCGGTGGCCGGCGAGATGCCCGGCTGGGTCGAGAACGCGGTCAATTCCTGTCCGGGCATTACCGGTTGCACGGTGCGCATGGTGTTCGACCCGCCGTGGGACCAAAGCCGCATGTCGGATCTCGCCCGCGTCTCGCTCGATATGTGGTAAGCGTTCAGAATGTGGCGCCGACCGCCTCGGCCGCCGCCATCAGTTGCCGCCAGGTTTCATCATCCACGGGAATGCCGTCCCGGTTGCGCTCGGTGCGCACCTCGCGCTCCCTGTCGCCGGGCGCGCGCACCCTGTCGATGCCATCGGCCGG
>DAOMXG010000085.1:6267-9995 GCA_035436995.1 Beijerinckiaceae bacterium
GAGCACGGCGTCGACCGCCTCGATGGCACCACCGGCGGCGAGCAGGGCGATCCGCCTTTCCCGCTCGGTGCCGTTCGGATCGAGGCGTGCGGGGTCGAAGATCAGGCCGAACAGGTTGTTGATGATCCAGCTCTTGACCGGCGTCTCCGGAATGATCGCCCCCTGCGCCAGAGCGGCAGCGAGAATCTCGACGACAATCGCGATGCCGGCGCCCTTGTGATCGCCGAACGGCAGCAGCGCGCCGGAGCGTGCGCCCTGCACGACGGCGGGGTCGGTTGTGGGCTTGCCCTGCTCGTCGATCAGATAGCCTTCCGGCACGCGCTCGCCCTTGTTGAAGGCAACGCGAGCCTTGCCATGCGCCATACGCGAGGTGGCGAAATCGAGGATCAGCGGCTCCGCCCCGTTGGGAATGCCGATGGCATGCGGATTGGTGCCGAACCGCGATTCCCGGGCACCGAACGAGGCAACTACCGAGGGGCGCCCCGCCACATTGACCCAGAACAGGCCGATCATTCCCGCCGCCGCGGCCATCTCGGCATAATGGCCGATCCGTCCCATGTGGTTGGCATTGATCAGGTTGAGGAGGCAGACGCCGCTCTGTCCGGCCATGGCGATGGCGCGGCCAACGGCCGCCTTGGCCGCCGGCTGGCCAAGCGCGATCTTGGCGTCGATGACCAGAAACGGCGCCCCATCGCGCCGCACCTCCGGCCTGTTCCGGGGAGAGAGCAGCCCGTCCTGCCAGGCCTGGATATAGGCCGGGATCATGCCGACGCCATGGCTGTCATGACCTGAAAGATTGGCCAGAACCAGATGCTCGGCCAGATCCTCCGCCTCCTGCCGTGACCAGCCGGCCGCCGTGAAAATCCGGATCGTCAGGTCAGTCAGTTCATCGGCGGTTCGGTTCGTCTGGCCCATCATCCGGCTCCGGCTTCATGGTCAAGCTCTGCATGCTCTATGTCAGCCCCGGCCATCTGGCAGCAACCGAAATCAGCCGCAGCGCCAGGCCATGGAAATGCGGATCTAGAGCATGTCGCGATCAAGTGGATACCGGTTAATCGCAGAAGCCATGCTCTGACTTATTGATACCGAACACGTTATCCGCATTTAGATGATTCCATCAAAATGCGGCGTGATCTAATGCGCTTGCGGGACCTCGACCCCGGCGCCAATCGTGACTATATTGCCTTGTCTGTGTCATCGGGCCTTGAACCCGGATCGGCAGGAGAGACGAGTATGGGAACTGGCCAGCGTTCATTGCAGGTCATGCAGCTGACAGAGGCGGCGGCGGCGCGCATCGCCGAGCAGATCGCCCGTTCGGACAGCCCGGTGATCGGCCTGCGTGTCGGAGTGGAGAAGGGCGGCTGCGCCGGCATGTCCTACACGATGTCCTACGCCACCGAATTGAAGCCCTTCGACGAGGTGGTGGAAAGCCATGGCGTCAAGCTGATCGTCGATGCCAAAGCGGTGCTGTTCCTTCTCGGCACCACGCTTGATGTCAAGGCCGACAAGTTTTCCTCGGGCTTTGTCTTTCGCAATCCCAACGAGACCTCGCACTGCGGCTGCGGCGAATCGGTGGCCATCGAGCCGGCCAACGCGGACACGCTCGCCCGGGCCTGAACGCCAGGGCGCATTGCTGTTTCCGGCCGCGAGCGCCGGCCGGCCGTTTAGCGATAATAACCGTAGTGGTCGTGGTAGGGATGGTAGCCGGGCAACTGGTAGGCGCCCGGCGGGAAGCCGTATTGCGGCGCATAGCCGTTGTAGCTCACCACGTAGAAATGTCGGGGCGGGTATCCCGTCCAGCGCTGGCCGTGCCGGGCAACATGGCGCCGATAGCGCTTGGCCGGATAATAGGCGCCCGGCCCCGCCGTATAGACGACCGGGGTCGAGAATGGATAGGTGGACGGATACTGCCACGGGTAGGGGTGGTTGGAGCGCGTCCAGTTGGAATAGGTGCCATCACTGGCGAGCCCGGGTGATGTGCCGAGGCCCCCAGCCTGCGCCTGCTGGTGGCCCGCCCCAAGCGCCAGAACCGCCAGTGAAATCAAAACGCCATAACGCATGGTGCCGAACCCCTTCCCACACAGGTTGTCATCGGCACTCTGGGCATGGGCCAGCGAGCGGTTTGCTAACAACGGCGGCGGAGGCAGACTTTTCTCGCCGGCAGGCTGAACAAAGCCCTCACAGGTAACATTAATGGCCCGTTGCCCCGTCCGGATCAGTGCCGCGCCTCGGCCAGTTGCAGACGCACCATCGCCGTATCCTCTCCCGGCTGCCGGAGGATGGCAAAGCCCAGTTCTGCCGCCATGCGCAGCATGCCGGCGTTCTCGGCCAGAACCTCGCCGGAAATCTCGGCATAGCCCTCGTTCCTGGCAAAGCGGATGATGCTGTCCATCAAAGCCCGGCCGATGCCGCGCCCCTGCTGGTCCGAGCGGATGAGGATTGCATATTCCCCGCGCTCCCGGTTGGCATCGCCATGCAGGCGAACGACGCCGAGGATTTCGGCGCTGACCGGATCGAGCGCCACGAAGGCCATTTCCCGCGCATAGTCGAGCTGGGTCAGGCGGGCCATCATCACCGGATCAAGCTTGTTGACGGAGGACAGGAAACGCATCCGCAGATCCTTGGGGGCGGTGCGTTGCAGCATCACCGTCAGCGCCGCCTGATCGGTCGGTCGCATCGGCCTGACGCGCAGATGCGCTCCATCGCGCGAGGTCACCTGATGTTCAAGGTCGCGCGGATAGGGACGGACAGCAAAACGCTGCCCGGCCAGCCGTTCGCGCCGGTCCCGATCCACCGGAGCCACCTCGACGCGGGCATCAAGCCCGATCACATCCTCGGAATTGGCCAGCAGCGGGTTGATGTCGAGCCCGATGATCTCCGGATTGTCCTCGACCAGTCGGGAAACGCGCACCAGAACCTCGGCGATCTTCTCGCTGTCAACCGGCGGGACATTGCGATAGCCGGCGAGCAGGCGGGAAATCCGGGTGTTGCGGATGAGATCACGCGACTGGGCAAGATCGAGCGGCAGCAGCGCCAGCGCCTTGTCATCGATCACCTCGACCGCCGTCCCGCCATGGCCGAACAGCGCCACCGGGCCGAAGGTGGGATCGACCGCTATGCCGACGATCAGTTCGCGCGCATGCGGCCGGGAGATCATCGGCTGGATGGTCACCCCGTCGATCCGCGCATCAGGCTTGAGGCGGCGGGCACGGGCCAGAATGTCGGCCGCTGCGGCCACGATCTGCGCCTTGCTGGTCAGTCCCAGCCGGACGCCATCGACATCGGATTTGTGCACGATATCGGGCGAATGGATCTTGACCGCGAACGTCTTGCCGGCGCCGGCCAGTGTCGCGGCCTGGGCGGCCGCCTCCTCGGCGTTCCGGGCGAGAACAACCGGGGGCAGGGGAATGCCATAAGCGTGCATCAGCGCATAGACTTCGATCTGCGACAGCCAGCGGCGGCCGTCATCGAGCGCTGAGGTGATCGCCTTCAGTGCCGCTTCGCGATCTGGCAGGATCTGCGCCGGCAGGTCCGGCGGCGGGCGCAGCAGGGCATCGCTGCGGCGACGGATGCGGGCCAGCTGCATCAGGCCGGACATTGCGTCGGCCTCGGTATCATAGGCCGGGATGTGGGCGGCGCGGAACCGTGCCTGCTGCTCCGGGCCGGACCCCAGCCAGACGGCAAACAGCGGCCGCAGCGGCGACCCGGCGACGCGCCGTTCCTCCAGC
>DAOMXG010000086.1:0-9896 GCA_035436995.1 Beijerinckiaceae bacterium
GGGCCTGCTCGCGGCGGCGGTGGCCGAACCGGCAGGCGATGCCGCGACCATTTCGTCGCTGAAACTGTGCCTTGCCCGTGAAACCCTCGCCTGGCATGACGGCCTGGCCGATTTCGCTTTCGCCATGCAGGGGCTGGGGTCTGGCGCGATCGGGCTGGCCGGCACGCCGCTGATGCGCCGGACAGTATTGCCACGGACACGGTCGGGCGAGTGGATCGCCGCCTTTGCCCTGTCGGAGAAGGATGCCGGCTCGGATGTCGCGGCGCTGCGTTGCACGGCGCGGCGGGAAGGCGCGTCCTTTGTTCTCGACGGCGAAAAGACCTGGATTTCCAACGGCGGCATTGCCGATGTCTATTGTGTCTTTGCCCGCACCGGGGAGGCGCCGGGCGCGCGCGGCCTTTCGGCATTCGTGGTCTTTGCCGATGATCCGGGGTTCTCGATTGCCGAGCGCATCGATGTGATGGCGCCCCATCCGCTGGCGACCGTGCGGCTTGACCAATGCCGCATCCCGGCTGACCGGCTGATCGGCGCACCGGGCGAGGGCTTCAAGGTCGCCATGCGCACGCTTGACATCTTCCGCGCCTCGGTCGCGGCAGCGGCCAATGGATTTGCCCGCCGTGCCCTGGACGAGGCGCTGGCCCATGCAGCACAGCGCCGGATGTTCGGCGGGTGCCTTGCCGACTTGCAGCTGACCCAGGCTGCCTTCGGCGACATGGCGACCGCTGTCGATGCCGCGATGCTGCTGACCTATCGTGCGGCCTGGCGACGCGACATCCAGCATCTGCCGACGACGCGCGAGGCGGCGATGGCCAAGATGGCGGCGACCGAAACCGCCCAGCAGGTCATAGATCGGGCGCTGCAGATGTTTGGCGGGCGCGGCGTCGTCAGGGGCGAGCGTGTGGAGCAGCTTTACCGTGAGATCCGCGCGCTGCGCATCTACGAAGGGGCGACGGAAGTGCAGAAGCTGATCATCGCCCGCGACCTGCTGAAAGCCGCGCGGCCCTGATCCGCCCACCTGAGCATTTTCAAGCCAAGTGGAATCCGGCTCGCATCAAGAAAATACGATGAAACAAAAGGATAGAGCGGTTGATCTGATTCAGTCAGATTGGAAACAGGCGCTATCGGCGCGGACGCGCTACATCTCCGCGCCGGCCTTGCGGCGCTCGATGGCCGAGATCACGTGGAAACCGAGGGTGCGGAACGGCTCGGGCGCAATCCAGTCCGCCCGACCATAGGCGCTTTCGAGATCCGGCTGTGGCGTGCCGCAGATCATCTCGGCCAGGCGCTTGCCAAGCACTGTTCCCTTGACGATTCCCGAGCCGTTGCAGCCGGCAAAACCGTAGAGATTGTCGTCGAAACGCCCCCAGTTGGGCGCCCCGTTCATCGTCAACCCGGTGGTGCCGCCCCAGACATATTGCAGTTTCACATGCGCCAGCTCCGGATAGCGGCGGTGGAAGCATGAGGTCAGCGCCGTGCGCACGGTTTCCTGCGATAGGCCACGCTCATAGGCATAGAGCGAGCGCACCATCAGCCGGTTCGGCCCGACACGGCGAACCGTCGTGCCGAGGCGGTGGGCTGGCAGCACACCCCAGGCGGCCGCTGTGCCGAGCCTTGCCGCATCCTCCGGCGGCATTTCCTCGGTAATTCCGGCATAGGTGTAAATCGTCACCACCCTGTCGCGCAGATAGCCGAAGTGTTTGATCGAGGCGTTGGCGGCCATCACCACAACATCCGCGACGATCTGCGACTCAGGCGTCGCAAGGCGCCAGGCACCGGCCTTCTCCAAACTCAGGACGGGGGAGTGCTCGCACAGGGTAATCGCTTCGGGCAAGCAAGCGGCCAGCCCGCGGATCAGTTTGGCCGGTTGCAGCAGGTAGCCTTCCTCGGCGCGGAAGCCGCTCCGGTAATACCGGCTGCCGATCCATTGCGCCAAGCCATCGGCATCGAGATGGGAATGGACGACGCCTTGCAACCGCGCCCCGTCGAGCAAGCTGCGCACCTTGGCCTCGCCGGCCGGGGTTGCGGCGGCGGTGATCCGCCCGGTCAGTGTCAGATCGCAGTCAAAGCCGTATTGCTGCATCAGCGCCAGCAGCCAGTTGAACCCTTCTGTTGCATATCGGTTGAGCCGTTCGCCGCGCGCGACATCGGCGGGCGACAGGCCGAAGGCAGAGTCGCGCGGGTTGGCAAATCCCGAATTGCGGGCGGAGGAACCCTCGCCCACATTCATTGCCTCCAGGACGAGGATGGCAGCCTCCGGATCAAGCTCGTTGAGGCGGCGTGCGGCGGCCAGTCCGGTATATCCCGCCCCGATGACGGCATATTTGACCCGCAGCGAGCCTTTGGCCGGCGCGCGCGGTTCACGCGGCGGCAACAGGGCGTCCCAGCCGCAGGCATCCGGGTAGTGGGGAAACGTCTGGCGCATCAGCGATCCGGGATGATGACAGTGAACCCGGAGAGCGTGCCGGCAATCACCATCCGGCGCAATAGCTGATCGCAAGCCCGCGGCAATGAAGTGGCCTGGGCTGATCGTCTTGCCTTTCCGGCTTTGACTTATACGATGACCGGCAAGGGTCGCGCAGCGAATGGGTCAGGGGTGCGCATGCCAATCGTGATGGAGACGCTGAGTCATCAGGAATCGCTGCCGTCGCGCGTTGATGTCGTGATCATCGGCGGCGGCATCATCGGCATGACGGCGGCCCTGTTTCTTGCCCAGCGAGGGATCCCGGTCGCAATCTGCGAAAAGGGCGAGGTCGGCCACGAGCAATCCGGGCGCAACTGGGGCTGGGTCCGGGTCATGGGCCGCGATCCTGCGGAAATCCCGATGGCGCTTGAGGCGCAGCGCCTGTGGGAAGACATGGCCACCATTCTGGGCGAGGATGTCGGCTTTGCCCGCGCCGGAATTGTCTATGTCGCCGAAACCGAGGCAGAACGGGCGGAACAGGAAGCCTGGCTTGATCAGACCGCCGCCTATCAATTGGGAACGCGGCGGCTGCGCCCGAGCGAAATCGAGGCGGTGTTGCCCGGATCGCGACGGCGTTACGCCGGAGCGCTGTTCACCCCTGAGGACGCACGGGCCGAGCCGTGGAAAGCCGTGCCGGCCATGGCCCGCACCGTTCGCCGGCTGGGCGGGCATGTTCTGACCCGCTGCGCCGTGCGCGGCATCGAGACGGCGGCGGGGCGCGTGTCAGGCGTGATCACCGAGTCGGGGCGGATTGCCTGCCAAATGGCGGTTCTGGCCGGCGGCGCCTGGTCGCGGCTGTTCCTCGGCAACATGGGCATCGACTTTCCGCAATTGCGCATTCTCGGATCGGTCCTGCAGACCGAGCCGCTCGACGGGCCGCCTGTCCATGCGGTCGGCGCATCCGACTATGCCTTCCGCAAGCGCTCCGATGGCGGCTACACCATCGCCCGGCGCGGCGCCAGCGAGGCGCATATCGTGCCGGACAGCTTCCGTCTGTTCGTCGATTTCCTGCCGGCGCTCTACAAGCAGCGGCGCGAGATCAGGCTGGCCCTGGGCAATCGCTTCATGGAGGAGGCGCGCACGCCCCGGCGCTGGAGCCTGGATCAGGTGAGCCCGTTCGAAAAGACAAGGATTCTCGATCCCGAGCCCAGCCAGAAACTCCTTGATGAAGCCAGGCGCGCGGTGATCGCCGCCTTTCCGGCGTTCAGCGGCATGAAGATCGCCAACGCCTGGGGCGGCCTGATCGATGCAACGCCCGATGCGGTTCCGGTCATCGGCGAGGTTCCAAGGCTTGCCGGCTTCTTCATCGCCAGCGGGTTCTCCGGCCATGGCTTCGGCATCGGACCGGGCGCTGGGCGCCTGGTCGCCGATCTGGTTCGCGGCGCAACGCCCTCGGTTGATCCGGCGCCGTTCCGGCTGGCACGCTTTGCGCGTCTGGCGCGCACGACGGCACCCGGGATTCCTTGAGGACGCGCTTGTGAATTCTCAGCTTGCGGATACGGTGTAGGCTGAGACCAATTGGTGGCGGGACGAACCCGCCCGGAAAACAACGGGGAGAGACATGTATCGCACGCATCTGGCTGCCGGCTTGGCGGCACTTGTCATCTCTGCGCCGGCGATGGCGCAGAAAACCACACTGGTTGTCGGCATGCAGACGCAGGATGCCGGTGTCCTTGATCCGCACCTCAATTCCGGCACGCCGGGCAAGGCGCTGATGAACTGGATGTTCAACGGCCTGGTGCGGATCAAGCCCGGCCAGGCCTCGCCCGATCATATCGAGCCCGACATCGCCGAAAGCTGGACCTCTTCGCCCGATGGCAAGGAATGGACCTTCAAGCTGCGCCAGGGCGTGCAATGTCACCACGACAACGGCGAATTCACCTCTGAGGATGCGGTCTATTCGCTCAACCGTGCCGCAACCAAGGACAGCTCGGCATTTTCCTCCGATTACGCGGCCTTCGACAAGGTCGAGGCGGTCGACAAATACACCGTCAAGATCACGCTGAAGCAGCCCATTCCCTCGCTGCTGGGCCAGGTGATGAGCTACCATGGCGGCAACATGGTCTGCAAAAAGGCCGCCGAGGCGCTGGGCAAGGACGGGTTCGGCAAGAAGCCGGCCGGCACAGGCCCGTTCATGTTCGCCGAATACGTGCCGCAGCAATATGTGAAGCTGGTGGCCAACCCCAAGTATTTCCGTGGTGAGCCGAAGCTCAAGGAAATCATCTATCGCTTCATTCCGTCGGATTCAGCCCGCGATCTGGCGTTCCAGGCCGGCGAAATCGACATGATGATCGGCCGGCAGGAACAATCCTGGGTCGATCGTGTCAGCGCCACCCCCGGGACCAAGGTCATCGCCTTCGGTCCGGCGGAAATGTCTGTGCTCCACCTGAACATGACCCAGCCGCCGCTCGACAACATCAAGGTGCGTCAGGCGATTGCCCATGCCGTCGACCGTGCCGGCATCTGGAATTTCCGCGGCAAGAACTCGTCGCGCCAGGCGGTCTCGGTCGTCCCTTCAGGCTATGCTGGAACGCTCGAGAATGCGCCGCTGCTGCCGCACGACCTGGCCAAGGCCAAGGCCCTGCTCGCCGAGGCGGGTTTTCCCAACGGTGTGACGATCAAGGCGATCCACACCACGCTGCCCGGCATGTTCACCTTTATCGAGGCCGTGCAGGCGCAGCTCAAGCGGGCTGGCATCACGCTCGACATCACGCCGGTCGAGCATCCGACCTTCCATCAGCAGATCCGCCAGGACCTGTCGCAGCTCGTGCATTTCCAGGCGGCGCGCTTCCCGATCGCGGATGTTTATCTCACCCAGTTCTTCCACTCGCGCTCGATCGTCAAGACGCCGTCAGCGGTTACCAACTTCTCCCACTGCAAGGTGGCGGATGCGGAGATCGATGCGGCGCGCACCGAACAGGACAAGGCCAAGCAGACCGCGCTCTGGCATGAGGCGCAGAAGAAGATCATCGCCGAGGTCTGCGCGGTTCCGGTCAACGAGATGCTGATGATCTGGGCGTTCAAGGACAGCCTTGACCTCGGCTACGACCTCAAGGGGTCGCTCAACCTTGGTCCGCCGGTGACCGAACAGACCCGCTTCACCAAATGAGGGCTGCCACGGCTTTCCCCTCCCCCTTGCGGGGAGGGGCCAGAGGTGGGGGGCGCCGATCGATAGCCAGCGTTGAACTGGCGTTTCTCTTGGAGCATCCGCCCGCCAGGTGGATACCGGCTGGCGGAAAAAGCGGATGCGGAAACAACGAGATGTCGGAAATTAGCGATTCAGTCAGATCGGAAAGTGCTCTGGAACTGCCACCCCCATCCCCAACCCTTCCCCGCAAGGGGGAAGAGAGCTTGCTGCGTTACTGACCCATGGGCGGATTCCTCCTCAAGCGCCTCATCTTCTCAGTGGTCACGCTCTTCGCCGTGTTGACCCTGGTTTTTCTGATCGTCCGCGTCGTGCCGGGCGATCCGGCCCAGGTCATCCTTGGCGATCAGGCGGATGCGGCCGCCATTGCCGCCTTGCGCGGGCGCCTTGGGCTGGATCGCCCGGTGCTGGAGCAGTATTTCAGCTTTCTCGGCGGCGCGGTGAAAGGCGATTGGGGCGTCTCGCTGGTCACCGGCCGTCCGGTCATCCGCGAGGTTCTCGACGTCCTGCCCTGGACGCTCGAACTCACCTTTGTCTCGATGGTCCTCGGCACGGCCATTGGCGTGCCGCTCGGGGTGTGGGCGGCGATCAACCGCAACCGAATGCCGGATTATGTAACGCGCATCGCCTCGCTGATCGGCCTTTCCTTCCCGCCCTTCGTCTCCGCCATCCTGCTGCTGATCAGCTTTTCGCTGGTCCTGCGCTGGTTTCCTGTCATTTCGGCCAATCGCGCCACGCCCTGGCAATGGTTCCAGTCCATCGCGCTTCCGGCGCTCAACCTCGGCCTGATCATGGCGGCCTATATAACGCGCGTGACCCGTTCGGCGATGCTGGAGGTGATGCAGGAGGATTACGTCCGGACCGCCCGCGCCAAGGGCGCGCCGTGGCGCGCCATCGTCTGGCGGCATGCGCTGCGCAACGCGCTGATCCCGATCGTCACCATCGTCGGGCTCTACCTCGGCATTCTGATCGGCAATTCCGTGTTGACCGAAATCGTATTCAACCGGCCCGGGCTCGGCAAGCTCATCATCGGCGCGCTGAGCCAGCGCGACTACACCATGTTGCAGGGCATGATCGTGATCTACACGCTCATCGTCGTCCTGGTGAACGTCGCCACCGACCTTACCTACGCCTTCGTGGATCCTCGGGTGAAACTCAAATGAGCACCTCGGTCCATGAAACGTCCAACGCCAAGGCTTCGCGCACACCGCGTTGGCTGAAGGCGACCATCGCCGCCTTCAATGCCAACAAGACGTCATGGATAGGCCTGGTCATTTTCGTGCTTGTGGTGATCCTGGCCCTGCTTGCGCCGTGGATTTCTCCGCACGATCCGGTCGAGCAGGACGTGCTCTCCAAGCTCAAACCGCCCTTTGGCAACTATTACCTCGGCACCGATTACTACGGTCGCGACATTCTCTCGCGCCTGCTCTATGGCGCGCGCATCAGCCTCGTCATCGGCATTGCCTCGACGGTTCTGGCGCTGGTGATTGGCTCGATGATCGGCATTGTCGCCGGTTATTATGGCGGACGCATCGATGTCGTCTTCATGCAGACGCTGGATATGCTGCATTCGTTTCCCTCGCTGATCCTCGGCTTGATCCTCGTCGCCATGCTCGGGCCGACGATGACCAACATCATCATCGCCATTGCCCTGACATCAATCCCCTCTTTCGCTCGCATCGCTCGTGCGCCAACCATCTCGGTCAAGGAGCGCGAATTCATCGACGCAGGACGGGCGCTCGGCTTCTCGGATACGCGCCTCATGGCCGGGCATATCCTGCCCAATATCTTTCCTGAGATTCTGGTGATGGGCTCGCTCTGGCTTGCCAACGCCATCCGGACCGAAGCCTCGCTCGCCTTCATCGGCCTCGGCGTCAAGCCGCCGACGCCGACCTGGGGCGGCATGATCCGCGAGGGGTTCGAGAACATTCTCGACAGCTACTGGCTGGTGCTGGCACCATCGATCGCCATTCTCGTCATCGTCCTTGCCTTGCAGATTCTTGGCGATGGCTTGCGCGACGCGATCGACCCCAAGCTCAAGGGCGAGCAATGAGCGGGGCTGTTCTTTCCGTTCGCGATCTGGTCACCGAGTTTCGTGTCGACGGCCAGTGGCGCCGTGCGGTGGACAGTGTCTCGTTCGAAATCGGCGCCGGCGAGACGGTCGCCATCGTCGGCGAGTCCGGCTCCGGCAAGAGCGTCACCGCGCTGTCGGTGATGCGGCTGATCTCGCCGGTCAACGGCCGTGTATCCGGTGAAATCCGGCTGGAGGGGCAGGAACTGCTGTGCTTGCCGGAGGATGCGATGCGCGAAGTGCGCGGCAATCGCATTTCGATGATCTTCCAGGAACCGATGACCAGCCTCAATCCGGTGCTGACGATCGGCCAGCAGATCTGCGAGGCCCTGCAATACCACCGTGACATGTCGGCGCGCGAGGCGGAGGCGGAGGCGATCCGCATTCTCGACCGGGTCCGCATTCCTGCGGCGCGGCAGCGCTTCGGCGAATATCCGCACCGGTTTTCCGGCGGCATGCGCCAGCGCGTGATGATCGCCATGGCGCTGGCCTGCCGGCCGCGTCTGCTGATTGCCGATGAGCCGACCACCGCGCTCGACGTGACCATCCAGGCGCAGATCCTCGACCTGATCCGATCGCTGCAGCAAGAGGAGGGGATGAGCGTCCTGTTCATCACCCATGACATGGGCGTGGTGGCCGAAATCGCCGACCGTGTTGTGGTGATGTGGAAGGGCCGCAAACTTGAGGACGAGCCGGCAGTCCCGATCTTTGCCCGCCCGCAGCATGGCTATACCCGCGCTCTGCTGGCGGCAGTGCCCAAGCTCGGTGAAATGGATGCGCATCCAAGGCCGCTGCGCTTTCCGGTGATCGAGCCGTCGACCGGCGCGGTTGTGACGCCGGCCAGCCTGGTGCCTGAGACGGTCCGCCCGGGAGAGCCCCTGCTGCAGGTGAGGGGGTTGACCACGCGGTTCCCGATCCGCTCCGGCCTCTTTGGCAGGATCGGGGGGCGGGTGCACGCCGTTGAGGATGTGACCTTCGATCTGGCCGCCGGCGAGACCCTGGCGCTGGTCGGCGAATCCGGCTGCGGCAAGTCGACAACCGGGCGCTCGATCCTGCGGCTGGTCGAGCCGACCGAGGGGCAGGTGCAGTTCGCCGGCCTCAATCCGCGCAAGACGATCGGCGCGGCCATCGCCGAGCCGCTCACCGTCCACGGCCTTGCCGACCGCAAGGGCGCGGCCGAGCGCACGGCTGAACTGCTGCGCCGTGTCGGCCTGTTGCCCGACATGGCGACACGGTTCCCCCACGAATTTTCCGGCGGCCAGCGGCAACGCATCGCCATCGCCCGGGCACTGGCGCTCTCGCCCGAACTCGTGGTGGCGGACGAGGCGGTGTCGGCGCTGGACGTTTCGGTCAAGGCGCAGGTGCTCAACCTGATGCTGGACCTGCAGCAGGAACTGGGCCTTGCCTATCTGTTCATCAGCCATGACATGGCGGTGGTGGAACGCGTCAGCCATCGCGTTGCCGTGATGTATCTTGGCGAAATCGTCGAGATCGGCCCGCGCCGGCAGGTTCTGTCCGATCCGCATCATCCCTACACGCGCAAGCTGCTCGCGGCCGTGCCGGTTCCCGATCCGGGCCGGCGGCGCAGCCGGGAGCCGCTGGCCGTCGAGGAACTGCCCAGCCCGATCCGGCCGGCCGATTGGGTCCGGCCGCAAAGCACGCTTGTCGAGGTTGGACCGGACCATTTCGTGCGGGTTGCGGCGGGGATCTGACGCGGGCCAATTCTGCCTTGCCGCACCCCGGTCGAGCGACCCGCCGGGATCACGCCCCCTTGGGCCGGAAGGCCTTGCAGATGGAGGGATCGGTTTCCAGACGGGGCCCGCCGATCAGGTCGATACAATAGGGCACGGCAGCGAACACCGCCATCAGACAGGTGCGGATCGCCCCCGGATTGCCCGGCAGGGTGATGATCAGGCTCTTGCCGCGCGTGCCTGCCGACTGGCGCGACAGGATCGCAGTCGGCACCTCATTCAGGCTGGCGGCGCGCATCGCCTCGCCGAAACCGGCCAATTCGCGATCATAGACGGCATGCACCGCTTCCGGCGTCACATCGCGCGGGGCGGGGCCGGTGCCGCCGGTGGTCAGCACCAGCGCGGCGCCGGCCTGATCGCAGAAGGCCCGCACCGCGGCTTCGATCGCCGCCCGGTCATCCGGCACGATGCGCGTCTCGATCGTGAACGGCGAGGTCAGCACCTCCTTCAGGAAGGCTTCGATCGCCG
>DAOMXG010000087.1:0-9832 GCA_035436995.1 Beijerinckiaceae bacterium
CGGGCGCCTGCTGCGCCGGAGCCGGCTGGGCCTGGGCGATGGCGGCAGTGGTCAGGGCCACAAGCGGCAGGGCGATGAGCAGGCGGCGCAGCATGGCGGTGTCCTTCCGGCAGGAGAATCAGTTCATACGTCCGCTGACTTTATACCAATTCGAGTCAAAAGCGCGCGCCCCATGTGCTCCTCTGCACATCCAGAGCATTTTCAAGCGAAGTGGAGTCCGGCTCGCGTCAAGAAAATGCAAGAAAACAAAAAGATAGAGCGCTTTTTGTGAATTGGAATGCGCTGAAAGTGCTCCAGAAAGAATTCAGCGCGCATCCGCCGCCACTTGCAGTTTCAGCATCCGATCCGGCTCGATCACCCGGCCACCTTTGGCCGGATCGCCCTTCTTGATCGCGTCGACATGCTCCATTCCGGAAACAACTTCGGCCCAGACGGTATACTTGCCGTTGAGATGGGCGCCGTCGGCAAACATGATGAAGAACTGCGAATTGGCGGAATTGGGATCGTCATGCCGGGCCATGCCGAGAATGCCACGGCGATAGGGTTCTGCCGAAAACTCGGCCGGAAGATTCGGCAGGTCGGAATTGACATGGCCCTGCCCGGTCGGATCGCCCGTCTGCGCCATGAAACCGGCGATGACCCGGTAGAATACATTGCCGTTGTAAAATCCGCGACGGACCAGCGTCTTGATCTGTGCCACATGCCTGGGCGCAAGATCAGGCCGCATGCGGATGGTGACGCGGCCGTCCTTCAGATCCATCAGCAGCGTGTTTTCGAGGTCCAGCCCGGTCACCGGCGGGTTTGCGGGGGCCTGGGCCAGCGCGGGAGAAACGGCCAATCCCACCATGGCGGCAGAAAAAGTGCGGCGGTTCAGCATGGCATGCTCCGAAATTGGTAGAATGATCAGCGGCGTGACGTTTTCTTCGCCTGAAGCCGGGCAAGCACCTCCTGCGGCACAAAGCCCGACACATCGCCCCCCATCGCCGAGATCTGCCGCACCAGCGTTGCCGTGATCGGGCGCGCCAACGGGGACGCCGGCAGAAACACGGTCTGCACCTGCGGCGCCATGATCTGGTTCATCCCGGCAAGCTGCATTTCGTAATCGAGATCGGTGCCGTCGCGCAGGCCACGGATCAGTATGGTGCAGCCATGCGCCTTGGCGGCATCCACCGTCAGCCCGTCGAAGGTGATCGCCTCAAGCTTGACCTTGGCGGCCCGGGCCATCGGGCCGCAGCAGGCCATGATCATCTCCAGCCGCTCCTGAGCGCTGAACATCGGCGCCTTGCCGGGGTGGATACCGACCGCGACAACCAGTCGGTCAACCAGCGCAAAGGTGCTCTTGAGCACATCCATATGCCCGTTGGTCAACGGATCGAACGACCCGGGATAGAAGGCACTGTGCATGAAATCCCCCCGTTTGCCGGCCTGCAAGAGACTGAGAGCCAGGGTCAGGACCTAGCAGACCGGGGGCGATGGCGGCAATGCCGACCAAGGATGAGCGGGACAACCTGCTTGCGCGCCGCTATAATCCGCTTCCTGTCGTTGAGAGGTCTGAATGGCTGTTGCCCTGTTCCTGTTTCATCTGCGCTGGTTCGGCATCTTTGCCTTCATCGCGCTCCTGACCATCGTCTATGGCCATCTGAACGAGCGCGGCGTGGCGGCCCTGTCCGATCCGGCCTTCTACAGCGGATTGGTGCCACCGTTGAGCGTTGCTGCGGCACTGGCGATCTGCGTGCCCTGGATCATGTTCCTGATCGATCCGCGACGCCCGGCGGGCAGCCTGTCACTTGAAGGCTTTGCGCGCTACTGGAAGCTGGAGCAGGTTCAGTGAATTCCAGTTCACGTAAAAGTGCTCTAACCTTCTGTTTTGTCGCATTTTCTTAACGCGAACCGGCATCCACTTCGCTTGAAAATGCTCTAACCTGACGTCGCAGCACCCGGCTCGCCAGCGTGCCCACAAGGCCCATGGCGATTCCCGAGGCGATCAGCGTCGCTCGGACACCGAACAGGGCCATCCCCCAGCCGAACAGGATCGGCCCGGCGGCAATGCCGACAAACAGCCAGAAGGCATGCAGCGACACCAGCGAGGCACGCGCCTCGGGCAGGATCTCGGTCACCTGGGTCTGCAACCCGGTATGCAGCAGGTAAAAGCCATTGCCGAGGATGACAAAGCTCAGCATCATCAGCGGCCAGCTGTTGGCCAGCGCAAACGACACCAGCCCGACAGCCAGCATCGCCGAGCCGGCGATCATCAGCGTGAACGGATCAAAGCGCCGCACCAGCCAGCGCACGATCAGCACATGGACAAGCCCGCCAAGCCCCATGCCCGCCAGGATGTAGCCGGCCTCGGTCGCGCCCCCGAGACCGCGATCGCTGAGGTAGACCGCGATATGCGGAATGAAGCCGAACACGAACAGTCCTTCCGCCGCCACCGCCACATAGCAGGCGCGGGCCCGCGGCAGGCCGAGGATCTGTCTGTAGAGTGCCACCGCGCGGCGGGGAGAGAACGGCGGGCGGATCGCATCCCGCCTCGGAACCAGCCCCCGCAGCAGCAGCAGCATCGACAGGCTGGCCAGTGCAATCGCCACCAGCGGCGAGGCCCGCCAGCCAAAAGCCTCCGCCAGAGCGGCAGAGACCGGCGCGGTGAACAATTGCCCGACGATGATCGCCACCATGAACCGGCTGAGCGTCAATTGCCGCTCGGCCATCGGCGTGCGGTCGGCAATCAGCGCCAGGCAGGTGGGGATGATGCCCCCAGCCGCCAGCCCGGTGACAAACCGCAAGGCCAGCAGCAACCGGTCGTCACTGACAAACATCGCCGCCAATGTGGTGATGGCGATGACCGCCATGCAGAGCTTGAGCACCAGCGCCTTGCCGAAACTGTCGGCGACCGGCCCCAGGAATGGCTGGCCCAGCGCATAGGGCAGCGTGAAGGCCGGGGAAAGCGCGATGGTGCGCGTAACGTCGACCGCCAGATCGCGGGCGATCAGCACCGTCAGCGGATCGAGCATCCGCTGGTTATAGGAAACCGCGACAGCGGCCAGTCCGAGAAGGGGAACCAGCGGCAGGGCCATGAGCGCATCCTGCCGCCGTCTGCCGCTCGATCAGCCGACAATCTCGTTGCCGGAAAAGAACTGGGCAATCTCGATGGCCGCATTCTCAGCCGAATCCGAACCATGCACCGAATTCTCGCCGACCGAGCGGGCAAACAGCTTGCGGATCGTGCCCTCGGCGGCATTGGCCGGGTTGGTGGCGCCCATGATGTCGCGATAGCGCTGGATCGCGTCGGCACCTTCCAGCACCTGCACGACCACCGGACCGGAGGTCATGAAATCGACCAGTTCGCCGAAGAACGGGCGCTCGCGATGCACACCGTAAAAGGTCTCGGCCTCCTTGCGGGTCATGCGCACGCGCTTCTGGGCGACAATGCGCAGTCCGGCCTTCTCGATCACGGCATTGACGGCGCCGGTGAGGTTGCGTTCGGTCGCGTCCGGCTTGATGATGGAGAAGGTGCGCTGCTTGGCCATGGTCCAGTCCTGATGATCGGGTTGAGTGTTGGCACGCCTCTTACTGCCTCGCCAGCCCTTAGAAAAGGGGCTTTGCGCGGCGGCGCTATTCCACGGTGACCGATTTTGCCAGGTTGCGGGGCTGGTCGACGTCTTTGCCCATCGTCACCGCTGTGTGATAGGCGAGCAACTGGATCGGAACCGAATAGGCGATGGCGGCAAAGGTCGGCGCCATCTCCGGCATGGCGATGGTGTCCGCGTCCGACAATCCCGCTTCGCGGGCGATTCCCTCCGGTCCGATCAGCAGTAGCCGGGCACCGCGCGCGGCCACCTCCTGGACATTGGAAACCGTCTTGTCGAACCACTGGTCACGCGGGGCAAGCACGATCACCGGCAGGGTTTCCTCGATCAGCGCGATGGGCCCGTGCTTGAGTTCGCCCGCCGCATAACCTTCGGCATGGATGTAGCTGATTTCCTTCAGCTTCAACGCGCCTTCCATGGCCAGCGGATAGGAGGTGCCGCGCCCCAGATAGAGCACATCCTTGGCCTTGGCCAGATCGTGCGCCACGACTTCGATGGCGCTTTCATGCTTGAGCGATTCGGCGACCAGACCGGGCAGCAGGATCATCTCGTTGACCAGCGCCTGTTCGGCTGCGGCATCCAGCGTGCCGCGGGCAACGCCGGCCGCAACCGCCAGCGCTGCCAGCACCGTCAGCTGGCAGGTGAACGCCTTGGTGGAGGCGACGCCGATTTCCGGCCCCGCCAGCGTGAGAGCCACAACGTCGCTCTCGCGGGCGATGGTCGATGTCGGCACATTCACCACCGAGAGAATGTGCTGGCCATTGGCCTTGGCATAGCGCAGCGAGGCCAGGGTATCGGCCGTCTCGCCCGACTGCGAGATGAAGATCGACAGATCCCCCTGCTCCAGCGGCATTTCACGATAACGGAATTCGGAGGCGATATCGATCTCGACCGGCAGGCGCGCAAGCCGCTCGAACCAGTACTTCGCCGTCAACCCGGCAAGGAACGCCGTGCCGCAGGCGGAAATGGAAATCTTGCGTAAGGACTTGAAATCGAACGGCAGCGCGAAGGGCAGGCTCACCCTGCCGGCGGCCATGTCCAGATAATGGGCCAGCGTCCGTCCGATCACTTCCGGTTGTTCGTGGATCTCCTTGGCCATGAAGTGCTTGTGGTTGCCCTTGTCGACCAGGAAGGCGCCGGCCTGGGTTTTCTGCCAGGCACGGGTGACCTCGCGACCGTCGCCATCAAAAAATCGCGCACTGGTGCGCGTCAGTTCCACCCAGTCGCCATCATCGAGATAGGCGATGGTGTCGGTGAACGGGGCAAGCGCCAGCGCGTCCGAGCCGAGATACATCTCGCCATCGCCGTGACCGACCGCCAGCGGAGCGCCGAGGCGCGCCCCGATCAGCAGATCGTTTTCGCCCTCGAACAGGAAGGCGAGCGCGAAAGCGCCATGCAATTGCCGCAGCGTTGCCGCGACCGCCTGATGCGGACCGGCGCCCTTGCGCAATTCACGGCTGACCAGATGGGCGACCACCTCGGTATCGGTATCGGACGAGAAATTGACCCCCTCGGCGAGCAGCTGCTCGCGCAGGATGCGGAAATTCTCGATGATCCCGTTATGCACAACCGCGACGCGATCGGTCGCATGCGGATGGGCGTTGTATTCGCTCGGCCGCCCGTGGGTTGCCCAGCGGGTGTGGCCGATGCCGATATGCCCGCTCAAGGGTTCCTCAATCAGCCGGGCCTGGAGGTTCTTGAGCTTGCCCTCGGCGCGGCGCCGGGTCAGGTGGCCGTTCTCCAGCGTCGCAATGCCGGCAGAATCGTATCCGCGATATTCCAGGCGCTTGAGCGAATCGACCAGCTGATGGGCGACCGGTCCAGACCCCAGCACCCCGACAATTCCGCACATACCTGTCTCCAAATGATTCTTCGTTCCTTCAGCAGGCAAGCCTTGTGCCGTCCATGCCCGCTTGGCTCAAGTCACTTTAGACAACAAGCGTAAGATTTGAGCTTTTTGGCTGTGCGGCCCGGCGAAACGGCCTTCCGTGCCGCTATCCATCCTTGTCCGGCCTGCGGAATGGCTGGGTCAGCATCCGGTCGAGCCGCGCTTCCTCGTCGGCGCGGAAGCTGTCCAGTCCCACGATCATCCGCTCGTAACCGAGCCTTGGCCCATCCTGATACGTCCCGAACAGCCTGTCCCACCAGGGCAGGTTGAAGCCGAAATTGCTATCCGTTTCGGCCCGGATCGCCGAATGGTGGACGCGGTGCATCGCCGGCGTGACCACGACCAGCCGCAGCAGGCGGTCCAGCCGCTCGGGCAGCACGATATTGGCATGGTTGAACATCGCCGTGGCGTTGAGCAGCACCTCGAAGGCGATCACCGCCTCGGGTGGTGCCCCCAGCGCCAGCACCGCGCCGAACTTGATCAGCATCGACAGCACAATCTCGACCGGATGAAACCTCAGCCCGGTCGAAACGTCGAGGACAGTGTCGGCATGATGCATCCGGTGAAACCGCCACAGCAGCGGCACATGATGGAAGGCCACATGCTGGGCGTAGATGGCAAGGTCGAGCAGGATGACCGAGGCCGGAAGTGCCAGCCAGAACGGTGCGCCGACCAAGGCAAACAACCCCCAGCCCTTGATCTCGGCGAACAATGCCACCCCTGCCGCCGTCAGCGGAAAGATCAGCCGCACGATCAGGCTGTCGAGCAGGACGATGGCGAAATTGGACGGCCAGCGCCGCAAGCGTTGCTGCGCATCGCGCCAGGGTTGCAGCAGTTCCCACAGCACCAGCCCGGCCAGCACGCCGGCAAACAGGGAGAGACGAAGCGCGGTCTCGCTCATCGCCGGTCAGGCCGGACGCTTGGGTATTTCGAGCCCGCGCTGCACCGCCGGGCGTTCCAGCCCGCGCGCCAGCCAGCGCGGCACCTCGACCAGCCTTTCATAGCCGACCAGCGGCCCGGCCTCGTAAAAGCCGATCAGATTGCGCACCCAGCCCAGGATCGCGATGTCGGCGATGGTATAGGTGTCGCCCATGATCCAGTCGCGCCCCTTCAACCGCGTCTCCAGAACCTTGAGCAACCGTTCGGTCTCGGCCCGATAGCGCTCCAGCGGGCGCTTGTCTTCGATCTCTCGGCCGGCGAATTTGTGAAAAAACCCGAGCTGGCCGAACATCGGGCCGATCGCGGCCATCTGGAAGAACACCCACTGGATCGTCTCGATCCGCCGCGCCGGATCGGCCGGCAGGAACTGTCCGGACTTTTCAGCGAGATAGAGGAGGATCGCACCCGACTCGAACAGGCCCAGCGGCTTGCCGCCCGGCCCGTCCGGATCGATGATCGCCGGGATCTTGCCGTTGGGGTTGAGCGACAGGAATTCCTCGGTCCAGGTCTCGTTCCTGCCGATCGCGATGGCATGCGCCTCGTAGGGCAGCCCGCATTCCTCCAGCATGATCGACACCTTCACCCCGTTCGGGGTTGGCAGCGAATAGAGCTGGATGCGGTCGGGATGGCGGGCCGGCCAGCGGCGGGTGATCGGAAAATCGGACAGGGAGGACATGGGGCGACTCGTCAGCCAATGGGGTGATGCGATGGTCGCCCAGGTTACCGGTCACCGGCAAGTCAATTTGACGCGACACCCCGCACGCCTGCCTTGGTGCTTTTCCAATCGCGCCGGGCGCGCTACCGATGAGGGCCCCTGTTTCCAGACCGGATCCCGCCATGGCCAAGATCACCCGCATCGAAATCCTGCAGATCGACCTTGCGCCGAAGGTCAGGCGCACCGACGCCATCCAGTCGTTCGTCACGCAGGAAACACCGATGGTGCGCATCCACACCGACGACGGACGCATCGGCACCGGCTACACCTATACCATCGGCACCGGCGGTTCGTCGGTCATCGGCCTGTTGAAGGACCACCTCTGCCCGAGGCTGATCGGCCGCGACCCTATCCACATCGAGATGCTGTGGAAGGAGCTGTTCTTTGCCACCCACGCCACGGCGGTCGGCGCCATCACCTCGCTGGCGCTCTGCGCCATCGACATGGCGCTGTGGGATCTCAAATGCCTCGCCTCGGGCCGCCCGCTGTGGCAGGAGGCCGGCGGCGCGCAGGCCTCGGTGCCGCTCTACACCACCGAGGGCGGCTGGCTGCACATCGACACGTCCGCGCTGGTCGAGGATGCGCTGAAGGCCAAGGCGGACGGGTTTGGCGGCTCGAAGATCAAGATCGGTCGGCCGCATGTGTCGGAGGATGTAGCGCGGCTCGGTGCGGTGCGCGCTGCGGTCGGTCCCGGGTTCGAGATCATGACCGATGCCAATCAGGCGTTCACGGTCAGCGAGGCGATCCGTCGCGCCCGGGCCTACGAAGGGCTCGATCTGGCCTGGTTCGAGGAGCCCGTCCCCGCCGAGGATCTTGGCGGCCATGTCCGGCTGTGCCAGGCGACCTCGATCCCGATCGCGGTGGGTGAATCGATCTACCATCCGAGCCACTTCCGCGAATATCTCCAGCGCGGCGCCTGTTCGATCGTGCAGGCGGATGTCGCCCGCGTCGGCGGAATTACCCCATGGCTGAAGATCGCCCATCTGGCCGAGACCTTCAATGTCTCGATCTGTCCGCATTTCCTGATGGAAATCCACGTCTCGCTCTGTGCAGCTGTTCCAAATGCCGCATGGGTGGAATGGATACCCCAGCTTGATGACGTGACCACCAGCCGCATGGGTGTCAAGGAAGGTCGCGCCGTGCCGCCGTCCGCGCCCGGCATCGGCATAGACTGGGATTGGGCGTCGATCGAGCGTCTGGCGCCGCCCCGCCACAGCCTGACCTGACCGGTGATACCATGCGCGCAACGATCTATCACAACCCTTCCTGCGGCACCTCGCGCACCGTGCTGGCGCAACTGCGCGTGGCCGGCTACCAGCCGATCGTTGTCGAGTATCTCAAGACCGGCTGGACACAGCCGCAACTTGAAGCGTTGTTTGCCGCGGCCGGGATTACACCGCGCCAGGCGCTGCGCACCAGCAATTCGCCGGCCGAGGTGATGGGACTGACCGCGCCCGGCATCAGCGACGCGACCATCCTCGCCGCGATGGTCCGCGAGCCGGTTCTGGTCAATCGCCCGATTGTCGTCACCGACAAGGGCACCCGCCTCTGCCGGCCCGCCGGGCTGCTGGAAGAAATTCTCTGACCCGTCGATAGACATCATACAACGCTTGACACTCAGCAGCAGATGCGGCGGGATGCACCCACAACAAACATCGGGGAGTGCCAAAATGCTCAAGACGACCCTCACTGCTGCGACCGTGATTGCCGGTGTGCTGCTTTCCACCTCGTCCATGGCGCAGACCAAGCTGAAATGGGCGCATGTCTACGAGACGTCCGAAGCATTCCATACCGAATCCGTCTGGGCTGCCGGCGAGATCGCCAAGCGCACCAACGGCCGCTACACGATCGACGTGTTCCCGGCCTCGCAGCTCGGCAAGGAGACCGACATCAACCAGGGCCTGGCGCTCGGCTCGGTCGATATCATCATTTCCGGATCGAGCTTTGCCGCCCGCTCCTATCCGCCGATCGGCGTCACCTATTATCCCTTCACCTTCCGCGATGCCGACCACCTGATGGCCTACACCAAGTCGGATGTGTTCAAGGACCTGACCAAGGGCTACGAGGACAAGACCGGCCACAAGATCGTTGCGGTAACCTATTACGGTGTTCGCCACACCTCATCCAACCGCGCCATCAAGACCTGCGCCGACATGAAAGGCCTCAAGATGCGCGTGCCGGATGTGCCGGCCTACCTCGCCATGCCGCGCGCCTGCGGCGCCAACACCGCGCCGATCGCCTTCGCCGAGGTCTATCTCGCCCTGCAGAACGGCACGGTCGAGGCTCAGGAAAACCCGCTGACCACGATCGAGGCCAAGAAGTTCTACGAAGTCCAGAAGCACATCGTGCTGACCGGCCACATCGTCGATCATCTCAACACGGTGATTTCCGGCAACCTGTGGAAGAAGCTGTCGCCCGAGGATCAGAAGGTCTTTGCCGAAGTGGCCCAGGAAGCAGCGGCCCGCGCCACCGCGCAGATCAAGAAGCGTGAGGCTGAATTGGTCGCCTTCTTCAAGGAAAAGGGGCTGACCGTGACCGAGATCAACCGCAAGGAGTTCCTCGACGCCTCGCTCGCCAGCGCCAAGTTCGAGACCTACGGCTACAACAAGGCCGACTGGGACAAGATCCAGGCGATCAAGTGACCCACTGACATCGCGACATCCCCTCTCCGCCTGCAGGATAGGGGGGCCGGGCCGACGCGTG
>DAOMXG010000088.1:0-9828 GCA_035436995.1 Beijerinckiaceae bacterium
GATGCGCCTCCAGCACCTCGGGGCGTTCGCGCAGGGTGTGCAGGAACTTGCGCTGGCAGTCGGGCTCAGAACAGCTTGAGGCCGGGCGGCAGCGGCAGGCCCCCGGTCAGGGCCTTCATTTTCTCCGCCAGCAGGGCTTCAGCCTTGCCGCGCGCATCGTTGCAGGCGGCGACGATCAGGTCCTCAAGGATCTCCGCTTCGTCCGGTTGCATCAGCGAGGGGTCGATCCTGATGCTCTTCAGCGCGCCTTTCGCCAGGACCACAACCTTGACCATGCCGCCGCCGGACGAACCTTCAACTTCGAGTTGTTCGAGCTCGGCCTGCATCTCGGCGAATTTCGCCTGCATGGCCTGCACCTGCTTCATCATGCCCATCATGGCTGTTGTTCCCGTGTTGGAAGGAAGGGGGTCAGAGGTCGTCAACGTCATCGGCCTCGACCGGAGGGGCCGCCTGCCCGTCGATCTCATCTGTCATTGCACTGCTGTCGGTCTCCCCCCGTAGCAGGCGCACCGCGACGATCTCGGCGCCCGGGAAGTCCTCGAGAATGGCCCGCACCACCGGATTGGCCCGAACGCCGCGCATGTCGTCAGCACGACGGGCCTGTTCCTGTTCGGCAAGCGTCGAAGCGCCCGACTGCTGGCTGACCGCGACAATCCAGCGGCTGCCGGTCCAGGTCTGCAGGGCGCGGGCAAGGCGTGTGACCACATCACCGGACGGGCCGACGACATTGACCTCGATCCGCCCTTCTTCGAACGAAACCAGCCTGAGATCGCGTTCGACGGCCACTTTCAGCGCCAGATCACGGCGCTCAAGCGCAATGGCCGGAATATCCTCAAACCGGCGGATACGCAGGCTGGGCGCGGGTTCGGCAGCGGGCGCAACGTCTTGGCGCAGAGTTGGCGCCGGTTGCGGCAGGGTGTTGCCGGCCGGCAGACGCGGCAGGGGGGAAGCGGCTGGCGCAGGTCTGGCGCTGATCGGCGAACCTGAATCCTCCCGCGCAGCCTCGCGCAGGCGGCGCAACGCCTCATCCGGTGTCGGCAGGTCGGCGGCATAGGCCAGACGCACCAGCAGCATCTCGGCCGCAGAAACCGGTCGGGCGGCCGTCTGCACCTCGGCCAACCCCTTGAGCAGGATCTGCCAAGCGCGGGTCAGCACCTTCTGCGACAGCGCTTCGGCGAACCCCTGCCCGCGCGTGCGTTCGCTCTCGCTCAGCGTCGGATCATTGGCGTCGCCCGGCAGAATCTTGAGCCGGGTGACGACATGCACATAGTCGGCCAGATCGGCGATGATTCCGGCTGGATCGGCGCCGGAATCATATTGGGACTTGAGCTCGGTGAGCGAAGCGGCAAGATCGCCCCTCATCACCGCCTCGAACAGGTCGATGACGCGGCTGCGGTCGGCCAATCCCAGCATGGTCCTGAGCCGCTCGGCCTCGATACGGCCATCGGCATGGGCAATCGCCTGATCGAGCAGCGACAAGGCATCGCGCATCGAACCTTCGGAGGCGCGCGCGATCAGTGCCAGCGCCTCATCGGAAATCTCGAAACCCTCCTTGCCGGCGATAGCCTTGAGGTAGGTCACCATATCGGCGGCAACGATGCGCCTGAGGTCAAATCGCTGGCAGCGCGACAGCACCGTGACCGGGACCTTGCGGATCTCGGTGGTGGCGAACAGGAATTTCACATGCGGAGGCGGCTCTTCCAGCGTCTTGAGCAGGCCGTTGAAGGCCTGCGTCGAAAGCATGTGCACCTCATCGATGATGAAGACCTTGTAGCGCGCATCAACCGGGCGATACTGCACCGAATCGATGATCTCGCGGATATCGTTGATGCCGGTATGCGAGGCGGCGTCCATCTCGATCACGTCGACATGCCGGCTTTCCAGAATCGCCTCGCAATGCCGGCCATAGCCGGCAAGATCGACCGTTGGTCCGCCGCTGCCGTCGGCCGCCACATAATTGAGGCCGCGGGCAATGATACGCGCCGTGGTCGTCTTGCCGACACCGCGCACCCCCGTGAAGATATAGGCCTGATGGATACGGTTTGCGGCAAAGGCGTTGCGCAGCGTGCGCACCATCGGCTCCTGGCCGATCAGGTCGGAAAAATCGCGCGGGCGATACTTGCGCGCCAGCACCCGATAGGCAGAAGCAGGCGCCTCAGCGCCGCCGGTTTCAGGTGTTTGAGCCATCAGCGCATCAGGTGCCGGGATGACCGGCAGGTGGCAAGGGTCAACAGACCAATTCTTCCGTGTTTTGACCGACTCGCCAAACCACGGAAAAACATGATCGATAACAATACATTAGAGCATGCTTGAAGCAAAAAGCCGTTTCCACTTTCTTGCAGCATGCCCTTAGAACAAAAGCCGATCTGACTGGATCGCTCTTTTGCTCTAACCTATTCTGAACCCATCACCTTTTCCGCCAGCCAGGTATCCACCTGGCGGGATGATGCTCTCAGGAAGATTGGGAGGCTGGACAACGACCCGCCCGTACTCGTTAGGGCTGCTTCCTTCCGGACCTGACCCGGTTGGCGAGTGGTACGTCCACAGCCAACCTCCCGCTCCCTATATCGGGCAACTTCCTTGCAAAAACAAGCATGGCGTCAAAGGCTGGTTTTGGATAACGCTTGGAGAAAAGGAAGGCGCATGTCCGATTTTCGTCTCGACCCAAGGCTGGAGCGCGACACATTGGTTCTGGGAGACCTCGCGCTCTGCCGCGTGCTGATGATGAACGATGCGCGCTACCCCTGGCTGATCCTGGTGCCGCGGCGGCCGGATTTGACCGAACTGATCGATCTTATCCCTGCGGATCAGGAATCGCTGTTCAGGGAAATCGTGGAGGTCAGCGCGGCACTGCGCGCCGTGCACAACCCCGACAAGCTCAACATCGGTGCGCTTGGCAACATCGTCCGCCAGCTGCATGTGCATATCGTCGGCCGGTTTGCCTCTGACCCCGCATGGCCCGGCCCGGTCTGGGGCCACAGCCCGGCGCACCCCTACCCTGCACATATGGCCGGTATTGCACGTGACCGTCTCATTGCCGCGCTAGACCCGTATGGGTTGAGGGACGGCACCACATGAGCCGGTTTGTGTCCCTCAACGAGCGTTATGCCCCCGAAGATCTCGGCTTTGCCCATGGACGGCTCGACCGGGCAGGCGACCGGCGGGACGATGGCCGCTTTCTGACCGGTGCCCTGGCGAGTGGCAATGCTGGCATTTACGCGCTCGTCGGTGAGACAGTCGTCCTGAAAACGACCGATCCGCTTGGGGCGCTTTTTTCTCCCGCCGAACTGCCACTGGCCGAGGCCCGGCGGGAACAGGTGTTTCTTGGCCTCGACGGGGACGCGCCGCGTTTTGGCGTGCTGCTTGAGGACACCGCTGCCGAACGGCTGGCGGCGATTCCAGGCCTTGCGCTCATCAGCCTGCGCCAATGTGCCATCGAAGGCCTGCTGCCGCCCGACCAACTCGGTGCGCTGGCAACGGCAAAGGCACTGCTCCACTGGCATCAGACCCATCGCTTCTGTGCTCGCTGCGGGGCGCCCTCGCACCTGCGGCAAGCCGGCTGGCGGCGCGATTGCGACAATTGCGGCGCCCAGCACTTCCCGCGCACCGATCCTGTGGTGATCATGCTGGCGATACGCGGTCAATCCTGCCTGCTGGGTCGCCAACCGCGCTTTCTTCCGGGCATGTATTCCTGCCTTGCCGGTTTCTGCGAGCCGGGTGAGACGATCGAGGATGCCGTGCGGCGGGAGATCAAGGAAGAGGCCGGGATCGAGATCGGCCGCGTGCGCTATCTGGCCAGCCAACCCTGGCCGTTTCCACAGTCGCTGATGATCGGCTGCATCGCCGAGGCACAAAGCGAGACCATCACCCGGGATGTGACCGAACTTGAGGATGCCCGCTGGTTCACCCGTGCCGAAGTGCTCGCCATGATGGCACGCAAGCATCCCGAGGCTGTCCATGTGCCGGCAAAATTTTCGCTGGCCTCCCAGCTGGTGCAGGCCTGGGCAGTCGAGGGAATCGGCCTCTGAACGAGGGCTGACACGGTTTTGCAAGACTTGAGCGCTAGGGTCCGGAGCTATGTTCGACAGTTCCAGCCTCCATGCACTGCCCGTTGAAGCGGTTCCTGCCAGCGCCCGCGAAAGGCTCGGTGCAATGACCCCGATCATGCCCGATCTCTTCGCCAAGACCGACACCTGGGTTTTCGATCTCGACAACACGCTCTATCCGCCTCATTCCGATCTCTGGCCGAAGATCGACCACCGCATCACGGTCTTTCTGGCCCATCTGCTTGACCTCGACGGGCTCTCGGCCCGCGCGCTGCAAAAGCACTACTACCAGCGCTATGGCACCACCCTGAACGGGCTGATGGCCGAACACGCCGACATCATCAATGCGGATCGCTTTCTCGATTTCGTGCATGACATCGACCGCACCACGCTGATGATCGACGACCGTCTTGGGGCAGCCATCGAGCGGCTCCCCGGCCGGCGCCTGGTATTTACCAATGGCTCGCGTGGCCATGCGGAAAAGACCATGCTGGCGCTTGGTATCGCGCACCATTTCGACGCTGTTTTCGACATTGTCGCAGGCCAATTCCGCCCCAAGCCGGATCCTGTCACCTACGAGCGGTTTCTGACTGCGCATGATATCGATCCAAGTCGCGCCGTCATGTTCGAGGATATCGCGCGCAATCTCGAACCGCCCAAGCATCTCGGCATGCGCACCGTGCTGGTGGTGCCCAGGGCGGGCGGCACGGATCATCGTGATCCCTGGGAGCAGGCCAATACAGCGCCCTCCTACATCGATCATGTCACTGATGACCTTGCCGGCTTTCTGGACGCTGTGGCCGGCGGTCTCGGCCTGTAAAATCCGGCCAGGTATGTGCCTTCGCGCTTGACTTGGCGCCCGCCTTTCTGGCGAAAGGGGGCATCTGGTTTTGCTTTCGGGATCGATCATGCTCACCGCCCAACTGAACGCCGCAATCGAACGAGCCTGGGAAAACCGGGCGGAGATTTCCCCCGCCACAAGGGGGGAGGCCCGCGAGGCCGTCGAGGCGGCATTGGACGCGCTTGATGCGGGACGGCTTCGCGTCGCCGAAAAGACCCCAGGGGAAAGCGGCCGCAGCGCCTGGAAGGTCAACGAATGGCTGAAGAAGGCGGTGCTGCTGTCGTTCCGCCTGAATGACATGGATATTGTTCCGTTCGGAAATGCGACCGGCGGCACCCACTACGGCTGGGACAAGGTGCGCCTCAAGACGGCTGGCTGGAGCGCTGCGGAGTTTCGCGCTGCAGGTTTCCGCGCGGTGCCGGGCGCCATCGTGCGCCGCTCGGCCTTCGTTGCGCGCAATGTCGTTCTGATGCCGTCCTTCGTCAACCTCGGGGCCTATGTCGACGAGGGCACCATGGTCGATACCTGGGCAACCGTCGGTTCCTGTGCCCAGATCGGCAAGAATGTTCATCTGTCAGGCGGCGTCGGCATCGGCGGTGTGCTGGAACCGTTGCAGGCCAGCCCCACCATCATTGAGGACAATTGCTTTGTCGGCGCAAGATCCGAAGTGGTCGAGGGCGTCGTGGTCGGCGAAGGGTCGGTGATCGCCATGGGCGTGTTCATTTCCGCATCAACCCGGATCGTCGATCGCGCGACCGGCACAGTCCATGTCGGCTATGTGCCGCCCTATTCGGTGGTGGTCTCCGGCAATCTGCCCGGCAAGCCGTTGCCTGACGGCACGCCCGGCCCCTCCACCTACTGCGCCGTGATCGTCAAGACAGTGGACGCTCAGACCCGCTCCAAGACCGGAATCAACGACCTTCTGCGCGAATAGCGCAAGAGCGCACAACGGCAGGCAGCGCGTTGCTGCGGCGGCAGGGATCCATCACCGCGCTGCTCGCCGCAACAGCGGCGAAGGCAAGACATCGGCCCCCAGCGGCAGCTTCGGTTCGACAGGCGGCGGGGCCTTGGCCGCCGGCGCCTCCTCGAAATCAAGGGCCTCGATCCGTTCGCCGCGCTTGCTTACCTTGTCCGACGAGACAATCAGACCCGCAACATCGTCCTGCGCCTGACGGAAATGCTGGTCCAGTTTGCTCGCCCGCTCCTGCAGACGCCGCACATCGTCCAGCAGGCGACCGACCTCGGTTTGAATCACCCGGGCCTGGTCCCGCATGCGCGCATCGCGCACGATAGCCTGCATCACCTGAATCGCCATCATCAGCAGCGAGGGCGAGACGATCAGAACCCGTGCCTTGTGGGCGCGCTGGACCAGATCCTCGAAGTGCTCGCTGAGATCGGCGTAGACCGCCTCGGACGGCACGAACAGCAGCGCCAGATCCTGTGTCTCGCCGGTGATGAGGTATTTTTCAGCAATGTCCTTCACATGAAGGCCAACATCGTTGCGCACGCGCCGTTCGGCGGTTGCGCGCGCCTCGTCGCTCTGGGCCGCCCGCAACAGAGAGAAGGACTCGAGCGGAAATTTCGCATCGACCACCAGCGGCCGGGTATCGCCCGGCAGATGGATGACGCAATCGGGCCGCGAACGGTTGGATAAAGTGGTCTGGAAGGCAAAGGCCGAAGGCGGCAAACCATCGCGGACGATCGCCTCCATCCGCCCCTGACCATAGGCGCCGCGCGCCTGCTTGTTGGCGAGGATGTCCTTGAGGCCGAGCATCTCGCTGGTCAGCCCGGCAAGGCTGGTCTGGGCTGCATCGATCACCGCCAGCCGCTCATTGAGCTTCTGCAGCGTATCGGCGGTGCGCTCGGCCTGCTGGGTCAGACCCTGGCCGACGCTGGATTTGACCGAGTCGAGCCGCTCGGAAACGAGGCGGGCAAGATCGGTCTGGCGCGAGCCGAGCACTTCGGCAAAGCCCTGGATGCGCCCGGTCATCTCCGCCTGAAGCTGGTTGAGCGCAGCCATCTTCTCGTCCATCTCGCGCGCCCGTTCGGCGGCGGTCGCAGCCTCGATGGCGCGGGCATTGCCCATGCGCGCCTGCAACCAGACAAGCACGCACAGCAGCCCCAGCGCCAGCAATGCGCCATAGATGAGCGCATCCTGGAGGGTAATCGTATGGCCGGCGACGATCACAAACGGGTCTTGCATGCGCTATAGCTAGCGCGATTCGGCGCGAACGAAAATAGAACGCATTGACCCCCCGGTGGCCACGCTCTATGGAAGGCCGAATTTGTTCCATCCGACAGACCAAACCCCATGACCATCCGTCCGCTCGTCATTCTTCCCGATGCACAGCTGCGCAAAGTGTCCGAACCGGTCCGGGCCATCGATTCCAGCCTCCAGCGCCTGGCCGATGACATGCTGGAGACGATGTATGATGCCCCCGGCATCGGCCTTGCGGCCATTCAGGTGGGCGCGCCGGTGCGGCTGATCACCATCGACCTTTCCAAAAAGACCGAGGAAGAAAAAAGCCCTCAGGTTTTTATCAATCCCGAGATCGTCTGGTCCTCGCCGGAAACCTCGTCCTACGAGGAAGGCTGCCTGTCGATTCCCGACTATTATGCCGATGTCAGCCGGCCGGCCCGGGTGAAGGTCCGCTATCGCGACCTTGCAGGCAGGGACCAGGAAGTGCTCGCCGAAGGGCTGCTTGCCACCTGCATCCAGCATGAGATCGACCATCTCAACGGCGTTCTGTTCATCGATCACATCTCGCGGCTCAAGCGGACCATGGTGATGAAGAAATTCACCAAGATGGCCCGGGACCGGGCATGAGGGAACCGATGGCGGGGATACCGGCCGACGGATGGGCAAATCGATGACCCTTCGCATCGTTTTCATGGGCACGCCCGATTTTTCCGTGCCGGTGCTGACCGAAATTCTCGGCCAGGGGCATGAAGTTGTCGGCGTCTACACCCGTCCGCCGGCCCCGGCCCGGCGCGGAATGGAGATGCAGAAAAGTCCGGTGCATCAGGCGGCAGACCGGTTCAACCTGCCGGTGTTCACGCCCAAATCGCTGAAGAAGGCCGCCGCGCAAGCCGAGTTTGCCGCGCTCGACGCCGATGTGGCGGTCGTGGTCGCCTATGGGCTCATCCTGCCGAAGGCGGTTCTCGAGGCGCCGCGTCATGGCTGTCTCAACCTGCATGCCTCGCTGCTGCCGCGCTGGCGGGGCGCGGCGCCGATCCAGCGCGCGATCATGGCGGGCGATGCCGAGACCGGCGTCATGGTCATGCAGATGGACGAAGGGCTTGATACCGGTCCGGTCGCGATGGTGGAAAAAATCGTCATCAGTCCGGCGATGACCGCCGGCGAATTGCACGATAGGCTGATGCGGCTTGGCGCCGACCTTATGGCGCGGGCGCTGGCAGCGCTCGAGCGCGGGGCCTTGACCATCCGCCCACAGATGGAGACTGGCGTCACCTACGCCGCCAAGCTGACCAACGACGAGGGCCGCATCGACTGGTCGAAGACCGCGCAGGAGGTCCATAACCAGATTCGGGGACTCTCCCCCTATCCGGGCGCCTTTCTCGAGGCCGATTGGAGCCAGGGACGCCAGCGGCTCAAGGTTCTGCGTTCTGAGATCACCGAAGGCGCCGGGACAGCCGGAACGGTGCTCGATAGCCGGCTTACTATTGCGTGCGGCTCGGGCGCGGTACGCCTTCTCGAGGTGCAACGAGCCGGAAAGGGGCCGATGCAGGCTGCCGACTTCCTCAACGGAGCGCGAATCGGACCGGGACTCAGGCTCGCCTGATGCCACGCTACAAGGTCATCCTCGAATACGACGGCGCCCCCTATGCCGGTTGGCAGTTGCAGGCGGGTTGGCGCACGGTGCAGGGCGACCTCGAAGAAGCCGTCAGGCAGTTCGCCGGAGAGAATGCGCGCGTCAACGGTTGTGGACGGACCGATGCCGGGGTGCATGCGCTGGCACAGGTCGCCCATATCGACCTGACCAGGGACTGGCGGACCGATACCGTGCGCGATGCGCTCAATGCGAAGCTGAAGCTGATCGATGCGCGCGTTGCGGTCCTGCATGCAGAGCACGTGGACGAGCGTTTCGATGCACGGTTTTCGGCGCGGCGGCGCCACTATCTCTACCGAATCCTCAATCGTCGGCCGCCAAGCCCGCTCCTGGCCGACTATACCTGGCATGTGCCGAGAAAGCTGGACGTTACGGCGATGAACGCCGCAGCGACCGTTCTTGTCGGGCACCATGATTTTTCGACGTTCCGCGCGGCCAATTGCCAGGCGCGGAGTCCGGAAAAGACACTCGAATTCCTTCATGTCGAGCATCGGGGCGACGAGGTTGAGGTTGCCACCCATGCCCGGTCATTCCTGCATCATCAGGTGCGCTCGATGGTGGGCTCACTGGTGGAGGTGGGGCTTGGTCGCTGGAGCCGGGAGGACCTTGAGCGGGCGCGCGATGCGCGTCGACGCGATGCCTGTGGTCCGACGGCGCCGGCACACGGGTTGTATTTTGTCAAAGTGGACTATTGAGGGGCGGCAGCGCTGTCAGTCCCGGATTGCCCTTGCAAGGCGCCCGGGACTGACAGCGGCCACGTCCGTTCAGCCCAAGCCTGTTCAGCCCTTGAGCCCGACCTTGTAGGTGGCCCCGGTCTTGGCCTTGATCTCGTCGAGCGTCACGCCATCGGCAAGTTCGATCAGTGTCATGCCGCCCTTGCCCTTCTTGTCGATGGTGAAGACACCGAGATCGGTGATCACCATGTCGACGACACTGGCGCCGGTCAGCGGCAGGTTGCAACGATGCATGAGCTTGGATTCCCCCTTCGCTTCATGCTCCATGACCACGACGACCTTCTGCACACCGGCCACGAGATCCATCGCGCCGCCCATGCCCTTGACCATCTTGCCGGGGATCATCCAGTTGGCGA
>DAOMXG010000089.1:0-9759 GCA_035436995.1 Beijerinckiaceae bacterium
GCGAGCAGCCCGCCGATGCTGATGTTTTCATCCGAAGGCGAAAAGGATTCGGTGCGTAATGTGCGCGAGACCGGGGAATTCTGCTGCAACATCGTCAGTCATGAGCTGATGCATCCGATGAACGCGACCTCGGCGCCGCTGCCGCGTGACACCTCCGAATTCGGCCCGGCACAGCTTACGCCCATCGCCTCGACGCTGATCCGCCCGCCGCGTGTGAAGGAGGCGCGCGCCGCGCTCGAATGCCGGCTCGTCTCGATCACCCGGCTGATGACGCTCTCCGGCGTGCCGAGCAACAATTTTCTGGTGATCGGGCAGGTGGTCGGCGTTCACATCGACGACGGATTGCTCCGCGACGGCAAGGTCGATGCGCAGGCGCTGAAGCCGCTGGCCCGCCTCGGCTACAAGGATTATGCGGCCATCGACAGGGTGTTCGAACTCGGCCGCCCGCCCGGCGGCGGCGATCTTGAAAAGGTAAAGTAAGCCGCAGAACCGTCCTTCCCCGCAGCAGCAAGGCACTACCGGGAAAAAGACAAACCCGCCGGGGCGGTCATGCTGCCCGGCGGGTCTGAAAGCCGAAAGCCGCAGAATTTAGCGGGTGCGGCCGGTCTCGAGCTGGGTCTTGGCGTCGAGCTTGCGGGCCGGCGGGGTGAGATCGTCCTGGGCCTGCGGCGGCGTTGCGCAGGCGGCGAGCGAGGCGGCGAAGGCGGTCGCGATGACCAGATTGACGAGGCGCTTCATGGCGATGTTCCTTGATGTGGGACGCGAAAACAGGTTCCGTCTTTGCCTGAAATAAGGCAAGGACGTGGCCAATCGGTAAATTTGTCAGGGATGACGCAACGTTTTTGTCTCCTTGCCGGCCTTGAGGACCCTTGATGACCCCCGCTGCCCGCATAGCCGCCGCCATCGAGG
Organism: Beijerinckiaceae bacterium; assembly: GCA_035436995.1. GTDB lineage: Bacteria > Pseudomonadota > Alphaproteobacteria > Rhizobiales > Beijerinckiaceae > JAIUNP01. The sequence goes on from DAOMXG010000089.1 coordinate 910, forward strand.
TGCTGGCCGAGATCGATTCCCGCCGCCGCCCGGTTGGCGAGGTTCTGGCTGAATGGGGGCGGGCGCATCGCTTTGCCGGCTCCGGTGACCGCGCCGATGTCGCCAACCTTGCCTACGACGCATTGCGCGTCCAGTCCTCGGCCCGCTGGCTGATGGGCGAGGAAACCCCGCGCGCGACCGTGATCGGCATGCTCAAACGGCTGCGCGGTCTCGATGCCGGTCAGATCGCCGCATTGTTCGGCGCCGATCGCTATGCCGCGCCGGCCTTGACCGACGCCGAGACGGCGCGGTTGGCAACGGCCACGCTGGAAGGTGCCCCGGCGCCGGTCCGCGGCGATTATCCCGACTGGCTCGATCCGTTATTCGAACGCGCATTCGGCCAGGCGCGGGTTGCGGAGATCGCGGCGCTGGCGGCCCGCGCGCCGCTCGATCTGCGCGTCAATGCGCTCAAGGCGGTCCGCGCACAGATCATGCAGGCCATCGGCCATCTCGCCCCGGAACCGACGCCGATTTCCCCGCTCGGCCTTCGCCTGGCCCCGCGCGACAACGGGCGGGTTCCCTATGTCCAGGCCGAGCCGGCCTTTATCAAGGGCGCGGTCGAGGTGCAGGATGAGGGCTCGCAACTGGTTGCCGCCATCGCCCGGGCACGGCCCGGCGAACAGGTGCTTGATCTTTGCGCCGGCGCCGGCGGCAAGACGCTGGCGCTCGCCGCCGCGATGAACAACAGCGGCCAGATCTTCGCGACCGATAACGATGCCCGCCGGCTCAGGAACATCCACGAGCGGCTCGAGCGGGCCGGCGTCCGCAATGTTCAGGTGCGCACGCCGACCGCCCGCGCGCCGAAAGTGGAGGGGCTCTCCGGGCGCATGGATCTGGTGCTTGTCGATGCCCCCTGCACCGGCACCGGCACCTGGCGGCGCAATCCGGACGCCAAATGGCGTATCCGTCCCGGCTCGCTGGAGCAGCGGGTCAAGGAACAGGGCGAAGTGCTGGACATCGCCGCTCCGCTGGTCAAGCCCGGCGGGCGCCTTGCCTATATCACCTGCTCGCTGCTCGATGAGGAGAACGGCGCACAGGTCAGCGCCTTTCTGGCGCGGCACCGGCAGTTCTCGGTTGTTTCCCCGGCTGAAGCGGCGGCGGCGGCGGGGCTTGGCGTTCTTTCCGGACATTCCGACTGCACCGGGCAGGGGCTGTTGCTCAGCCCGGCCCGCACCGGCACCGACGGGTTCTTCGTTGCCTTGCTGATGCGGCAATGACGCTCATTTCGGATCGAGAATCGAGCTCAGCGCATCCGACCCGTATTGCCGCCGCGCCATGACGAACAGTGCCGCCACCGTGGACGCCAGAAACACCAGCGGCCCGAGGAACCAGCCGAGATAGGCCAGAGCGAAGAAGAACGCCCGCTGGCCGCGGTTGAAATGCCGCCCGGCGGCAACCGTCATGTCGCCGACGCGGCGGGCCTGCAACTCGGCCTCGGCATCGATGCGCGATGCGGTTGGCGTCGCCCCCATCAGGATCGCCGCTTAGTTGAACAGCCGGTAGGCCCAGGCAAACTTGAAAAACGCATAGACGAAGATCACCGCCAGCCCCACCACCTTCAATTCCCACAACGCGGCATACGGCACGGCGCCGAATGGCAGGCTGGCAAGCAGGGCGGTAAGGTCCGAGCCGGCACGGATCAGCGACAGCGAGCCGCCGACCGCAATCAGCGAGGTCGAGGCGAAAAACGCCGACCCCTGATGCAGCGCCGCCATCACCTGCACATCGACCATCCGGTTATCGCGTCGCAGCATCTCGCTCATCCAGCGCTGCCGATAGGCATTCATCCTGGCATTGAGGCTGTTGCCGCCGAAAGTCCTGGTCTCGATGAGGAAATGATAGCTCCCCCAGCACACCAGAAAAACGCTGATGGCGATCATGTCGATCTGCGTGAAACCCTGAATCATGTCCGTTGCCCGCCGCTGTGCTTGCCTCGCGCGGCGGTTTGATCGCATGATCGGGCGCGTGAGGGAACCGCCATGTTGGAATGGCGCAGCATGAGGACAGGCATGGCGCAGACGATCACCAAGGGAATAAAAGCCCTGCTTTCGGAGGCGAACAGTCAGGTTCGCACGCTGTCGGTTGCCGAGGCCATGGCCCTGCATGGCAGCCCCGGCGTCGTCTTTGTCGATCTGCGCGATCCCCGCGAACTGGACAGGGAAGGGCGGCTTCCCGGCGCCTTCCATTGCCCGCGCGGCATGCTGGAATTCTGGATCGACCCGGAAAGCCCTTACGCCAAGCCGGTTTTCCAGCAGGACAGGCAGTTCGTGTTCTTCTGCGCCGGCGGCTGGCGCTCGGCGCTGGCGGCAAAGGCGGCGCGGGATATGGGCCTGAAACCCGTCGCCCATGTCGAAGGCGGGTTCGGCGCCTGGAAGAAGGCCGGCGCACCGGTGGAGCTGCCTGAGAAGGCGCCAGGAGACACCTGACCCGTCCGATGCGGGCGGTCCGAGGGTGACCAGCCGGTCAGGCCCGGGCGCTACGGATGGGGATCCCGGCCGCCGATCACGCCAATCACACTTTGCGGAAGGCGGAGACCAGCTGGCGCTGCTCGCCGAGGCCCTGGATACCCAGGCGCATGATATCGCCCGGCTTGAGAAAGCGGGGCGGCTTCATGCCGAGGCCGACGCCCGGCGGCGTGCCGGTGGTTATGACATCGCCCGGGTTCAGGATCATGAACTGCGAGATGTAGGAGACCAGCATCCGGATCGGAAAGATCATCGTCGCGGTCGAGCCGGTCTGCATCCGCTCGCCATTGACATCGAGCCACATCGGCAGGTTCTGCTCATCGGCGATTTCGTCGCGCGTCACCAGCCAAGGCCCCAGCGGGCCGAAGGTGGCGCACCCCTTGCCCTTCATCCACTGGCCGCCCCGTTCGGCCTGGAACGCGCGCTCAGACACATCATTGCAGATGCAGTAGCCTGCGACGTGATCGAGCGCTTCGGCCTCGCTGACGTAGCTGGCGCGGGTGCCGATCACCACGGCAATCTCGACCTCCCAGTCAGTCTTCTGCGATCCCATCGGCAGCACGACATCATCGTTCGGTCCGCTGATGCAGGAGGGCGCCTTGTTGAACAGGATCGGCTCGCCGGGGATTTTGGCGCCGGTCTCCCTGGCATGGTCGGCGTAGTTGAGCCCGACCGCGACGAAATTGCCGACAGCCCCGACACAGGGTCCGAGCCGCGGCCGCCCGCGCACCGGCGGCAGCCGCTCCGGCTTAAGCCGGGCAATGCGCGCCAGACTTCTCGGCGAAAGAGCCTCGCCGGCAAGATCGTCGATATGGCTGGACAAGTCACGAATTTTGCCATCGCCATCCACGAGCCCTGGCTTTTCATGGCCGGCTCTGCCGTAACGAACCAATTTCACGCCCGCCTCCCGCTGCCCATTTCAGGTTATAACTTGCTATCAAATGGCCCCCGAATGCCGCTCTTATACTCACCTATTGAAAAAGATGACAAGCAAGTGAGCCACAATCCCGGCCAAATCGCAACGACCGGAGACGGATTTTGTCACGCATCACTGAATGGTGAACCATCGGGAGAATTATTTTCTTCGTTGCTTTAACCGCAATGGCGCAACGACGCTCTGTCGGGGCATACAGGCCTTGTTCAGGTGGCGTGCGCGACAGTATGAGCCGAGCGGTCTCTGGGATCGAAGCATGAGCGAAAGCCGGCGTGAGCCGGGCTCGCTTGGAGGGGGCGGGTTGTTGGGGCAGATCAGGGACACCACGGTTGTTCCGGCGCGTCTTTGGACGCGGCGTCGCCTTGTGCTCGTGATGCTGGTGTTTGCGGCTGCCTGGGCCTCGTTCGGCATGCCGTGGCTGTCGGGCCGCGTCACCATTCCCTACGATGCCAAGGCGCATTTCCAGGCGCAATTGCAGTTCCTGGCCCAATCGCTGCACAATGGCCAGTCGCCGTTCTGGACGCCCAATGTCTTCGGCGGCTCGCCGCAGATCGCCGATCCGCAATCGCTGATCTTCTCGCCGGCCATTCTGCTGGCTGGGCTGGTGCCGAATCCGAGCATCCGTGCGCTGGATTCGTTTGTTCTGGGGCTGCTTGGCCTCGGCGGCCTGGCTGTCCTGATGTTCTTCAGGGATCGCGGCTGGCATCCGGCCGGCGGCATCGTCGCCGGGCTGGCCTTTGCCTTCGGCGGGGCGGCGGCCTGGCGCATCCAGCATATCGGGCAGGTGATGAGCTTTGCTCAGTTTGGCATCACGCTTTGGCTGCTGTCACGCGCGCTGGATCGCCCGTCGGTGCTCTACGGCATGCTGGCCGGCGCTTCGGCGGCGCTGATGGTGGTCAAGCCCGATCAGGTCGGTCTGCTGTCCGTCTATATTCTGGCGGGTTACGTCGTCTGCCACTGGTTGAGCGCTCCCGACCGGAAAGCGGCTCTTGTTGCCAGCCTCAAGCCATTGCTTGCCGGAGCTGTCACGGCGACGCTGCTGGCGGGCATCCCGCTGTTGATGACGATCATGTTTGCTGATGCCTCGCAGCGCGCTGAGATCGCCTATTCCGAAGCGGTGCGCGGCTCGCTCCATCCCGGATCGCTGCTGACCGGACTGGTCGGCGACCTGTTCGGCGCCGGCAACGCCCGGGTCGACTACTGGGGACCGTCGAGCAGCACCTGGAGCCCTGGCGTGCTGACCCTGTCGCAGAACATGGGCGAGATCTACTTCGGCATTCTGCCGATTGTCGCGATCCTGACCATCGGCCTGGTTCGCGGACTGGTTCTGGCGCGCGAGATCCGCTTTTTCACCATCGCTCTGGGGCTGATGCTGATCTACGCGCTCGGCATGTATACGCCCGGTTTCCGGCTGATGTATGAATTCCTGCCGGGCGTCAGTGCCTTCCGCCGTCCGGCCGATGCAACCTTTCTGATCGGCGGCCTTGGCGCGATTGTCGGCGGCTATCTGGTGCATTGCTGGCTGACGCACCGGTTCCACCTGCCAAACCCCTGGCGGCTGGCGATCAAGGGCGCGGTTCTGACCCTGAGCTTCGCACTGGCGTTTGGCGTTGCCGCCTATTTCAACCGGCTTGCCGAAGCGGCCTGGCCGATCGGCATCGCGGTCCTGCTGGCCGCCTCAGGCCTGGGGCTGGTCAAGCTTCTGCAGGCCCATGCCCAGCGCTTTCCGGTGTTGGCTGCGGCGGCGCTGGCGGCCTTCATGGTGGTGGATCTCGGGCTGAACAACGGCCCCAACGAATCGACGGGTCTGCCGCCGAAAGACTATGAGATGATGGATCCGGCGACCCGTAACAGCACCATTCAGCTGCTCAAGCAGAAGCTGGCGCAAGGCAGCGGTCCTGCCCAGCGCGACCGTGTCGAACTGCTCGGCGTCGGCTTTGAATGGCCCAATCTCGGCCTCGTTCACCGCTTCGATCATGTGCTGGGCTACAACCCTCTCCGGCTGAAGGATTTCGTCGAGGCGACGGGCGCGCAGGATACGATTGCCGGCCCGGACCAGCGCGTGTTCACACCGCTGTTTCCCTCCTACGGCTCGCTGTTCGCCGACATGATCGGGCTGCGTTACATCGCCTCGTCGGTGCCGATCGAGCAGATCGACAAGCGATTGCAGCCGGGTGACCTTAAATTCCTTGCCAGGACCGAGGATGCCTACGTCTACGAGAATACCGGAGCGCTGCCGCGCGCCCTGTTCGTGCGTGGCTGGAAGATCGCCGATTTCGATGACCTGATGGAAACCGGCAGGTGGCCGAAATTCAACCCCACCACCGAAGTGCTGCTTGAAGAGGCGCCGGAATTGCCCGCCAGCAGCCGCACCACCGGCCTGGCGCTGGTCAACCTGCGCTCCTATACCAATACCCGCATCGAGATCGACGTCGAGACGCCTGACGCCGGCTTTGTCGTGCTCAATGATGTCTGGCACAAATGGTGGCGGGCGACTGTCGACGGCGAGGAGGCCGATATCCTCAAGGCCAATGTGCTGTTTCGCGCTGTCCAGATTCCGCCCGGTCGCCACACCATCGTCTACGAATTCCGCCCGCTGGAAGGCATGATGGCCGAGTTGCGCGAAAAGATCGCTGGCGAGGATGGCGAGGCCGAGACAATCGTCAACATTCCCTGATGCATCGCGCCGTCTGCCCGGTCGCGCTGTCCGCGGCCGTGGCCTGTTCCAAACGTTAAGGTCTATGTTCTAACGTGGCGCCGGTTTTTGCAGCGGAGACTGGGACTCATGCGCATAGCGATGGTCGGTTCGGGATATGTCGGGCTGGTATCGGCGGCCTGTTTTGCCGATTTTGGCCATACGGTAGTCTGTGTCGACAAGGACGAGGGCAAGATCGCCGGTCTGCGCGATGGGCGCGTCCCGATTTTTGAGCCGGGTCTGGCCAATATGGTCAAGTCCAATGCCGCCGAAGGGCGTCTGGTTTTCACCACCAGTCTCGCCGAGGCCATGGCAGAGGCCGCCATCGTCTTCATCGCAGTCGGAACGCCCACCCTGCGCGGCGATGGCCATGCCGACCTGAGCTATGTCTATGCGGCGGCACGCGAGATTGCCGGGCTGATCAGCGGGTTTACCGTCATTGTCACCAAATCGACCGTCCCGGTCGGAACCGGCGAGGAGGTCGAGCGGATCATTCGCGAGGCGCGGCCGGATGCGGAATTTGCCGTGGTGTCGAACCCCGAATTCCTGCGTGAGGGCGCCGCGATCGGCGATTTCAAGCGCCCCGACCGCATCATCATCGGCACGAGCGACGAGCGCGCCCGCGCGGTGATGGAGGAGGTCTACCGTCCGCTTCATCTCAACGAGGGGCCGCTGGTGTTCATGGGCCGGCGCGATGCGGAACTGACCAAATATGCCGGCAATGCCTTTCTGGCGATGAAGATCACCTTCATCAACGAGATGGCCGATCTGGCCGAGGCGGTCGGCGCCAATGTCCAGGCCGTGGCGCGTGGCATCGGCCTCGACAAGCGCATCGGCGCCAAGTTTCTCAATCCCGGCCCCGGCTATGGCGGTTCGTGCTTTCCCAAGGATACGCTGGCGCTGGTCAAGACGGCGCGCGATGCCGGCCGTCCGGTGCGATTGATCGAGACCGTGGTGGACATCAACGATCAGCGCAAGGCGGCCATGGTCGACAAGATCGTTGCAGCCTCAGGTGGCAGCGTCGCCGGCAAGCGCATCGCCATCCTTGGACTGGCCTTCAAGCCCAACACCGACGACATGCGCGATGCTCCCGCGCTGGTCATCGTGCCGAAACTCAAGACGCTGGGCGCCGATGTCGTTGCCTTCGATCCCGAGGCGCATGAACAGGCCGAAAGGCTGATGCCCGGCCTCGCTTTTGCCAAGGGCCCTTATGATTGCATCGCCGGCGCCGACGCCGTGGTGATCGTGACCGAATGGGATGCGTTCCGCGCGCTCGATCTGGCGCGGGTGCGCAGTCTGGTTCGCACCCCTGTCATGGTGGATCTGAGAAACATCTACCGCGTCGAACAGGTCCGTGCCCACGGCTTTGCCTATTCCAGCATCGGCCGGCCCGATCATCCGGGCGGCTGATCGCGGCGGCGTTCGGGCCTACAATGGGTTGGCCCGATACCAGTCGACCAGGCGGCGCAACCCGTCATCGAGGCTGACCGAGGGCGTAAAGCCGGTGAGAGCCGACAGAAGATCGGTAGCGGCATAGGTTTCCGGCACATCGCCCGGCTGCATCGGCAGAAAGCGTTTCTCTGCGGTCTTGCCCAGCGCCCGCTCCAGCGAGTCGATGAAATCCATCAGTTCGACCGGTGCCCCGCGCCCGATATTGACGATGCGGAACGGCGCATCGGGCGACAGCGTGTCCATCGGCCCGGCCGGCTGGCCAACCACCGGCGGCGTCCCGGACAGCCTGAGGATCGCCTCGACGATATCGTCGATATAGGTGAAGTCACGTCGCATCTGGCCATGATTGTAGACATCGATGCCGCGTCCGGCTTCGATCGCCTCGATGAATTTCTGTGGTGCCATGTCCGGCCGCCCCCACGGGCCATAGACCGTGAAGAAGCGAAACGCCGTGGTCGGCAGGTTCCAGGCATGGGAATAGGCATGCAGCAGCGCCTCGCCCGCCTTTTTGGTTGCGGCATAAAAGCTCAGGGGCCGGTCGGCGGCCTGGGTTTCGCGGAACGGCGTGGTGCGCGGCGCTCCATAGACGGAACTGGTCGAGGCAAACATCAGATGCTTCGCCCCGGCCGCGCGCGCCGCCTCCATCACCGAAAACAATCCGGTGATGTTGCAATCAAGATAGGTGGCCGGATTTTCCAGGCTGTAACGCACGCCCGCCTGTGCGGCGAGATGGATCACGATATCGGGCTTTGCCGCCTCCGCGATCGCCAGCGTTGCCGTGCGGTCCTCGAGTCGCAGCCGGTGGCCGCTGTAGCGCCGGTGATTGGCCAGCAGCGCCGCGCGCCGTTCCTTCAGCCGCACGTCGTAATAGTCGGTAAATCCATCGATGCCGGTGACCGAATGGCCGCCCTGCAACAGGCGCTCGGCCACATGGAAGCCGATGAAGCCGGCCGAGCCGGTGACGAGAACGTGCATGACGGGTGCCTCAGAACAGGCTCCCCTTATACGCGATGCGTCCTTAATTCATGGTTGGAGTCGCGAAAAATGGCATGAAAGCCGAAGCCCGCCCGGTCCGCCGCGCGGTGCGGCGAAAACCCCGAAGGCGCCGCAGGACGGCGCTTCCGGATTGCCCGGCAGGTCACATCGGTTCGGGGCTCATACCAGCGGCCCTGACAATTGACCGTTCGGGGCAATTGGCAGGCGGCTGGTCAGGAGCGAATGCGACGCCGAGCAGGGCCGAAGGCCCGGTTGCGAGGGACGGCCCG
>DAOMXG010000090.1:0-9524 GCA_035436995.1 Beijerinckiaceae bacterium
GAGCGATGCTCGCGGGGCCTTTTTCGTCGTATAATTGTCGCATTTCGACAACAGTGTTGCAAAGTTAAGTCAGTTTCGGTTCTCTGGACTCCATGTCAGACTCGGGCCCCATGCCGTTGAAGGCGGAGTCGCTGCGCACACAGCGCCGCGTGCGGCGGATTGGCGAGCCGCTTCTGTTCCTGCTCTCCGTGGTCGCCGTGCTGGGCACGCTGGCGCTGCTGATGGGCATCGGCGTCGCGCCTTCCGAACGACGGGTGAAGCTGGCGCTGACCCTGGATACGGCGCTGGCGCTGTTGCTTGCCGTGCTGGTTGGTTTCCGGCTCTATCGGCTCTACCGGGCCCGCTGGTCGGGACGGGCAGGGGCGCGATTGCACCTGAAAGTGGTCAGCCTGCTGGCCCTGGCCTCCGCCCTGCCGACGGCGGTTGTGGCGCTGGCGGCGATGCTGACGCTCGACAGGGGGCTTACACCCTGGTTTTCGGGCAACCTCAAGGTGCTGGTCGAGAACGCCGGCAGTATCGCCGGGCAGTTCCAGCAGCAATTGTGCCAGAACGTCGTGCGCGAGATGCGGCTGATGGCGGTCGATATCGAGCGCGCCTATACCGGCGGGGTCTATTCGGCCGACCGCAAGCTGTTTCGCGAATTCATGACCTCGCGCGCGGTGTATCTGGGCCTGCCGTTCGCCGCGATCATGCGCAATGACCTGTCCACCATCGAGAAAGCCGATGTAGGGGTCTCGTCGGGCCAGTTCACGCCGAGCGCCGAGGACTTCCAGCTGGCCGGAACCGACGAGCCGCCCTGCATCCTGTCGCGCGAGGTGCTGGGGTCGGTTACCAAACTCAAGGCGATCGAGGGCGGCTATCTGGTGGTGGGGCGGCCAATCGACCGGCGGGCGATCGAATTTCCGCTGGTCGCCCAGGCTGGTGTCGAACAGTATCAGGAACTGGAGGCGCGCCGCGAGGCGACGCGGTTCGGCATTGCGGTGGTGTTCGTCCTGTTGACGCTGCTGGTGACATTGGCTGCGGTGCTGCTCGGCCTAGGCCTGTCGGATACGATCGTCCAGCCGATCGGGCGGCTGATCCAGGCGACGGACGAGGTTTCCAGCGGCAATCTCTATGTGCAGGTTCCCGTGCGCGGCGACAGCGACGATGTCAGCCATCTCGGTTCTACATTCAACAAAATGACGAACGTATTGAGAACACAGAACAATTCACTTGTTGCAGCGAATGAGCTGATCGACCGGCGCCGGCGCTTCATGGAGGCGGTTCTGTCGGGCGTGCCGGCCGGGGTGCTCGGTGTCGATCCGGACGGCTTCATCCGCATCTCCAACCCGACGGCGGATGATCTTCTCGGCACGCCGGTGGGCGGGCTGGTGAACCGGCCGCTGGCCGAGGTGCTGCCGCAACTCGCCGCGCGGTTCCACGAGACTCAGGCCGGCGCAAGCCGGCTGATGCAGGAAACGATCGAGATCAGCCGGGGCGGGCGCAACCGCACTCTGTCGGTGCGCATGACCCACGAGGCCGGCGGGGGCAAGGGCGTTGTCGTCACGCTTGACGATATCACCGATCTGGTGACGGCGCAGCGCACCTCTGCCTGGGCCGATGTGGCCCGCCGCATCGCCCATGAGATCAAGAACCCGCTGACCCCGATCCAGCTCTCCGCAGAGCGCATCCGCCGCAAGTTCGGCAAACTGATCCACGAGGATCGCGCGGTCTTTGACCAATGCACCGAGACGATCGTGCGGCAGGTCGAGGACATCAAGCGGATGGTGGATGAATTCTCGTCTTTTGCCCGCATGCCCAAGCCGACGCTGGCCGAGGAGGATCTCGTCGCCACGGTGAAGGAAGTGACCTTCCTGATGCGTCTCGCCCATCCCGACATCGACATCAACGACCAGGTTCCGGACCAGCCGATCGCGCTGCGCTTCGACCGGCGGCTGATCGCCCAGGCGGTGCAGAACATCATCAAGAACGCCACCGAGGCGATTGCGGCCGTGCCATCCGAACAGCGCGGGCAGGGCCGGATCGTGCTGACCATCCACAGCCTGCCCGGCGGGGATGTGGCCGTCGACGTGATCGACAACGGCAAGGGGTTCCCGGTGGAGAACCGTGAACGGCTGCTCGAACCCTACATGACCGAACGGGTCGGCGGCACCGGTCTTGGTCTGGCCATCGTCGCCAAGATCCTGGAAGACCACGGCGGCAGAATTGAATTGCTGGACGCTCCCGACGGACGCGGCGCCTGCGTGCGCCTGCGGCTTCCCGCGGGCAGTGGCGACAGCGCTCAGGAAAGGACACCAGTTGCATGAGCCAGGAAATCCTGATCGTCGACGACGAAGCCGATATCCGTGAACTGGTGTCCGGAATCCTGGAAGATGAAGGCTACCGCACCCGCTCGGCGCGCAGCGCAGACGAAGCGTTGCAGGCGATCGAAACGCGGCGCCCGCACCTTTTGTTTCTCGACATCTGGATGCAGGGCAGCCGGCTCGACGGGCTGCAATTGCTCGATGTGATCAAGAAGGGCCATCCCGATCTGCCGGTGGTGATGATCTCGGGACATGGCAACATCGAAACTGCGGTGTCCGCCATCAAGCGGGGCGCCTACGATTTCATCGAAAAGCCGTTCAAGGCCGATCGGCTGGTGCTGGTTGCGGCGCGGGCGCTGGAGGCGCAGGCCATGCGCCGCGAGATCCAGTCGCTGAAGAGCCGCTCGTCGCAGACCGAACGGCTCGTCGGCCGGTCCTCGGTCATCAACCAGTTGCGCCAGCAGATCGAGAAGATCGCCCCGACCAATGCCCGGATCCTCATCGCCGGAGCCTCCGGAGCCGGCAAGGAAACAGCGGCGCGGACCATTCACGCCGCCTCGCTCAGGGCGGCCGGACCGTTTGTGGTGATCAACGCCGCGACCATCACCCCGGAGCGGATGGAAGAAGCCCTGTTCGGCGTCGAGGCCGGTGACGGCGCAGCAAGGCGCAGCGGCGCGCTGGAAGATGCCCACGGCGGCACATTGTTCATCGACGAGATCGCCGACATGCCCAGGGAAACCCAGGGCAAGATTCTCCGCGTGCTGGTCGATCAGAATTTCCAGCGCGTCGGCGGAGCCACCCGGGTGCATGTCGATGTGCGGGTCATTTCCTCGACTTCGCGCGTTCTGGAAGAGGAAATCGCCGCCGGCCGGTTCCGCGAGGATCTCTATCACCGCCTCTCGGTGGTGCCGCTGCGCATCCCGGCCCTGTCCGAGCGCCGTGAGGACATCCCCGACCTGATCGAAACCTTCATGGAGCAGATCTCAGGCGCGACCGGTTTGCCAAAACGCCTGATTGCGCCGGATGCCATGGCGGTTCTGCAAACGCATGACTGGCCCGGCAATGTGCGGCAATTGCGCAACAACATCGAGCGCCTGATGATTCTTGCCGCCGGCGACCCGTCAATTCCGGTGACAGCGGAGATGCTGCCGCAGGATGTCGGTTCCGCAGCGCCGCTGACTCCCAGCGGTTCAGGCGGGGAACGCCTGCTTGGCCTGTCGCTGCGCGAGGCACGGGAGATCTTCGAACGCGAGTATTTAATCGCACAGATCAATCGATTTGGAGGAAATATTTCCAGAACGGCTGAATTTGTTGGAATGGAACGTTCGGCATTGCACAGGAAACTTAGGTCTCTAGGCGTTTAATGCTGTTTGCCTATGGTCGGGCCACTACCGTTACGGTCACGGCTTTGATTCAAATCAAAATGCCTCGGTTCGGCTGTTGATGAATGCCAGATAAACACAATCTTTTGGTCCAGTTGTGTTTCGCAGCGCTAGTGACCGGTTGTTGACCCGGGGGCGGCTTTTGTGCCACTTCGAGTTGTTGGGTGGCCGGGCCCGCGGAATCATGCGCAAGGACTCATGCGCAGGGCCCTGCGGTTCCCCCGGAAGCAGATCAGAGAATTTTGAGGCTTATTGCAATGGCACATGATCGCGGTCAGAATTTGCAGGACGTGTTTCTCAATCACGTTCGCAAGAACAAGGTCCCGCTGACCATCTTTCTGGTGAACGGTGTGAAATTGCAGGGCGTCGTCACCTGGTTCGACAATTTCTGTGTCCTGCTGCGACGCGACGGCGTTTCGCAGCTCGTCTACAAGCATGCGATCTCTACCATCATGCCGGGAGCGCCGATTTCCTTGTCCGGTCCGGCCGAGGAGGAGATCTGATGCGGACGCTTTACCGGGATTGCGCTTGAGCGAGCGCCCGGACGATCATCTGCCGGTTTTCGATGCGGCCTCCGTCGCCGAACAGGCGATCGCGGCGGCAACGCGCACGGTGGTCGTCGGTCCCTATCTTTCCGGCGAGCGGCGGCCCGAGGCATCGCGGCGCTCGTTCGAGGCGCGGCTGGACGAAGCTGTGGGGCTGGCCCGTGCCATTGATCTCGACATCGTGCATCAGGAGATTGCGCCGCTGAAGCTGCCGCGTCCGGCAACCTACATCGGCTCGGGCAAGATCGACCAGATCAAGGCCATCATCGAGACCACCGAGGCGCGGCTGATGATGGTCGATGGAGCGCTGTCGCCGGTGCAGCAGCGCAATCTCGAAAAGGCGCTCGGGGTCAAGGTCATCGACCGGACCGGATTGATCCTTGAGATTTTCGGACGGCGCGCACGCACCCGCGAGGGCGCGCTGCAGGTGGAACTCGCCCATCTCAACTACCAGAAGAGCCGGCTGGTCCGCTCCTGGACCCATCTTGAACGCCAGCGCGGCGGCTTCGGCTTTCTTGGCGGGCCGGGCGAAACCCAGATCGAGGCGGACCGCCGGCTGATCCAGGAGCGCATGCGCCGCATCGAGCGCGACCTGGAGGGCGTCAGGCGCACGCGCGGCCTGCACCGGGCCAGCCGCGACAAGGTTCCGTTCCCGACCGTGGCGCTGGTCGGCTACACCAATGCCGGCAAATCGACGCTGTTCAACCGGCTGACCCGCGCCGAGGTGCTGGCCAAGGACATGCTGTTCGCCACGCTCGACCCGACAACCCGCGTTGTCGATCTTCCGCATGGCAAGCGGATCATCCTGTCCGATACGGTGGGGTTCATTTCCGATCTGCCGACGCTGCTGGTCGCCGCCTTCCGCGCGACACTTGAGGATGTCGTGGAGGCGGATGTGATCCTGCATGTGCGCGACATCGCCCATGAGGATGCCGAAGCGCAGGGCGCCGACGTGACGGCGATTCTCGGCGATCTCGGCATCGGAGAGGCAGAGCGGCGGCGGATGATCGAGGTCTGGAACAAGGCCGACCTGCTGTCAGCCGAGGCGCGCGAGCGGCTGATCGGACTGTCGGCGCTGGGCGAGGCCGGGAAGCGTCCGGTCCTCGTGTCAGCCGTGACGGGGGAGGGGATCGCCGCGTTGCTCGCCGAGATCGAGGCACGGCTGACCCACGACCACGCGCGATTCCGGCTTCATCTGCCGGCCGGTGACGGCGCCGGGCTCGCCTGGACCTACGAGGTTGCCGAGGTTCTGGACCGTCGGCAGGCGGAGGACGGAGGTGTCCACCTGACCATCCGCGTGCCGCCCGAGCGGCTGGGGCGGGTGGAGCGACGGTTCGGCGCGGCGCTCAAGCCGCTGGACGCCTCGGACTGAGTCCGCTCCTCGACTCCGGGCCGGCATTCGCCGCGCAAAAATGTCCCAGCCTTGTCGAATGCATTCTCAAACCGATGCGGAGCGGCTAAGGATGCGGAATGACCGATGCAAAAACCTTCTACATCACCACAGCGATTTCCTACCCCAATGGCGTGCCGCATCTCGGCCATGCCTACGAACTGATGGCGGCTGACGCGATCGCGCGGTTCCAGCGGCTTGACGGGCGGGACGTGTTCTTCCTAACCGGCACCGACGAGCACGGCCTCAAGATGCTGCAGACGGCCCGCCGCGAGGGGATCGCCGTGCGCGACCTTGCCGCCCGCAACGCTCAGGCGTTCCGCGACATGGGCCCGGTGTTCAACGCCACCAACGACGATTTCATCCGCACCTCCGAGCCCCGCCATTACGAGTCCTGCATCGCGCTGTGGAAGAAGATGGAAGAACGCGGCGACATCTATCTGTCGAAATATGCCGGCTGGTATTCGGTGCGGGACGAGGCCTATTTCGACGAGAGCGAGACCAGCCTTGCCGCCGATGGCAAGCGGCTGGCGCCCTCCGGCGCTCCGGTCGAATGGGTGGAGGAGGAAAGCTACTTCTTCCGCCTGTCCGCCTACCAGGATCGCCTGCTGGCCCATTACGAGGCGCATCCGGATTTCATCGGTCCGGACACAAGGCGCAACGAGGTGATCAGCTTCGTCAGGCGCGGCCTGACCGACCTGTCGGTCAGCCGCAACACCTTCGACTGGGGCGTGCCGGTGCCGGGCAGCAAGGACCACGTGATGTATGTCTGGGTCGATGCCCTGACCAATTACATCACCGCTGCCGGCTATCCGCACGAGACGGCGCCGCGCTGGCGCTACTGGCCGGCGGATCTGCATCTGATCGGCAAGGATATCGTCCGTTTCCATACGGTGTTCTGGCCGGCCTTCCTGATGAGCGCCGGCGTTCCGGTGCCGAGGCGGGTGTTCTGCCACGGCTTCGTGTTCAACCGCGGCGAGAAGATGTCGAAGTCGCTCGGCAACGTGGTCGATCCCGTGGCCATGGCCGGGCTCTACGGCCCCGATGCGATGCGCTATTTCCTGCTGCGCGAAGTGCCGTTCGGCCAGGACGGCAACTACAGCCACGAGGCGATCGTCAACCGCATCAATGCCGATCTCGCCAATGATTTCGGCAACCTCGCCCAGCGCTCGCTGTCGATGATCAACAAGAACTGCGAGGGCAGGGTGCCTCAACCGGGCGCTCTCACCGAGGCCGATACCAATCTGCTGACCGCCATCGAGGGCGCGTTGATCCTCGCCCGGCAGGCGATGGAGGACGGCTTTGCCATGCATACAATCCTCAACGTGCTGTGGGGGCTGATCGGCGATGCCAACCGCTATTTCGCCGCAGAAGAGCCGTGGAAGCTGAAGAAATCCGACCCTGCACGCATGAACACGGTGCTCTATGTCACCGCCGAGGCGTTGCGCCGGTTCGGCCTGCTGGCCCAGCCGTTCACGCCGGTGGGCGCGGCAAGACTGCTCGATCTTCTGGCAATTCCGGCCGATCGCCGCAGCTTCGCCCGGCTGGGCGATGCTGACCGGTTGGTGCCCGGCATGGCGCTTCCGGCGCCGTCCCGCATCTTCCCGCGCTTTGTGGAACCGGAGGCCGGGCAGGCGGGGTGATCGCCCCTGCAAGCCTGTTGGTCATCCAGCGGACTTGACGCGGGCGCACGAACCGGCCTTACACAATGGCCATGCCGCGCCCGGACCTGCCATGCTGATCGACACCCATTGCCATCTCGACTTTCCCGATTTCGCAACGGACGGCGTCGCGGCGCTGATCGACCGCGCGCGGGCCGCCGGTGTCGGGCGCATGGTGACGATCTCGACGCGGGTGAAGAAGGTTGCAACCTACCGCGCCCTGGCAGAAGCGCATGAGGCGGTGTTCTTCTCGGTCGGCACGCATCCGCATAACGCCGCCGAGGAACCGGAGGTGACAGCCGCCGATCTGATCCGGCTGTCCGACCATCCCAAATGTGTGGCGATTGGCGAAGCGGGGCTCGACTACCATTACGACAAGTCGCCACGCCCGGCGCAGGCTGCCTCGTTCCGCGTCCATATCGCGGCGGCGCGCACCACCGGCCTGCCGCTGGTGATCCACGCCCGCGCGGCCGATGACGACATGATCGCCATTCTCGAGGAGGAATATGCGAAAGGCGCCTTCCCGGCGATCCTGCATTGCTTCTCGTCCGGGGCGGAACTGGCGCGGCGCGGGCTGGCGCTGGGGTTCTATCTGTCGTTTTCCGGCATCCTGACGTTCAGGAATTCCGCCGATCTGCGCGCCATCGCCGCTGCGGCGCCGCTGGACCGGCTGCTGGTCGAGACCGACGCGCCGTATCTGGCGCCGGTGCCGCATCGCGGCAAGCGCAACGAGCCGGGCTATGTCGCCCATACGGCGGCCACACTGGCGGATGTGAAGAGCCTGCCGGCAGCGGCAATGGCCGGCATCACCACGGCCAATGCGCTCAGGGTGTTCCACCGCATGCCACCGCTGGAGGCTGCATGAGCGTCCGGGTGACAATCCTCGGCTGCGGGTCATCTGGCGGTGTGCCGCGCGTCGGGCAGGGGTGGGGCGCCTGTGATCCGGCCGAACCGCGAAACCGCCGCCGCCGCTGTTCCATTCTCATTGAATCGGGCGATCCTGCGGCTCCTACGACGGTTCTGGTCGATACCTCGCCCGACCTGCGCGAACAGTTGATCGATGCCGATGTGCGCTGGCTGGACGGCGTGGTGATGACGCATGATCATGCTGATCATTCCCATGGCGTTGACGACCTCCGGCCGCTGACCATGGTGATGCGCCGGCGCATCGACGTCTTTGCCGATCCTGTCACCACACAGTCGATGCAATCGCGCTTCGGCTATTGCTTCGAACAGGCGCCGGGCAGCAGCTATCCGCCGATTCTGAAGCTCTGGCCGGTTGCGTTCGGCGATCCGCTGACCATCGAAGGGCGGGGCGGAGCGCTGAGCTTTGCCACCTTTCCGGTTATCCACGGCGATGTGACCGTGCTCGGCCTTAAGTTCAATAATGTCGTCTATACCCCTGATCTCAATGCGATTCCGGATCAATCCATAGCTGGTCTGTCAGGTCTCGATCTGTGGATCATCGATGCGCTGCGGCCGACGCCGCATCCGACCCATTTCTCGCTTTCTGATGCGTTAGGCTGGATCGAACGATTGAAGCCAAAGCGCGCCATTCTGACCAATCTGCACTCGGACCTGTGCTATCGCGCCCTGAGCGCGCGACTGCCGACGCATATCACTGCTGCCTACGACGGGATGGTCATCACGGCGTGACGATGCCGGACGGCCACGTTTTGCTGCTGGCAATGTGTGCGGTTTGCAGCTAACATTAACCGTATCGGCTCCGGCGTTCGTGTCATGTCAGTCAATCACCCGGCTCCTGTTTCAGACCAGACGCCCCGCGAGGCCGCGCGCGTGACGACGATGATTGCCTGTCCGGGCGTGCGTCCGCTGGTCCGGTCGGACGTCCCGGATCCGGGGCTGTTCGGCGCAAATGAAAACCGCTGGATCGATGGCGCCGGATTGCGGCGGCGGCGTTATGCGAATGTCGCGGTGATCGCGCTGGCGTTCGGGCTTTTGTATGGCGGCGTGTGGATCGTGACCGAATTCGTGCGGCTCCAAAAGATCGCCGCATGCTATGAGGCGGGCCGCCAGAATTGCCTGCCGCTGGATTTGAACAGGCGCGACCGCTGATCATCCGGCATGTCAGTATTTTCTGGCAACATGCTGGAAAGACAAGACAATAGCTGCACTTGAGAAGCTTAAATCGCATCACTCTGCCATGCCTTGTGGTTCCATAATATGTCTTATGCGAATCACGAATGTAAGTCCCCGATAAAGATGTCACCGGTCTGCCCGTT
>DAOMXG010000091.1:0-9501 GCA_035436995.1 Beijerinckiaceae bacterium
GGCGCATCGGCCAGCAGCGGGGCATGGCCTTCGCCGGGCACTTCGAGCACGCGGCAATCGGGATGGCGCCGCGCCATCTCTGCCGTTGTTTCCGCCGAAAGAAGGTCCGAATTGCTGCCCCGGATCACCATCAGCGGCACATGTGACAATGCGCCGAACTGCGGCCAGAGGTCCGGAAGCGGTGCATCGAGATCAAGCTGTTCGAGCGTTTTCATCAGGGCCACATCGTAACGCGGCACCAGCCCGTCCGGCGTCTCCAACCAGGTGCGGCCGGCCATCTTCAGCCAGGTGGCTGGATCGGCTGCCGTGAACTGCGAACTTGAAATTCTCTTCAGGATTTCAGAACCTTGCTCCAGGGTCTCGGGGCGCGGCAGCTTGCCGACATAGCTCTTGATGCGCGCCAGCCCCTTGCCCTCGATCACCGGCCCGATGTCGTTTAGGATGGCGCCTCTGAGTGCCGCAGGACGGGCAATCGCCATCAGCGTTGTCAGCATTCCGCCCCGCGATGTGCCGAGGAATACGGCGGGCGGAATGCCGAGCGCCGTCAACTGGTCGCCGACATCGCCGAGTTCGACCCGCAGGTCATAATGCGTCCAGTCCGGATCGCGATCAGAGCGGCCGCGACCACGATAGTCGAAGGCCCAGACCGTGCGGTCACCCGAGGCGGCAAGATGCTGCGCCACCTCCTCGAAATCGAGGGTCGTGCGCGCCAGCCCCGGCAGGCAGATGACCGGCGTCAGCCGCCCCTCTGCCGGGCCGAGACGGCGTGCATAGAGCCTCAGCCCGTCCTGGCTGGTCGTGAAGAAGTCGTGCCAGGCCACCATCTCCGCCTCCTGCTGCATGAGCAGCAAGGTTTAGGGCCCGGGACTGGTCCGATCAAGCCTCAGGGGCGGGCAGCGCCGGCGGGGGCGGTTTCGGCCAGACCGCTGAGGGCCTGCGGACGCGGCGCCCTGAGGCCGCGCTTCAAGTCGGCGGCAATTCCGAGCGCCGGGTTGCCGCTCAGCCGCATCCGGTAGATCTGCACGTTTTCGAGGATCTTCTGCACATAGTGCCGCGTCTCGGTGATCGGAATGCGCTCGATCCAGTCAATCGGATCGATGGCGGGATCGCGCGGATCACCATAGGCGGCGATCCATTCCTTCACCCGGCCGCCGCCGGCATTGTAGGCGGCGAACGCCAGCAGATAGCTGCCGTTGTATTCGCGGAACAATTCGCCGAGATGGGCGGCGCCGATGCGTGCATTGAGCGAGGCATCGCGGGTCAACGCGCCGACGTCGAACGGCAGGCGGTTGCGGCTTGCGGTTGCCCGTGCCGTGGCCGGCATCAGCTGCATCAATCCGCGCGCGCCCGCATGCGACACCGCGCCGGCCTCGAACTCGCTTTCCTGCCGGGCGATCGAATAGACAATGGCCGCTTCTGCGCTGTCCTGGGTGGCCTCGAACGGCGG
The DNA here is from genome assembly GCA_035436995.1 of Beijerinckiaceae bacterium. Taxonomy (GTDB): domain Bacteria; phylum Pseudomonadota; class Alphaproteobacteria; order Rhizobiales; family Beijerinckiaceae; genus JAIUNP01. The sequence goes on from DAOMXG010000091.1 coordinate 1,448, forward strand.
AATGCCGAACGTGGGAAACGCATGTTCTTCGGCCTTGCGGCCGCTCTGCATCGCCATTTTTCCGGCGATCACCGTCAGGCGTGGCAGGTTGTAGCGTGCCACCAGATCGCCGAGGGCGACATTGGCCTCAAGTGTGGGCGCGGTTTTGGCCGCATCGACGATCAGCGGCTGGGCAAGATCGCGCGCTTCCGCATCGAGCAGGGCGCGAATGGTCCGAACCGCCAGGGTGCGGGTCGCCAGCTCCAGCGCCCCGACATCCAGCCGCACCTCGGTCTCGCCGATTTCCGTAGCCCCGAGTTCCGCAAGTGCAAGCTGGCCGTGGAATGCATGGCGATGCTGTGCGGCGGCGCCATAGGCAAGCATGGCAGCCGGATCGCCCAACGCAACGCCGGCGCGGCCCAGCCAATACTGGGCGCGCGCTTGCGCATGCGGGGTCTCGGCAGCCTGCCGTGCCGTCTCGAAATGCTGGCGCGCCTGCTCGGCCTCGCCAAGAAACCGCAGGGCGATCCAGCCCGCCTGCACCTCGGCATCGACACGATGGCCGGCGCTTTCGGCCTGATGCGTGGCGACGATCCGGTAGGCAAGCAGGGGCTCGCCGGCGTCGAGCAGCTTGCGGCTGAGCAGCCGCCGCTCGATCCACCATTCGTCACCGTCGATAATCGCCTCGCTGTCTGCCGGAACGCTGAGCAGGGCCCGTGCCGCATCGCCATAGGCATTGCTGCGCCTGAGATGCTGTGCCCTGGCAAAGATCACCGGCGGCTCGCGCTGCAAGGCTGGATCGAGCTTGTTCAGCAGCCCCGCCAAAGCGCCGGTCTCGTTGACCGAGGCAGTGAGCACCTGGGCGATCTGCTGCACCAGCGGCCCGGCCTCGGCCGCGACGCGCAGCCCTTCGGCGCTCTCGCCATCGTAGATCAGCCGCTCGGCCAGATAGCGCTGGTCCGCAGCCGTGATCAGGCCGGAAAATTCGCGGGTAATGGCGCTGCGCAGGGCGGCGTTGGTCTTGCCATCGCGATAGGCCCGCCGCGCCAGCTCGCGCGCGGCAAATCCCTCGCCGCGCTGTTTGAGGGCCCGGGCCAGAACCACCATGCCGGTGGCAGTGGACGGCAGGCGATCGCCGTAGAACCAGAACACGGACTCGGGGCTGGGCTGCTCGACGAACAAGGCATCCTCGATGCGGCCGATCAGCCAGGCCCGCATCGGAAAGTCACCATGAGTCGAAACAAAGCGGGCAATGCGCGCCGATCCCAGCCCCTGCCGCTTCAGCCGGATGACGCTCCATTCGAGCGCAGCGCGCGCCGCCTCATCCTCGATGCGCTCGGCCAGAAGATCGCCGGCGGCGATCGCATTGCGCCTATATTCGGTCAGTGCCTGCTGCATCAGCGCCAGATCGGCCGGCGGGACGGCGGTGACACTGGGCCGGCGCACATAATCGGGGTTGAACATTTCGCCGGCGGCAAGATCCATCACCGGCTCCAGGCGCTTCACCGATCCAAGCAGCGGTGGTCTGGCGGAGGGCAGGGTGAGCGGTTCGGGCTCGAACACCGGTGGGACCGCCAGCGATCCGGTCATCAGCGCATCATCATCCGCGCTGCCCGTCAGCCATTCCGGCGGAGTGAGGCTCGCAAGGTCGGGAAGCGACAGGCCAGGGGGCAGCATGGCCGCCGCTGTATCGGCCTCAGCCAAGGCCCGGCTTGCGGCCGCCAGCGCTTCGCCGGCCTCTGCCTGGGCGCGGTCCATCGCGGCGAGCGCCTCCCGCACGTCGAGGTCTGCGGCATGATCCTGCGCGCCGGCGGCGGCCAGCCAGGCGACCGTCGACAGCCCGGCGAGCAGAAGTCGAAGCGTGCGGCGCGGTCTGATGCGCGATGCTGACGAGGCCATCGGCCGTCCTCTTGCGACGGGAAGCATCCGGCAGTTTCGCCAGCGGCGCATTACGATTTCGTTAAGCATGCCGAAACTGCGGCACCTCACCACGTTTCTGGCCTTTTCAGCGCCGAGTTGGGCGGTTATGAGGAAGCCAACCACCATTGACAATCGTCCGGCCGTCCCGGCCAGGAGTGACCGCACCATGACCGCAAAGACCTTTCACGGCTCCAATACCGCGCTGGTGACCCTGTTCCGCGATGGCAAGCTGGACGAGAAGGCCAACCGGGCCCATGTGAACTGGCAGATCGAGCAGGGCACCCACGGGCTGGTTCCGGTCGGCACCACGGGCGAAAGCCCGACGCTGAGCCATGACGAACACAAGAAGGTCGTCGAATGGTGCATTCAGGAGGCGAAGGGCCGCGTTCCGGTGATTGCCGGCGCCGGCTCCAACTCGACCGAGGAAGCGATCGATTTTTCCCGCTTTGCCGAGAAGGCCGGCGCGGACGGGCTGCTGGTCGTCACGCCCTATTACAACAAGCCGACGCAGGAAGGGCTCTATCAGCACTACAAGGCAATCAACGATGCGGTCGGCATCCCGATCCTGATCTACAACATTCCCGGACGGTCGGTGATTGACATGTCGGTCGAGACCATGGCGCGGCTCCATGAGCTCAAGAACATCGCCGGGGTCAAAGATGCCACCGCGAAGCTCGACCGCGTGTCGCTGCAACGGCAGGCGATGGGGCCGGAGTTCATCCAGCTTTCGGGCGAGGATGGCACCGCGCTCGGCTTCAACGCCCATGGCGGTCACGGCTGCATTTCGGTCACCTCGAATGTGGCGCCGCGGCTCTGCGCCGATTTCCAGAATGCCTGCGCGCGGGGCGATTATGCCGCTGCGCTGAAGATCCAGGACCGGCTGATGCCGTTGCACACCGCGATCTTTCTGGAAACCAACCCCTCGCCGATCAAATATGCCCTGTCGCTGATCCGCCCGGTCACGGCGGATGTGCGGCTGCCGATGGTGCCGTGCTCCGATGGCGTCAAGCGCGCGGTCGAGGCGGCGATGCGCCATGCCGGTATTCTGAACTGAGGCCCTGCCGCCGCTCGTCCGCACACCGGACGACGGCCGCTCGCCGGGCAGAACGGCTGCGGGGGCACGCCCGACCCGAATTCGCAACGCGCGGGTTGGCACGGGACGCCCGGTGCCCTATCTGTCGTCCATGTCCAAAGCCCCCTCCACCCGCTACAAGATTGCCGCCGACAACCGCAAGGCGCGCTACAATTACGAGATCGGCCAGGTTTTCGAGGCCGGCATTGCCTTGACGGGAACCGAGGTGAAATCGCTGCGCGGCGGCAAGGCGACGATCGGCGAAAGCTATGCCTCGGTCGAGCGCGACGAGGTGTTTCTCATCAACGCCTACATTCCGGAATATCTGCAGGCCAACCGCTTCAACCATGAGACCAAGCGGCCGCGCAAACTGCTGCTGCATCGTCGCGAGATCGATCGGCTGATCAGCGCCGTTGCTCGCGAAGGCATGACCATCGTGCCGCTCAAGCTGTTCTTCAACGAAAAGGGCCGCGCCAAGGTCGAGGTCGCGCTCGCCAGGGGCAAGAAGCTGCACGACAAGCGCGAAACCGAGAAGAAGCGCGATTGGGATCGCGAGAAAGGTCGTCTGCTGCGCGATCGTGGATGATCAAGCGCCAATATGCCCGCGCACCGCCTGAAACACCGCGCGGAACATGGCGGGCGTCAGCCGGCCTGTATTGGTGTTGTAGCGCGAGCAATGATAGCTGTCGAACAGCACCCGCCCATCCGGCAAAGCGTGTTGCGCCCCATGGGCGAAGCCGAACCGTGCCGCCGGCAGGTTGAGCGTGCGCACCACGCTGTCATGGGCGATGCGGCCCAGCGCAACGATGGCCTTCAGACCCGTCATTTCCGCCATTGAGGCGGCAAGGAATTGCCGGCAGGTGGCGACTTCCGCGCCCGTCGGCTTGTTCTCGGGGGGCACGCAGCGCACGGCATTGACGATGCGGCCTTGCGTCAACTGGAGCGTATCGTCCGCCCGCTCTTCATAGCAGCCGGTGGCAAAGCCGAATTCCAGCAATGTCTCGTAGAGAAGATCGCCCGCCCAGTCGCCGGTGAACGGCCGGCCGGTGCGATTGGCGCCCTGCAACCCCGGAGCAAGCCCGACAATCAGCATCGGAGCAGCAACCGGACCGAAATTCGGTACCGGCGCATTGTGCCAGTCAGGATGCGCCGCCCGCGCCGTCGCGCGGAACGCAACAAGACGCGGACACAGCCCGCAGGCCTTCCCCGGCTCGTTCGAAGGCATGGAGTTTCAGGTCTGCTCGTCCGGGGTGGAGCGCGTCGTGCCGGCGGGACGATTGAGAAAAGCCGGCATGGCGCGGGGGCTTTCCGCTCCGCGCGGTGTGAAATCGCGCGGCTCGCGCACAGGCCGTTCCGAAGGCGCGCGGCCGATCTTGGCCTGAAGCTCGGCCAGATCGAGGAACGTATCGGCCTGGCGCCTCAGATCATCGGCCATCATCGGCGGCTGGGTGGTGACAGTGGAGACCACGGTCACCCGCACGCCCTTGCGCTGCATCGCCTCGACCAGGCTGCGGAAATCGCCATCGCCGGAGAACAGGACCATATGGGTGATATGCGGGGCCAGCTCCATCGCATCGACGGCCAGCTCGATATCCATGTTACCCTTGATCTTCCGGCGCCCGGTCGAATCAGTGAACTCCTTCGCGGGCTTGGTGACAACCATATAGCCATTATAATCGAGCCAGTCGACCAACGGCCGTAACGAAGAATATTCCTGGTCTTCGATAATAGCAGTATAGTAAAAAGCGCGGACAAGATAACCGCGGGTGCGGAATTCTTCGAGCAGTTTGCGATAGTCTATATCGAAACCAAGGGCTCGTGCGGCAGCATAGAGGTTTGCGCCATCGATAAAGAGCGCGATGCGATCAGAGGAAATCATTCGTGTTCCTTGTAAAATGACAATTTCTGAAGGGTCGGCCAATTCGTCCTTGCCAACGCTGGGAAAGGGTTATCGCCAAATCCCCTCGAATGAAAGAAAAATCGCCCAAAAATGCAACAAATCCCAACTGGTGAGATGATGTGACTTGGGTTCATTTTTTTCTTGCACAACAATTGTGCATCGCTGCAATTTTACTCTGCATGACGTGCATGCGAGATGGGGCATGCCCGGCATCGCGAAATGGTTGCCGTGGCCGATCAAATCGGTTAGAAGCGGCCAGCTTTCCATGCCCAACTGTCGTTCAAGGAGCGCGTCGATATGGCCCGCGTGACCGTCGAAGATTGCATCGACAAGATCGATAACCGGTTCGAACTGGTTCTGCTGGCCGCCCATCGCGCCCGCGTTCTGGCCAGCGGTTCGCAGCCGCTGGTCAAGCGTGACAACGACAAGAATCCGGTCATCGCCCTGCGCGAGATCGCTGACGAGCGGCTGTCGCCCGGCGATCTCAAGGAGGAATTCATTCACTCGATGCAGAAGTTCGTCGAGGTGGACGAGCCGGAGCCGGAGCCCGTTCCGCGCATCGCGGCGGCGGCCCAGCCGGTCGTCGGCGGCGGCTCCGACGATTCCGATGTCTCGTTCGATCGCATGTCGGAAGAGGAACTGCTGCGCGGCCTCGACGGTCTCGTGCCGCCTTCGGACAGCGACGACGACGACTGAGCCAGGCCTGTCATTGCTTTGCCAAAACGGGCGCGACCGCTGGACAGGCGGGCCGCGCCCGTTGCACATTGAGCGCTTGTGACGCACGCATGGCGCGTAGTGGGGTCATACTGCAATGATGCGGCAATACGAACTCGTTGAACGGGTTCGCCGATACAATCCGAATGCTGACGAGGACCTGCTCAACAAGGCCTATGTCTATGCCATGCAGGCGCATGGCCACCAGAAGCGCGCGTCGGGCGATCCCTATTTCGCCCATCCGCTTGAAGTCGCTGCCATTCTGACCGAACTCAAACTCGACGACGCCACCATCGTCGCGGCCATGCTGCACGACACGATCGAGGACACCGCCGCAACCCGCGAGGAGATTGACCGGCTGTTCGGAACCGAGATCGGGGCGCTGGTCGATGGGCTGACCAAGATCAAGAAGCTCGATCTCGTCTCCAAGCGAGCCGCTCAGGCGGAGAACCTGCGCAAGCTGCTGCTGGCGATCTCGGACGATGTGCGCGTGCTTCTGGTCAAGCTGGCCGACCGGCTGCACAACATGCGCACGCTGCATTATGTGCCGCCGGAAAAGCGCGCCCGCATCGCCGAGGAAACGCTGGACATCTATGCCCCGCTTGCCGGGCGCATGGGCATGCAGCAGATGCGCGAGGAGCTTGAGGACCTGTCGTTCCGCACCCTGATGCCCGACGCGCGCACCATGGTTGTCAAGCGGCTGGAAGAGCTGCGCGAGCGCTCGGGAGAGCTGATCGCGGCGATCGAGCGGGCGCTGACGGCCAAGTTCACCGCCGCCCATATCGATGCCTCGGTCAAGGGGCGGGAGAAAACGCCCTATTCCATCTGGAAGAAGATGGAGCGCAAGGCGGTCGCCTTCGAGCAATTGTCGGACATTTTCGGTTTCCGCATCATCGTTGCGACAACTGAGGATTGCTACCGGGCGCTGTGGGTTGCCCATACCAGCTGGCCGATGGTGCCCGGCCGGTTCAAGGATTACATCTCGACCCCCAAGCAGAACGACTATTCCTCGTTGCACACGACGGTGGTGGGTCCGCGCCATCAGCGTGTCGAATTGCAGGTCCGCACCGAGGACATGAATGAGGTCGCCGAGCAGGGCGTTGCCGCCCATGCCGTCTACAAGGATGGCCGACCGGGCGCTGACCCGTCCGAATCCAATGCCTTCCAGTGGCTGCGCCGCACCATCGAACTGCTGGCCGAGGGGGACAGTCCCGAGGAATTTCTTGAACACACCAAGCTCGAACTGTTCCACGATCAGGTTTTCTGCTTCACCCCCAAGGGGCGGCTGATCGCGCTGCCCCGCGGTGCAACTCCGATTGATTTTGCCTATGCCGTGCACACCGATGTCGGCAATACAACGGTGGGCTGCCGCATCAACGGCACGGTGGCGCCGATCGTTTCGGAACTCAACAACGGCGACGAAGTGGAAATCATCCGCGCCGAGAACCATGTTCCGCCCCCCGCCTGGGAGAGTCTGGTCGTCACCGGCAAGGCCCGCGCCGCCATCCGCCGCGCCACGCGCGACGCAGTGCGACGCCAATTCGCCGGGCTGGGCCAGAAGATCATCGAACGCGCCTTCACCCGGTCGAACCGGGCGTTTTCGACAGAAAAGCTCATCGCCGCGCTGCCGCGACTGGCACGCCAGTCTGTGGATGACGTGCTTGCAGCCGTCGGTCGCGGCGAGATGTATTCGGGCGATGTGGTCAAGGCCGTCTATCCGGATTTCAAGGACGAGCAGGTGAAGGGTGCGACCCCGGCGCGCGGCGCCGGCTGGTTCGAACTGTCGACAGCCGAAAGCCTGAAGTTCAAGGTTCCGGGGCAGGGCAACCAGACCCATGCCTTGCCGATCCGCGGCCTGACCGGCGAATTGCCGGTGCGCTTTGCCCCCAATGGCGGCGCGGTTCCGGGCGATCGCATTGTTGGCATTCTGACCCCGGGCGAGGGCATCACCGTCTATCCGATCCAGTCGCCGGCGCTCAGCGCGTTCGAGGATGAGCCGCGCCGCTGGCTGGATGTCCGCTGGGATCTCGACGAGGCGGCCAAGAGCCGCTACCCGGCGCAATTGCACCTTGAGGTCATCAACGAGCCCGGTGCCCTCGCGTCGATCACCCGCGTCATCGGCGATGCCGACGCCAACATCGATTCAATCTCGATGATGAGCCGCACGGCCGATTTCCGCGAGATGCTGATCGATATCGAGGTCTGGGACCTCAAGCACCTCAACGCGATCATCTCCGAACTGCGGACGACGGCGCAGGTTTCCAAGGTCGAGCGCGTCAACGGGTGAGGAACGGTCCGGCTTGCCGGACGAAAAGCTTCAGTGGAGCTTTTCGAGCGACGAACGCCCCGAGCCCCTGCGAGGGACCGGGAGCGGTTCAACTGACCCCACCCCCTCGCTGTCGCTTTGACGCTCCCCTAGAGCATTTTCAAGCGAAGTGGATTCCGGTTCGCGTTAAGAAAATGCGAAAA
>DAOMXG010000092.1:0-9375 GCA_035436995.1 Beijerinckiaceae bacterium
TGATCCGATCTGGTCGGATTTTGCTCTAGTGAGCTATGCACCGAGGTTCAACGGACAAACGCTGAGGATGACGAGCCGCACCGGCAAACGATCCCCCGACATGGCTTGCAGATCTCCCCAGCGCGTTCATCGACTCATGCGGGCTCGCCTCGCCGGGGTGCGCGCGATACGCCATTGTTGGCCTCGACCAGGCGCGCCAATAGAATCAGCAACAGCTCCTGCTCCTGCTTGGGCAGCGGGGCCAGGATGCGTTGCTGGACTTTCTCAACGAGAGGCTCGGCGCGGGCCAGCAGCCTGCGGCCCGCCGCGGTCAAGGCCAGGGTCTTGATCCGCCTGTCGCTGGCCAGCGCCTTGCGGCTGATCAGGCCCTTGGCCTCCAGCCGTTCCATCACCCCGCTGATCGTCGTGCGATCAAATCCCGTCAGCCCGGCGATCCGTGTTGCATCGCTGCCAGGGTGATCGGCGAGTGTGGCCAGCACCGCATGCTGGACCGGAGTGAGGTCGAGTTCCGCACATTCCTCAAGGAAAATCGCCACGGCGATCTGTTGCGCGCGCCGGATCAGCGGCCCCGGATCCGGCAGGCCATCCGGCGGCGGCGGAGCCGGTGTTCTGGCTGCGCCTTGATCGGGAGTGCCGGTCGGCAGCCACCACAGGAACGGATTGTTCGCCATCTGTCTCTCCCACCGGTTGGAGCAAGGGTCTCGATTGTTGATCAGCATACCACGCATTTTCGCAAATGCACGGCATGGTTGCTGCGAGCGATCGGGGGGAAGGGCAGGACAAGAATCGCTTTACAACGTCCAGGAATTGGCCAAGCTTGTCTGACAACGGGGCTGCCGCCATCGCCTGCCGCCCCCCGCGTCCAGAGGCTTTCATGTCAGGGTTTGTCATTGCTCCGCCGCCGGTATCCTCGATCGCTGTGGCAGGTTCGAAGGATCGGTTCCCGGTCCGCAGGATCTATTGCGTCGGTCGCAACTACGAAGCCCACGCCCGCGAGATGGGCAAGGATCCGACGCGCGAGGCGCCGTTCTTTTTCATGAAGCCGGCGGATGCGATTGTCGACAGCGGCCAGACCATTCCCTATCCGCCCGATACCGCCAATCTGCATCACGAGATCGAGATGGTGGTGGCAATCGGCAAGGGCGGTGTCAACATCCCCGAGGATCAGGCACTGGCCCATGTCTGGGGCTATGGCATCGGCATCGATTTCACCCGCCGGGACCGGCAGGGCGAGGCCAAGGATGCCGGCCGGCCGTGGGAATGGGGCAAGGCGTTTGACCGGTCCGCGCCGATGGCGCCGCTGCATCCCGTCTCTGCCACTGGCCATGTCGCCCGCGGGCGCATCTGGCTGGCCGTCAATGGCAAGGTGCGGCAGGATCAGGACGTGGCCGATCTGATCTGGTCGGTGCCGGAGATCATCTCGATCTGCTCGCGGTCCATGGCGCTGGCGCCGGGCGATGTGATCATGACCGGCACGCCGGCGGGGGTCGCGGCCGTGGTCGCGGGGGATGTGCTGACCGGCGGCGTTGAGGGGATTGGCGAGATCATGATCACGCTGGGGCCCAAGGCGGGCGCATGAATTCTCCCTCGCGTCTTTGCCGACGCATTGATGCCGCACTGATGTCCGCACTTGCCGATGCGGCGCTGGAGGCCGCAGCCGTGGTGATGTCCTACCACGGACGCGCCGGCGTTCGGGCAAAATCCGACGGCAGCCCGGTGACCGAGGCAGACATCGCCGCCGAAGCGGTGATCCGCGCCGCGCTTGCGCGGCTGTTGCCGGATGTTCCGGTGCTGGCGGAGGAAGAGACTGCGCAATCGGGCGCGCCGGATGTAGGGGCCTCTTTTGTTGCGGTCGATGCGCTCGATGGCACCAAGGAATTCATCGCGGCTGGCAGGGAATTCACCGTCAACATCGGGCTGATCGAAGCGGGCAATCCTGTCGCGGGTGTGATTGTCGCGCCGGCGCTCGCACGCCTGTGGCTCGGCTGGCCGGGAACGGCCTTGCGGGCGGAGACCCAGCCGGGCAGGCGCTTTCAGGAAGCGGCAAACCAGCGCTCCCTGGCGGTGCGCCGTCCTGCTCCGTCACGGCTGGTGGCGGTGTCGAGCCGCACGCACAGCACCCGCCAGACGAGTGCCTTTCTGGCCACCCTGCCGGTATCCGAACGGCGCATTGCCGGTTCCTCGCTGAAATTCTGCCAGATCGCCGAGGGTGAGGCGGATATCTATCCGCGGTTCGGTCCGACCATGGAATGGGATACGGCTGCTGGTCACGCCATCGTGCTGGCGGCGGGGGGGGCGGTCTGGGCTGCGGATGGTGAGGATCTTGTTTATGGCAAGCGTGCGGATGGCTATCACAACCCGGATTTTGTCGCCGCGGGCGACCGGCACGGGATCGAGGCGCTTCAAGCCGGCGCCGGATGAGCCGGCCGTGCGGCAAGCCCGTTGACGCTGGCATCGTTCTGAGTGGAAATACTGCCTGATCTGCCGAGACGGGAGCTCGCATGCCAACCCATCCATCCCTGCCGCTGGTCCGCAACGCTGCCAAGGGCAAGGTGGTCTCCGCGCAAGCTGCGGTCCAGTTGATCCGCGACGGGGATACCATCGCTACCGGCGGCTTTGTCGGCATCGGATTTGCCGAGGAAATCGCCATTGCGATCGAACAGCGGTTTCTGGCCAGCAGGGCGGATGATCCGCAGGCACCGGGGCGGCCGGGTAACCTGACGCTGGTCTATGCGGCCGGGCAGGGCGACGGCAAATCCAAGGGCCTCAACCACTTCGGCCATCCCGGCATGGTGCGCCGGGTGATCGGCGGGCATTGGGGGCTGGTGCCAACCCTTCAGAAGCTGGCCATCACCAACCAGATTGAAGCTTATAACCTGCCGCAGGGCGTGATTGTTCACCTGTTCCGTGACATCGCGGCGCATCGTCCGGCCCACCTGACCACGGTCGGCATGGAAACCTTCGTCGATCCGAAGAACGGCGGCGGCAAGCTCAACGCCCGCACCACCGAAGATCTGGTGACGCGCGTCACCATCCACGGCCAGGAGTGTCTTGCCTACAAGACCTTCCCGATCCATGTCGGCATCATCCGCGCCACCACCGCCGACCCGGACGGCAACCTGACCATGGAAAAGGAGGCGCTGACGCTGGAGGCGCTGGCCATTGCCATGGCCGCGCGCAATTCCGGCGGCATTGTCATTGCCCAGGTCGAGCGTGTTGCCGAGAGTGGCAGCCTCAACCCGCGGCAGGTGAAGATTCCCGGCGTCCTGGTCGATTGCGTTGTCGTCGCCCGGCCGGAAAACCACTGGCAGACCTTCGCAACGCCCTACAATCCGGCCTTTTCCGGCGAAATCCGCGTGCAGGCGGATTCCATTCCGCCGATGCCGCTCAACGAGCGCAAGATCATCGCCCGTCGCGCTGCATTCGAACTGCGCCCCAACGCGGTGGTCAATCTCGGCATCGGCATGCCCGACGGCGTTGCGGCCGTCGCCAACGAGGAGAAGATCATCGATCTGGTCACCATGACGGCGGAGCCGGGGGTGATCGGCGGCATTCCTGCGATCGGCCTGAATTTCGGCGCCGCCTCGAACACGCAGGCGATCATCGACCAGCCCTACCAGTTCGATTTCTACGACGGCGGCGGGCTCGACATGGCTTTTCTCGGTCTCGCCCAGGTTGACCGCGAGGGCAATCTCAACGTTTCCAAATTCGGCCCCAAACTCGCCGGCGCGGGCGGCTTCATCAACATCTCGCAGAAGGCGCGGCAGGTGGTGTTCGTCGGCACATTCACCGCCGGCAAGCTGGAGCTTGCATCCGGCGACGGCCGGCTGGCGATTGTCACCGAGGCGACGACGCCGAAATTCGTCGAGCGTGTCGAGCATGTCACCTTTTCCGGTCGCTTTGCCGCCGAGAACGGCCAGCCGGTGCTCTACATCACCGAGCGTTGCGTGTTCCGTCTGGTCGAGGGCGGGCTGGAGCTGATCGAGGTCGCTCCTGGTATCGACATCGAGCGCGACATCCTGCGCCTGATGGAGTTCCGTCCGCTGGTTCCGCGCCAGCCTGCCTTGATGGATGCCCGCATTTTCCGGGCCGCGCCGATGGATCTGCGCGGCGATCTCATCGTCACACCGCTGGCGGATCGTTACAGCTACGATCCGGCGCAGGGCACGATCTTCATCAACTTCGAACATCTTACCGTGCGCTCGCAGGCGGATATCGAGGCCATTCGCGCTGCAGCCGAGCAGCATCTGCTGCCGCTGGGCCGGCGCGTTCCCGCAGTGGTCAATTACGACCACTTTTCCATCTCGCCCGAATTGCTCGATGCCTATACCGAGATGGTCAAGGGTCTGGAGGCGCGGTTCTACACAACCGTTTCGCGGTTCACTACCAATGCCTTCCTGCGGATGAAACTGGGCGAAGCCTTCCATCAGCACGGCATGGCGCCGCATATGTTCGGCAACGAAGTCGAGGCGCTGGAACGTAGCCTCAAGGATCGCGACTGAGGCCGAGCTCTGCCAGATTGGCAAGGTAGGAATTCCAGCGCTCCTGGCGGTTGCGGCCAAGATCCGCGAAGGTTTCCCAGGTGAACAGACCGCTGGAATGCCCGTCCGAGAAGATCAGCCGCACGGCATAATTGCCCACCGGCTCGGCCCCGGTGATGCGCACATTGCGCTTGCCCGGAACCGTCTTCTTTTCCTTCGGATTGTGCCCCTGAACCTCCGCCGAAGGGCTTTCCACCCGCAAAAACTCGGCCGGAAGCTCGAATCGGCCGAAATCGGCAAAGGTCACGACAACCATTCGGCCGCCATCCGTGACGCGGATTTCACTGGGGGCGGCAACAAGGGATTGGGGCATCGGGCGAGGTTCCGGCAACGGGCTGACTGCCATCCGGTTGTTCCGGCGGCGGGCGTCGATGTCAAGTCTTGCCCGTTCCTGCGCCGCGTCGAATTGCCCTGTCGCGCCTCTCGCGCCAGAATGCCGGATCGGCTAGCACACTGGACCTTGCGCGGATGGGTCGGACGGATAAGCCGGTGCGGAACGCGCACGCTGGACATCTGCCAGGATTGCCGGCGCCTTCGCCGAAAGACTGAATGAAGAGCACGCCCCTTCCAGTCATGTTCACATTTGGTATGTGATAGGGGTATGCGCCATTCGGTTGGACCGACAACGCAAGAAAGGGATGAATGAGATGAAGCATGTAGTTGTAAAGATGCTGGCTGGTGCGGCTTTCGTGGCGGTTTCGGCCACCGGTGCCTTCGCCCAGGACGTCGCGGCAGGTGAGAAGTCGTTCAACAAGTGCCGCCCCTGCCATCAGGTCGGTGAGACTGCCAAGAACATCGTTGGCCCGAAGATGAACGGCCTGTTCGGCCGCAAGTCCGGCACGGTGGAAGGCTTCGCCTATTCGGATCCGAACAAGAACTCCGGCATCACCTGGGATGAGGCCGTGTTCGCCGAGTACATCAAGGATCCGAAGGCCAAGATCCCCGGCACCAAGATGGTGTTCGCCGGCATCAAGGACGAGCAGGAGATCAAGGATCTGACCGCCTTCCTCAAGCAGTTCAAGGCTGACGGCACCAAGTAAGCCGCTGCCCCCCGTCAGGATTCGGCGCGCTGGCATGCGAAAGAGCATGCCGGCGCGTTTTCGTTTATCTGTTGACGGAGTGATTCGCTTTCGGACCTGGAGCTGACTGTGGCTGACCGGCTGATCAAGGCCGTTGGCGTGATGTCCGGAACCTCGATGGATGCCATCGACGTGGCGTTGGTCGAGACCGACGGCGAGGCCATGTGCCGGTTCGGCCCGGTCCGCGCCTACCCCTATGAAGCGGCGCTGCGGGCAGAGCTTCAGGGCCTGATTGCCGATCCGGCGCGCGCTGCCGACGGGGATTGTGCGGCTCTGGAAGCTGCGGTCACCGATGCCCATTGCGCGGCGGTAGAAGCCTTTCTTGACCAGACCGGCCAGTCGCGCGAGGCTGTCGGCATCGTCGGCTTTCATGGCCAGACGGTGTTTCACGCGCCCGCCCGGCGGCTGACGCGGCAGTTGCTGGATGGTCCACGCGCCGCCCGGCGCCTCGGCATTGATGTGGTCTATCGCTTCCGCCATGCCGATGTCGCGGCAGGCGGGCAGGGGGCGCCGCTGGTGCCGCTGTTCCATCGGGCGCTGGCAACCGGACTTGCCTGTCCGCTGGCGGTACTCAACCTCGGCGGTGTCGCCAACATTTCCTATATCGACGGCGAGACGGTGCTGGCCTGCGACACCGGCCCGGCGAGCGCGCTGATCGACGATTTCATGCTGCGGCGCCGGGGTGAACCCTTCGACCGCGATGGCGCGCTTGCCGCTTCCGGCCAAGTTGAACAGGCAACGCTGGCGCGGCTGCTGGCGCACCCGTTTATTGCCGCGTCCCTGCCCAAGTCGCTCGACCGCAACGCCTTTCATGCGCTTGCCGCCGCCGTGGATGGCCTCAGCGATGCCGATGGTGTTGCGACATTGACGGCGTTCACGGTGGAGGCGACAGCCGCCATCCTGCCGCATCTTCCAGCGGCTCCGCTGCGCTGGCTGGTCACCGGCGGCGGCCGGCACAACGCAACGCTGATGCAGCGCTTTGCCGCGCGGCTTGGTGTGCCGGTGGTCCCTGTCGAGGCGGTCGGCTGGGACGGTGATGCGCTGGAAGCGCAATGCTTTGCCTGGCTGGCGGTGCGGTCGCTGAAGGGGCTTCCGCTCAGCCTTCCGACGACCACCGGGGTGCCGCGTCCGATGCCGGGCGGAGAGTACGTACCGGTTGGCGTATCGTCCCCAGCCTGAAGACAAGCCCACTGGACTCTGCGGGCCGTCGCGGCCATGCTGCAGCAAGTCTGCCTCACGAGCGGACCAGGGAGACATACATGACCATCCGATTTGCTACTTTCGCAGCCGTGCTGGCGCTTGCCGCCGGCCCCGCGCTGGCCCAGACCGCGATCAAGCCCGCCGTGACCTTCGATGTCGGCGGCAAGTTCGACAAGTCGTTCAACGAGGCGAGCTACACCGGCGCCGAAGCCTTCAAGAAGAAGACCGGCATCGCCTACCGTGAATTCGAGGTGCAGAACGATGCCCAGCGCGAACAGGCGTTCCGTCGCTTTGCGCGCGACGGGCAGGATCCCATCATCGCCACCGGCTTTTCCAACGGCGCAGCGCTGAAGAAGGTTGCCGAGGAATTTCCGAAAACCCGCTTCACCATCATCGATTTTGTCATTGACCTGCCGAACGTGCAGTCGATCGTCTTCAAGGAGCATGAAGGCAGCTATCTCGTCGGTCTGCTGGCCGCCAAGGCGTCCAAGTCCGGCAAGGTCGGCTTCGTCGGCGGCATGGATATTCCGCTGATCCGCAAATTCGCCTGCGGTTACGTGCAGGGCGTCAAGGCCGGCAATCCGGCGGCCGAGATCATCCAGAACATGACCGGCACGACCGGCGCGGCCTTCAACGATCCGGTCAAGGGCGGCGAACTGGCGAAAAGCCAGATGGATCGCGGCGCTGACGTGATCTACCACGCAGCCGGCGCCACCGGCATTGGCGTTCTGCGCGCCGTGGCCGATGCCGGCAAGCTCGGAATCGGCGTTGATTCCAACCAGAACGCCCTGCAACCCGGCAAAGTCCTGACCTCCATGCTCAAGCGCGTCGAGGTGGCGGTCGAGAACACGTTGATGCAGGCGCATGAGGGCAAGTGGAAGCCCGGCGTCACCGTGCTCGGCCTTGCCGAAGGCGGTGTTGCCTGGGCGCTCGACGATCACAACAAGGGGTTGATCACCGATGCAATGAAAGCCGCTGCGGCCAAGGCAGAAGCCGACATCAAGTCCGGCGCCATCAAGGTGCACGACTACATGTCGGATCAGAAGTGCCCTGTGCAATAAGACACAGAAGCCGGAGCAATGGCATGATGGAGGTCCGGGCGCGCGTCCTGCGCCCGGATCGCAAGTGGAACAGGCGATGCAACTCACCATTCTCGGCTCGGGCGATGCCTTCTGTTCCGGTGGGCGGTTCAACACCTGCCTGAAGCTGGACGGGCCTGGCGGGTCGATGCTGGTGGATTGCGGCGCGACCACGATGCTGGCGCTCAATCGTGCCGGGATTGACCGCAATGCCATCGACACGATTCTGGTGACGCATTTCCACGGCGATCATTTCGCCGGCCTGCCGTTTTTCATTCTCGATGCGCGCTTTGTCAGCCGCCGCCGCACGCCGCTCAGGATCGCAGGGCCCAAAGGTCTTGCCGAGCGCTGCCGCGCCATCGTCGAGACGACTTTTCCCGGGTTTTGGGATGGCCCGCAGGATTTCCCGATCGAGACCGGGGAAATTTCCCCAGGAGCGCCACTCACCCTGTGCGGCATGGCAGTGACGGCATTCCCGGCCGTGCATGACGAACGCGCCGGTCCGTGCCAGAGCTATCGGTTCGAGGCGGACGGCAAGGTGCTGGCCTTCTCCGGCGATACTTCATGGACCGAGGCTCTGGTTCCGCTGGCCGCCGGCGCCGATGTATTTCTGTGCGAATGTTACACGCCGGCGACGCGGATCGCCAGCCATCTCGACTGGCAGACGATTGCCGACAACCGCGCGCGGCTGACCGCCCGGCGGCTGATCCTCACCCATATGGGGCCGCCGATGCTGGCCCATGCCGGCCCGCTGGACGCCGAACGCGCCTTCGACGGCATGGTGGTGACGCTATGAGCGATCTTGCCATCGAACTTGCCGGAATCGACAAGCGCTTTGGTGCGGTTCATGCCAACAGGGCGATTGATCTGGCGGTGCGCAAAGGTTCGATCCACGGCATCATCGGCGAGAACGGGGCCGGCAAATCGACGCTGATGTCGATCCTCTACGGCTTCTACGAGGCGGACAAGGGGGATATCCGCATCGACGGGCGGCCGGTGCGCATCCGCTCCTCGGCCGATGCGATTGCTGCGGGGATCGGCATGGTCCATCAGCATTTCATGCTGGTCGAGCCGATGACGGTGGCTGAAAACGTCCTGCTTGGCGCCGAGGGCGCTGCGCTGATCGACCGTGGACTCGACAGGGCGCGCGAGGAAATCCGCCGCCTCGGCCGCGACTACGGCCTTGTGGTCGATCCCGATGCGGTTGTCGGCGAATTGTCCGTCGGCCTGCAGCAACGCGTCGAGATCATCAAGGCGCTGTATCGCGGCGCCAATATCCTAATTCTCGACGAGCCGACCGGCGTGCTCACCCCGGCCGAGGCCAGTCAGCTGTTCGAGGTTCTGGCCGAATTGAAACGGCAGGGCCGGACCATCCTCATCATCACCCACAAGCTCAAGGAGATCATGTCGATCACCGATCATGTCTCGGTGATGCGGCGGGGCGCGATGGTGGCGCATCGCTCGACCTCCGAAACC
>DAOMXG010000093.1:0-9318 GCA_035436995.1 Beijerinckiaceae bacterium
CTTGGCCCGAAA
The DNA here is from genome assembly GCA_035436995.1 of Beijerinckiaceae bacterium. GTDB lineage: Bacteria > Pseudomonadota > Alphaproteobacteria > Rhizobiales > Beijerinckiaceae > JAIUNP01. Next base: position 13 of record DAOMXG010000093.1, read on the forward strand.
CTGGTCATCGCAACGATTCAATCTGATCGGAAAGTGCTCTAAGTGGATACCGGTCAATCGCAGAAGACATGCTCTAACTTATTGATACCGATCACGTTATCCGCATTTTGATGATTCCATCAAAATGCGGCGTGATCTAATTCTCAGCTATCAGGGCAGGTTGGATTGGTTTCCATCCAGGTCGTGACGTTCTGCTGCACGGCACAGACATACATCCGCCGCTTGCCGGTCAGATCGAGGCAGACTTGCTGGCCTTCTCCCCAGCGGCGACCTTCGGCGCGGCACTCGCAGGGCGGCAGCTTGGGCTGCACGGCTCCGCGCCGTTCAGGAAAGCGCGACGTCCCCTCCGCAAAAACTGCGGCAGTCGGCATGACGATGAAGGTGACAAGTGCAACGGAACGCAGCATGGCAGTCTCCATTGGACACGCCGGATGCTGCTCTTCGGGCGCCTTGAAGTCAAGGACAAGGGGCCAGCGCGGCGCTGCCTTAAAGTCAGTGCCGGCAGCTTGCGATTTTACCTGCGCGCGCCCAAGATGGTCAGAACGGGGAAGGAGCAAGCGATGAAGGTATCGGTCATACTGGCGGTGTTGGCTTTTTGCGCCACAGGTCTGTCAGCCGAGGCTGGAGCACCAACACTTGTGGCGCAAGGCAAGACCTGTTCGAGTTTCCAGACGATGTGCGCCAACCGTTGCCGCATGCGCGCGCCGCAGGATGCCAATTGCGTCGATGATCACTGCACGCCCAAACTGAACACCTGCCGGCAGGACGGCTGCTGGCAGGAAGGCAGGCTCTACGGCGGCAGGAAAACCTGCGGACTGGTCAAGAGTTGAGCGCGACGATGCGCCTGCCTATTCGTCCTCGTCCTCATCCTCGTCGTCGTCCTCTTCCTCGTCATCATCATCGGACGCATCAACGAGCTTGAGGGCGGCGATCGGGAAGCTCTCCTTCTTGAAACTGTTGTCGACATACCATTGTACGGTCGCAACGGTCGGCGCGAGGTCCACGACGGTCAGCTTCGGACCACCGGAGCGCAATTGCACCACAGAACCGACCACGATCACCTTGGCGTCAGCCGCAGGCGCCAGAACGGCGGCCGGAGGCGCAGCCGGCAAAGCGGGAACCGCGACAGGGGGAGCCGCCTGCTGGGCTGCGGCGGGAAGGATCAGCATGGTGCCGGCGAGTGCCGCCGCGCGGAATCGGGCAAGATGTCGGGACATGAGCGCCTCCTGGGCCTGATTTCGGATGCATGAACCGTCAGCAGGGTATGCACAGTCAGCATATTCGTCCACGTCCACGCGCTTTTTTCCTTAACGTGACCGGCAACCGGGGCGGTTTGCCGCAGAAGCGCAGCCGTGTTTGCATGCCGCGCGATAAGGGCTACCGTCCCATCGGCAACCGGAAACTCCCCATGTCCCTCACGCGCCGAACCAGCCTTGGCCTGCTCACCCTCGCTCTCGCTCGCCCTGCTCTGGCGCAACGGCCGGCGCGCGTCATGGCCGGCGCGGCTCTGGAAACGCTCGCCACCGGTCTTGCCAACCCCTGGGCGCTGGCTTTCCTGCCCGATGGCCGCATGCTGGTCACCGAACGGCCGGGCCGGATGCGACTTGTCTCGAGCAATGGCGCTGTCTCTGCGCCGCTCGCCGGCGTCCCTGCGGTCTGGGCACGCGGCCAGGGTGGCCTGCTCGATCTCTGCCTTGCGCCCGATTTTGCCACCAGCCGGACGCTCTACTTCAGCTATGCCGAGCCGCGTGACGGCGGTGCCGCCACCTCTGTCGCCCGAGCCCGGCTATCCGCCGATGCGACGCGCCTTGACGATGTGAAGGTCATTTTTCGCCAGCAGCCGGCCTCCGGCGGCCCGGTGCATTTCGGCTCGCGCATCGTTGCGGGACGCGATGGCACGCTCTTTGTCGGCCTGGGCGAACGCGGCCAGATGGACCGGGCGCAGGATCTGTCCACCCACTACGGCAAGGTCGTGCGCATCCACACCGATGGCGCCGCTCCGCGCGACAATCCCTTCATCGGCAAGCCGGGCATCCTGCCGGAAATCTGGTCCGTCGGCCATCGCAACATCCAGGGCGCGGCGCTGCACCCGGAGACCGGCGCGCTCTGGACCGTGGAACACGGTGCCATGGGCGGCGACGAGATCAACATTCCCGAGCCCGGCCGCAACTACGGCTGGCCGGTCATCACCTATGGCCGCGATTACTCCGGCGCGAAGATTGGCATCGGGCCCCGCAAGGACGGCATGGAACAGCCGATCCATTACTGGGATCCGTCCATCGCCCCCTCCGGCATGATGTTTTACACCGGCGACGCTTTTCCGCACTGGCGCGGCAGCCTGTTCATCGGGGCGCTGGCGGGGTCACTGGTCGCCAGGCTCACCGTCGAGAACAACCGGATCGTCGCGGAGGAACGCCTGCTCGCTGGCCTCGGCCACCGCTATCGCGACATAAGGCAGGGCCCGGACGGATTCATCAATCTCTTAACCGACGCGGCCGATGGCCTGATCCTGCGCCTCAGGCCGGCGTGACATCATCGTTTTGCCAAAACAAAGGCCGCCCGAAGGCGGCCCAATCACCCATGCAACAGGCCAACCGGCCCGGAGACTACAATGCGCCGATGAGAATGGCAGCAAGAACACCGAACGACGCGATCAACGCCAAAAGATCCAGTCTCAAGGTCAGACCCATGGAAAAGCTCCTTCGTCTGTTGCCTGACCCGCATGTTAGCAAAAAATTTACGTTTGTGAAGAGCGGCGCCAGAGCCCATGCACAAGGCCACATGAAAAAATATAATATGCTTAAAATTCATATACTTGGAAACATAAAACAAGCATAGATAAAATTTTATGTGAATTTTATCAACTATTCAGCGCCTGTTCCAGAAAATGCGCTGCCGCAAGCGCCCGATGATCTTGCCCGAAGGCTGCGACAACCTGCAATCCGACCGGCATATTAACGGAGCATTTGCATCCCGGCACATTGACAGCCGGCGTTCCAAGCAGGGTGAAAAGCTTGTTGAACGCTGCATCCCCGGTTGTGCTGCGATCCGGCGCGGCGCCCGGCGCGGCAAAGGTGATCAGCGCATCGAAACCTGCGAACAGCTCACGGGCGGCCCGCCGGGCACGTTTGGCAATGCCGCGCGCATGATCATAATCGGCAATCGTGATCGGCACCTCCGGCGCGAATTTCTGCTTCAGGATGGCCGACAGCCGGTCGCGGTGATGAGCGATCTCCCAGGCCAGGGCCACCCCGCCCTCGTAGTTGTAGATCGTTGCATGGGCAGCCTGCGCCTCGACGACGGGAGCGCCGAAATCCACCTCGACGATGCGGCCGCCGGACTTTTCAACCGCCGCGATCGCCCGCACCAGCGCGGCCTCTGCCTCGGGCGCCGCCGCACCGGCAAACGGCATGCGCGTGACCCCGAAGGTCGGCGTGCCGAAATCCCGTCCGTCCACCCTGAGGTCACGCCCCGTGATTGCCGACAGGCCGAAGGCGATATCGGCAACGCGCGCACCGAACAACCCGAGTGTATCGAGCGTCCAGGCGCCCGGCTTGATGCCGACCATAGGCAGCAGCCGATAGGACGGCTTGATCGCCGCGACGCCGCAGAAGCTGGCCGGGCGAATCACCGACCCGCCTGTCTGGGTGCCGAAGGCCAGCGGCATCAATCCGGCCGCGACCCCGGCAGCCGAACCGGACGAGGAACCGCCCGGCGTGCGCGCCGGATCGTGCGGATTGCGGGTGATCGCCGGTTCGAGAAAGGCAAACTCGGTGGTGACCGCCTTGCCCAGCATCAGCCCGCCGGCGGCGCGTGTCTGGCAGACGATCGGCGCATCGGCCCGGGGACGCCAGCCGTGATAGATGGGCGAGCCGTATTCGGTCGGCGCATCGGCGGTATCGATAATGTCCTTGAAGGCCACCGGCAGGCCGCCGAGCGGCCCCGACGCCGGTTGCCGCGCTTCGAGGCGCAACCGGTCGAGATCGAGATGGGCGAAAGTGCTGAGACCGGCCTCGCGTTCCGCTACCGCCTCGGCAATCCATTCCACGATGGTGGTCGCAGCCAGGTCGCCTGCTTCGAGGGCTTCGCAGAGATCAAGCGCACGCAGCATGATGGCCCCTGACTGTCGGGGTTGCGCCCCCGCGATCGCGCCGACACTTGGCATACTCCCGGCATTTGCGCTACCACCGCGCAATGGATCGTGTCTGCCCGAAGGGACCATTGGGGTTTTTCGCCGCCCGCAAGGCGCGCGACAGTTACCACCATGGGCATCTCAAGCTGACGCTGCTCGATACCGCCGAGACGCTGATCGCTGAGCGTGGCCCGGCAAACCTGTCGCTGTCGGAGATGGCGCGCATGGCTGGCGTCAGTTCTGCGGCGGTCTATCGCCATTACGCCGACCTCAATGCGCTGATCGGCGCGGTGGCGCATCGCGGTTTTGAGGACTTTGCTGCACGGCTGAAGGCAGGGGCGGCGGTAGCGGGCTCGGGCGTGGACGGATTGCGCGGCATGGGACGGGCCTATCTCGATTTTGCCCGCGAGCGCCCGGGTGCCTACGCAGCCATGTTCTCCTCCACGGTCTCCTATACCGACCCTGGCCTGGCGGCGGCCGGCGAGACGGCGTTCAACACGCTGATCCAGGGCGTTTCCGCCACGTTGTCGAAAAGCGGCATGCCGGCCGAGGCTGCCTACGGGCTTGCGCTGAAGATTTGGGCGCTGGCCCATGGCGTCGCCACGCTGGCCGGATCGGGCAGGCTGACGCCTGCTGTCGGCATCGATCCGGCCACTCTCCTCAGCGAGGCTGTCACTGCACTGCTTTCGGCCGAAAGCCGCTGACGGTTTCGTAATTCGCTGCGCCAACGAAGAAGCCGTTGGGTCCTTGGCTGGAGTGTAATACACTGACCGCCGGGGCTTACAGGCGGGGCATGGACGACCGGAGCGACGATCAAACGGGTTTTATGGCGTCGACCGGATTGCGGCTGCACCGGGGCATCATCGCCTTTGTCGATGTGGTCGAATCAGTGCGCCTGATCGCCGAGGACGGGGGTGCCTTCATAGCGCGCTGGCTGCACCAGCGCAGCGGTGTCGAGGCCATCCTCCAGCAGCACAACGGACGGCTTGTCCGCTCGACCGGCGACGGTCTCATCGGTGAATTTGCCGATGCGCGTGCCGCGCTCAAGGCGGCGTTCGAAACCCAGGCGCGGCTGGCCAGCGCCAATGCCGGCGCCGAACGGCCGGTCGTCGTGCGTATTGGCCTGTCGAAGGGCACCTATTACGCCGACGACAAGGACATCTACGGCGAGGCGGTCAATCTTGCGGCACGCCTGACCGGGCTTGGCCAGCCCGACAGCGTCATCGCCTCGGATGCAGTCGCCGCCGACCTGACCGATGGCATCGATGCGGTGATCGAGGACCTGGGAGCGTGCTTTCTCAAGCATATCGACAAACCGGTGCGCGCCTATGCGCTACGCCCGGTCGGAAGCATCGCCCGGGCACCGGCGCTGGCACGACACCCGGTCTCGCTGGTGCCGACGATTGCCATCCTGCCGCTGGTCCGGCTGCATGGCGAAGGAGCGAGCGATGCCTTGGGCGACATCATTGCCGACACGCTGATCGCCGACCTTTCGGGCTCGCCCTATCTCAACGTCATCTCCCGCATGTCGGCGACGATGGTCAGCGCAAGCCGGCTCGATCCGACCAAGGCGGCACAAGCACTTGGGGCAGATTACATCGTCTCCGGCAGCTATGCCTTGTCCTTCGGCCGCATGCGCACCACGCTTGAACTGATGGAACGCAAGTCCGGTCTGGTGCTGATCGAGGAACGCTTCTCGCTTCCGGCCGATGCGCTGGTTGCTCCGGACTTCCGCGGCTTTGAAAGCTTCACCGCGCGCCTGTTGCATGCGGTTCTGCGCTCCGAGGTGCAGCGGCTCAAGCGCCAGACTTTGCCCAATCTCGAGAGTCATTCGCTGTTGCTCGGAGCGGTCGGGATGATGCACCGGCCGCAGGAAGACGATTTCTTCTTTGCCGCGAACGTGCTGCAAACCCTGATGGATCGGCATCCGCGCGAGGGACTGCCCGCGGCCTGGCTTGCCTGCTGGTATACGATCAAGGTGCAGAAGGGCTTTTCGACCGATCCCGAAAAAGACGGACTGCAAGCCCGCGAACTGGCGCGCCGCGCGCTTGATCTTGAAGCCGACACGCCGCTGGCGCTGGCGGTGGCGGGGCTGATTGAAACCAATTTCGGCCGCGATTTCGAGGCCGCCTCGCAACTGCTTGAATGCGCTGCCAACCTCAACCCGAACGACACATTTGCGTTGCTGCACAAGGCTGCGCTGCTAACCTTCACTGACCGTGGCGAAGAATCCTATCAGATAAGCCGCAAGGCCCGTCTGCTTTCGCCGGTTGACCCGCACCGCTACTATTTTGAGGCCATCGCGGCCTCTGCTGCGTTTTCGGCTGGAAAATACCCGGAGGCCATCACCCATGCGGATGAGGCCATCCGCGCCAATCGGCTTTATCCTTCCCCGTCTCGTGTCCGCACGTCGGCGCTGTTTCATCTGGGGCAGCACGACGAGGCGCGTGCAGCGGCGAAGGCATTGCTCCGGGTCGATCCGGAATTGACCGTCCATCGCTGGCTGAGACAATCGCCGGCGGCTGACTATGATGTCGGCCGGCGGCTTGCTGAGGGCTTGAAGGGGGCCGGCATACCGGACTCCTGACATCGGGAGCTATTCTGACCATGACATTCATGAACGGATTGAACGGCCTCAACGGCCTCAATGGATTGAACGGGCTCAACGGGCTCAATGGTCTCAACGGCCTCAACGGCCTCAATGGCCTGAATGGTCTCAACGGCCTCAACGGCCTCAATGGCCTCAACGGGCTCAACGGTCTTTCGGGCTCGCTGAGCGGTGGACCGGGCTCAATCCTCACCACGCACGATGCCATTGCCGGGCTGTATCAACCCCCGGCTCATGCCCCGACTGCAATTCCGGCAGCGGCACGCCTTGATCTTGGCCGCTGGTCGGCGGATGTGCGGGCCCGAATTCTCGATGCGGACCTGTTCCCGCGTCTTGCTTTCGGAAAGAAGCCGGGGGCGCCCGATCAGTTTATGGTGCTGGCCGGGCAGCAAACCTGGAGCACGACCGGCGCCGCGCCGATTCTGGTGCAGCAATACGATCCTCTGTTCACCATCAACCCGCCGACCATCGCCAGCCTCGTTAGCCAGCAATTGCCGCTGGTGGCCAATGCCGCGGTGCTGCGCGGCGATCGCCTGCATGAGATCATTGACCAAATCGTTCTGCCGATCGGCTTTTATGGCGCCATCGTGCCGCTGTCGCCCGAACGCAAGCGTTGGACGCTGGAACTGATGATGGTGGCATTCCGTCTGTCGGTTTTTGTCGAGATGGCCTTCAAGCACGCTTTCTCGCTGCCGCGTCCGAACGAGATGTCACCGCAGATCAACCCGGTGATCCCCACCCCGCTGCATGCAACGCTGCCCAGTGGCCATGCCACCGAGAATTTCGCCATGGCGACGATTCTGTGGGAGCTGCTGCGGCGCTCTCCGGCGCCCGAGCGCGATCCCGCCTATCGTGACCGGCTGTTCAAACTTGCCGACCGCATCGCCTACAACCGGACCGTGGCGGGTGTGCATTTTCCGGTCGACAACGCGGCTGGCGCCGCACTTGGCACAACGCTGGGCCTGTTCCTGGTTGACCAGTGTCTCGATGGCGCCGGCGGCGGCTGCCACGAATGGGCATTCGACGCCGCCGTGTTCTGCAATCCGGCGCAGCATGATGGCTTCTTCGATTATGCCGACCTCGTCGGCCAGATGTTGCCTGGCGGGGGCGGCGCAGCAGCAACGCCCGTGCCCGGCCTGAGCCAGATGAACGGCCTGGCATTTCCGCGCTCCGCCCTGCTCGGCGCATTGTGGAGCAAGGCGCTCGACGAGTGGTCCTGACGGAATTCGCCCTGTCCTGACCCCATCAAGGAGACACGCGATGCTCTGGACCACCGGCACCAGTGCCTATCAGGGGCTGCCGCTCGCAATGGATCCGCTGGCCGACTGGATTCGCCCCGAGAACCGGCCAGCCGATCACCGCATTCTTGTGCTGATCCGCCTGGCGGCCGGGATAACGGCCCAGGACCTTCCGGACTTCCCCGGCTCCACCGAAACAGGGCCGGTGTTTGTCTTCAAAGGCAAGCCGGTCACCCACCGTCGGTGGCAACAGGCGCTGGCCGTTCCCCGGTGTTACACCGGCGCACGCGGCCCTTGGAACCGGGCGCGCTATTGCACTGCGCTGGCAACGCCCGATTTCTTCCAATGGCTGCTGGCCGAACCGAAGGTTCAGGCATTGTTCGACGAAATCACGCTGTGCATCACGCCGGATGTCAGCGAGCCACCTGCGGACGACCGCGAAGCCGGCGTGGCCATCGACTATTCGCTGCCGGAAGCGAAGGTCGTCACCGGTGTGATTGACTATGGCCTGCCGCTGGCCATCCCCCTTTACAGCGGCATTGCGCCCGATGGGGCCACCGTCGCGCCGCCGCGGCTGCTGTCTGTCTGGGTGCAGGATGGCAGCCCGGTGCGTGCCAGCGCGCATAATGGCCTCAGCCGCCCGACCGAATTCCGCTATGGTGCCGAACTGTCGGCTACCGCCATCCGCCGCATCATGCGACGGGCGGGAGGCGATGAGGACCGCTTCTATCGCATGGCCGCTCTGTTCGTTCCGGCCCGCCTCGGCACCTACTGGACCCAGCACACGACGACGCATGGCGCCCATGTTCTGGGCAACGTTGTCGATCCGGCGGCCGACGCCGGCCATAACCCTGTCATCGCGGTGCATCTGCCGAGCGTGGCGGTGGAGGACCGCACCGGCGCCTCGCTTTCCGGACATGCGGTGGATGCCATGCGGTTCATCATCGCCCGCACCGAAGATCTCTCCGATCCGGAGGATGGCCGGCCGATGCCGCCGCTGGTGATCAACCTGAGCTACGGCTTCCACGCCGGCCCTCACGATGGCAATGCCCCGATTGAAAAGGCGATGACCGAGCTGCACGCCCTGTGGAGCGGTGTCTACCCTGCTGCACCGTTCGTGATCGTCGTGCCGGCAGGCAATGCCTATCAGTCGAGCACGCATGCCTGCTGGACCGCGTCCATGCTGGCCAGCGGCGATGCATCCGTGACCTGGGAAATCATGCCTGACGATGCCAGTTGCAACATCCTGCAGATCTGGCTGCCGGAAGGGCTGGCCGGAGGCGCGACAGCCCGCCTGACCTCGCCGCAGGGGCAGACCGTGCAGCTGT
>DAOMXG010000094.1:0-9140 GCA_035436995.1 Beijerinckiaceae bacterium
GCCCTCCCGCGCCCCGGTTCCGGGCGCCCGCACCCAGTCACCGGCAGGCGAGACCACCGGCGCGGTGAGCAGTCGCGGCGATCCGACCGCAGGCACAGCGCTCGATCCGCTCAACAACCGGTCCTTCGACCTCAATTCGTCCCAGACGGTGCCGCGCGGGCCGTTACCGGGCGGCCAGCCTGCCAACTCGTCGCAGCGACAGGGCTTTGCCCCTGTGCCGCCCTCGGCGGACATGCAGCGGCGCGGTGGCGGCGATGCCAGCCAGGGCACGCGCATCGACCCGCTCAACAACCGCTCCTTCGATCTCAATTCATCGAAGTCGGTGCCGGCGCTGCGCTGACCTATTGCCGGGCCTTTCCGACCGGCACGAGAATCAGAAACACTGGCTTTCATCTGAACTGGGAGCGATCGCATGGCACTCGCCAGCATGACCGGATTTGCGCGGGCCAGCGGCGTTGCCGGCGCCTATGCGCTGGCGTTTGAAATGCGCAGCGTCAATGGCCGCGGGCTGGATATGCGCTTTCGGCTGCCGGCTCCGTTTGATGGGCTGGAGCAGGATTTGCGCACGCGGGCGCAGAAGCGGCTGGCACGCGGCACCGTGCAGATCGGGCTGACAATCAGGCGGGAGAGCCCAGCCGGGACCGTGCGGATCAACGAACAGACGTTTCTCGATGTTGCCGCGCAGGCGGAAAAGCTGGCCTGGATGGCCAATCTCGCCGCCGCCACGGTGGGGGATCTGCTGCGGGTTCCGGGTATCCTCGAATCCGGCCCGGTGGAACCCGAGGCGCTCGATGAAGCGGCGCGCGCGGCCACATTCGCCTGTTTCGATGCGGCGCTCGAAGGGTTGATTGCCGCCCGGCACAGCGAAGGGGCGGCACTGAAGGACGTGGTCCTGCAGCAGATCGACGCCATGCAGCGGGGCATTGCCGCAGCCGAGGCGGCGGATGCAGCCCGCCCGGCAGCGATCAAGGCCCGGCTCAGGACCCAGATTGCCGCGCTGATGGACTCGGCCGACGGGCTCGATCCGCAGCGGCTGCATCAGGAGGCGGCGCTGATCGCCGCCCGCGTCGATATCCGGGAAGAGATCGACCGGTTTCGCGCTCATGTCGATGCGGCGCGTGCGCTGGTCAATGCCGCCGAACCGGTCGGGCGCAAGCTTGATTTCCTAACCCAGGAATTCGTCCGGGAAGCCAATACGCTGTGTTCCAAGGCCAATGACATCGCGCTGACCCGGGTCGGACTTGACCTGAAGGCGCTGGTCGAGCAATTCCGCGAGCAGATCCAGAACATCGAGTGAGCCATGGCCAACGCCACGTCCCCCCCCGCATCCCGTCGCGGCGTGATGCTCGTGATCGCCTCTCCCTCCGGCGCCGGCAAGTCGACGCTCAGCCGGCTGCTGCTGCAAACCGCCAAGGACATTTCGATGTCGGTCTCGGTGACGACGCGCAAGCGGCGCCCGAGCGAGGTGGACGGCGTGCACTACCATTTCCGTTCGGTCGAGGAGTTCGGCCTGATGCGCGAGCGTGGCGAGTTGCTCGAATGGGCCGAGGTGCATGGCAATTTCTACGCAACGCCCAGAGCGCCGGTGGAAAAGGCCCTGGCCGAGGGGCGCGATGTCCTGTTCGACGTTGACGTGCAGGGCACGCTGCAGCTTTACGCGGCGATGCGCGACGACATGGCGACCGTGTTCATCCTGCCGCCGTCGATCCGCGAGTTGCATCTGCGCCTGCAACGCCGCGCCGAAGACGATACCGCCACCATCAACCGGCGGCTCAGGACGGCGCTGAACGAAATCCGCCACTGGCAGGATTACGACTACGTGCTGATCAATGATGATCTTGACCGCTGCTTTGCCGAATTGCAGGCCATTCTCAATGCCGAGCGGCTGAAGCGCAGCCGGCGTGCCGGTCTGGCCGAACTGGTCAGCGAACTCGATCGCGACCTGGAAAGTTTGCTGGAGGCGCAGGCCAGGGCGCTGTGAGGCTGTCAGGGCCGCGCCGAAAGGGCCTGTGCCAGGGCGACGAATTCGGCAATTGTCAGCGTCTCGGGGCGCCGTGTCTCGTCAATTCCGGCAGTGGCCAACAGAGCCGGTGCATCGCCCAGCCCCTTGAGGCTCTGCCGCAGCATCTTGCGCCGCTGTCCGAAGGCTGCCGCCGTTACGGCTTCCAGCGCCGTCAAGGCGCAGGGCAGGGGCGAAGGACGGGGAAGCAGCTCGACAACCGACGAGGTGACCTTGGGCGGCGGGGTGAACGCCGCCGCCGGCACGTCGAACAGGATGCGGGCATGACTGCGCCAGCCGGCCAGGACGCCGAGGCGTCCGTAATCGGCCGGGCGCTCTGGCCCGGCGACGATGCGCTCTGCGACCTCGCGCTGGAACATCAGGGTGAGGCTCTCCCAGAACGGCGGCCATTGCGGCGCCGCCAGCCATCCGACCAGCAAAGCGGTGCCGACATTGTAGGGCAGGTTGGCGACGATGCGCACGGGGGAGCCGTTGAGCCAGGGGCGGGGGTCGATCGTCAGCGCGTCGCCCTCGATCACCGTGAGGCGGCCAGGATAACGTGCGGCGATCTCCGCCAGCGCCGGCAGGCAACGGGCGTCCCGTTCGATCGCAACCACCCGCTCTGCTCCGGCGGCGAGCAGCGCGCGCGTCAACCCACCCGGGCCGGGGCCGATTTCAAGCACGGTCCGGCCGGCAAGCGGGCCGGCGGCGCGGGCAATCCTTGCGGTCAGATTGAGATCGAGCAGGAAGTTCTGGCCGAGCGCCTTGCGCGCCTCCAGACCATGAGCGGCAATGACCGCGCGCAGCGGCGGGAGGTCATCGATCTGCGCCATGGCTGCCGACCGATCAGCGATACTGGATGACGGCCTTGCTGCGCAGCGACTTCAGATAGGTGTCCGTTTCGGAGACCCGCTTCTTGGCCGCCACCTCTTCTTCGGCCTGGGAGCGGGCGGCCGCAGTGTCGACCCGCTCGGTCTTTTCACAGACGGCGATGAGTTCAATGCCCTGGTCTGAACGGAATGGCGGTGTCATCTTGCCCGAAGGCGTCTTGGCCAGCACCGCTGCGAGCTGCGGCGACAGGGTATTGGACGAACGCTTGACCGGCGACTTGATCGCGACATCGCGCATCTGACGCAGCGGCTCGATCCCGTTCTCGCAGCCATCAAACCGGCTGCGGGCGCCATTGGCCTCACGTTCGCGCGTGGCGGGGCTGACGCCGGTGCCAACCACGAACACGACCGACTGCAACACGTAATCGGTGACCTTGGCACCGCCGTCGCGCACCTTCGACTGGAAGATCGAATCGACCTCACTGCCGGAGGCAGCGCCAGAGGTGCGAAACTTGTGACTGGTGGCCAGTTCCCACGAATAATCGGCGCGCAGCTTGGCCCGGTAGGCATTGGAATCGATGCCGACCTTGGCCAGATTCTGCATGAATTCGAGGGTGCTCTGCCGGTTCTGGCGGGCAATGCGCGTGACCTGCTCTTCGACATTGTCGTCAGACAATCGATAGCCGATACGCCGCGCCTCGATGATCTTCAGCTTGTCGTCAACCAGTTCCTGCAGCGTCTGCTGGCGTGACAGCCCGCGCCGCCCCATCGCACCGTTGATCTTCATCCGTTGCTCAAGATCATAGGTGGTGATCGGCTCGCCATTGACGAAAGCGGCCACTGACTGGGCGCGAGCAGGGCCAGCGACAGCCAGGAGCAGCGCCGTGGCGAGAAGGGCAACAGTCATGCGGGCGGCTCTCAAGGCGTTGTTCATGGGGCTGTCCTTACCTGCCCAGGCCATCGGCCTGCCCGGATGTATCCGCCAGGCCGGATGACAGGCGATATTGTGCCTGGCCAAGGTGCTTGAGTTCCAGCCGGAACAGGAAAACAGACCCGGTCTTCACCGTTCCATCAAGCACCGTATCGCTGCGCGACCTGGAATAGGTCAGCGAGAAATCCGTGCATTCATCGCGATAGCCGAGGCCAAGCGACAGCGATGCGACGCGGAACGGCGTGTTCCGGTAGGTCGGATACAGCGTCGGGTTGGAGAGGTGATACGAACGGTCAGAAAGGTAACGGTCCATATCGAAACTGACGCCGCTGCTCACATACCAGCTGGACGGCAGCTGCACTGCAACGCCAAGGATCATGCCTTCGCGGCGCAGATTGTATCCCAGCAGAGGTTGCGGTGCCAGGCGGGCATAGCCGGCATTCACCGACACAGCCCCGAGGGTGGCCGTCGCCCCAACTTCCATGCGCTTGAGCGCAAAGGTCTTTTCATCGAAGCGGCCGCGCGCCGTGACGTTGAACGCCGAACCTGGGGCAACCGTGATGCGCGAGACGAAATCGGACTGCCGTGACTCAAGCCCGCTGTTCAGCCCGGTGTTTATCATGTCCGTCTGGGCGAAGGAATTGCGCCCGGACAGGTGATAGGACTGGCCGAACAGCATGTTGGCATAGGCGCCGGAATCAGAGGTCAGCGTATACTGAACGCCGACATTGGCGCGCACCCCGCCTTCCACCCGGTCAAAACCGGAGAACTTGTCGCGCGCGAACAGCAGCGTGTCGTCGAACACCAGGCTATGCGCATCCTCGTTTGGGAAGCGGCCGATGCGGGTCTCGTTGGGGCGGACGATCAGCTGGGCAATCGGCTCGACCTGATGAGTGAACCCGGCATGGCGCGCGACGAACGGATAGCGATATTCGACGCCGACCATCGGCATCATCCGCGCGGCGATGTTGGTATTGTCAGACAGGAAGAAGCGCTGCTTGTCATTGCCGTAAACGTTGAGATCGTTCGGCGCGTAGACGTATTTGCTGTTGTTGAGGCCCATGAAGCCGAGGTCGCCGCGGAGCGAGGCAAACGGCGTCCAAACCTGGCCGATCGGGTCGATCAGCGTCCGCCGCCAGCTTACCGCCAGCGAAGCCCGGGTGTAATCCCCGCCAACGCCGCGCAACAGGCAGCTGCCGGGAATATACTGCACGCAGCCCTCGCCGTAGCTGTAGCCGTAGGCCTGGCCGGCTTTGCCGAAAGCGATACCGCTGAACAGCGCTGGGGAAACATAATTGCCGACCGTCCCCGGTCCCGGCAGGCCGGAGAAGTTGGCGGCCTCGCGCGACAGGCTGGTCAGATTGGCGGTCAACTGGAATTCGCCACCGAAGAACGGATTCGAAAACCGCTTGTCATAGTCAAACACCGGGTGAACCAGCGCCTGCTGCTTCTGCCATTCGGTCTGTGAAAGGGGACGGAAATAATAGCCGCGCAGGTCGAACCAGCTGCGATCCCCCTGTCCATTAAGGAACAGCGTCGAGATCGACTCCTTCAGGTAGGTGTTCGACAGCGTCGTCGTACGGATACGGTAGTTGTTGTAGAAGAACTTGTCTGTCGAGGCGGCAAGGCTCCAGCCCCAGCGCCAGCGCTCGTTGATATGGAAGCGACCGACTGTCTCGATGCTGCCGCGGAATGTCGAACTGCCGCCACCCAGAGGATTGGGCAGGAACGCGCTCGGGTCACGCTGGAAAATGCCGGCGGCACGGATCGAATACATGCCGTTGTTCAGCCGATGGCGGAACTCGGCCTGCCCGAGCACGCCCTGCCGCGACAGGAAGGTCGGGGTCAGCGTCAGGTCCATGTTGGGCGCAATCGCCCAGAAATAGGGAATCGAGACACCCTGGCCGAGCGACTTCTTGGACACGATGATCGGCGCCATGAAGCCGGACTTGCGGCTCACACTCGGGTCGGGACCCGAGAAGAACGGCATGTAGGCAATCGGCACGCCCCAGAATTCGAGCGTCGCCTGCTCGTAGTAGATCGTCTGCTCCTCGCTCTTGTGGATGATGCGGGCGGCCCGCACCTGCCAAAGCGGAGGCTTGGCCGGGTCATCCTTGCACGGTTCGCAGGCGGTATAGGTGCCACGATCAAAGACCGAGGTCTTGCCATCGGTCCGCTCGCCGCGGATAGCCGCGAAACGCTGCTTGTCCGGCGCCTCCGAGCGCAGGGAATCGATGAACCCGTCCTTGAAATCATCCGTCAGTTCAAAACGGTCGCCGTAATAGCGGGTGCCGTTCGTATCGGTCATGCGCGCATTGCCCTCGGCAAAGACGCGCTTGGTCTTGCGATTGTAGGTAACCTTGTCGGCTTCGAGTGACCGGCCCTGATAATAGATCTGCGCGTTGCCGCGGGCGGTGACGGTATCGTTATCCTTGTCGTAGACGAGCTCATTCGCCTCGACCAGCATCTTGTCCTTCTTGTCCTTCTTGTCCTGCGCCAGAACGCCCTGCGTTGCCGCCACAAGCAGCACCAGCGCCGAAGCAGCAGCCAGCAATCGGGTTCGGAGCAGAAGGATGGAGGCGACCGGCATCAGCCATCCTCCCGGTGCAGCAGCGTGAGAACGCCCATCATGCCGCCGATGACCGGTGCCGCCCAGGCAGCAAAAACCGTCGACACCAAGCCGGCGGTGCCCAGATCCTCGACAATGCGCGTCGCTACATACAAGACAAAACCAGCCGCTACGCCACTCAACACCATTCCGGCGAAACCACCTGATCGCAAAAACCTTAAGGAAACGGATGCAGCGATCAGAACCATGGCAGTGAGCAACGCCGGACGGGCCAAGAGAGATTGATATTTCAGCCGATACCGCGTCGCGTCGAGCCCTGCAAGATCAAGTGTGCGAACAACATCCGGTAGCGACCAGAACGACACAGCCTGCGCCTGCCCGACAGCACTGCGGATTTCGGCCGCCGAAAGGTAGGTGGCCAGAAGATACCGATCGACCTGCTGCGGTTCGATCCCCACCGATAACACCCTCGCATCCTGAAAACGCCAGTGATTGCCGACAAGCTGGGCCTGCGGTGCCTCGACCCGCTCCAGGAAATCACCGTTGGTGTCGAATACGAAGGCCGTCACATCATGCAGGATGAACGCGCTCTGGTCGAGCGAGGCGGCCCGCAGGATCGCATCCCCGTCAACCGAACGCTGGCGGAACCAGACGCCGCGCTCGCTGCCGCCGGCGCCCTTGCGCTGAAACAGCTGCGTTTCGATTCGATTGGCCTCATCCTTCAGATGCATCGCCAGCGGATTGTAGGCGGTTGTCGCCAACACACCAATGATGATTGCCAGGGCGACAATCGGCAGGGAAAACTGCCAGGCCGAGACGCCGGCGGCGCGGGCGACAACCAGCTCCAGCCGGCGCGACAGGTTCAGAAAAGTCGCCAGCGCGGCAAACAGCACGGCAAACGGCAAGACCTGCTCGGCCACCGCCGGGGTGCGAAACAAGGCCAGCCGCGCCAGCCGCATGGTGCTGGCGCCCTCGGCCTCGCCGGCCCGGCGCATCAGTTCCACCAGGTCGATGGTGAAGATCAGCACAAAAACCGTCAGGAACACGCCGGCGATGGCGCTGAGAAAGCGCATCCCGAAATAGCGGCCCAGGGTTGAGATCATGGTGTTCATGGGCGGGCACCCCGTATGACCAGCGCCGCCAGGCGTGCCCTGAGGTCCGGCAGGTGCAGCCGGTCGGACAGCCCGCTGCGATGCCACAGGGATCGTGCCTGGGCGATCCACCGCGCCAGCAGCGCCGGTCGGTCCTGCCCCCACCAGGCCACGGTCCCGGCGATGACGGTCACCAGGATCGGGACCAGATACATCAGCATGACCGCCGATGCGCTGCGTACGGCCAGGGATGAGGCCCAGAAACCGGCGATCCTGAGCCACAGCATCGCCATCCCGGCCGCCGCCATTGCTGCGCCGCGTCCCTGGCGGGTGGTGCGCGCCGAGCCGAGCGCAGCGAATCCGATCGCCAGAGTGGCGTAGGCATAGAGCGGCTGGGAAAACCGCTCGTGCAACTCGGAGCGGAACCGGCCGATCTGCTCGCGCACGTATGGATCATCGGAGTCCGGCTGGAACAACTCGGCGGTTGTGCGCTCGCGCGGCTTGTAACCGATCGATCCCTTGCTCTCGCCAAGCTGGTCCAGGTCGAGCGCATAACGCTCGAAGTAGACCAGCGCGGCTTCCGCGCGCGCCTGGTCCTGCCTTTGCAGGCTGCCTTTTTCGAGGATGAAATAGGTCCGGTCATCCACCTCAACCATGCGACCGCGTTCCGCCAGATAGGTGGCCACGAGGCTGGGATTGCGCCGGTCCTGGAACATGATGCCGCGCAAGGTGTTGTCCGGCCCCTTATCGCGGTAGTGGAAAGTAATTCCCTGTTCGAGCGAGACGAATTTGCCTTCCTGGATGAACTGGGTGATCACGTCGGCGCGGATCTTGGTCACCAGATGGCGCAGTTCACGAAACGAGTCCGGCATGATCTTGACGGTAATGGCCGCCACCAGCAGCGAAACCAGCACCGTGAGCAGAAGGAACGGCCGGAGGATGCGCCACGGCGGCACGCCGGCCGCGTTCATGACGATCAACTCGCTGTCGCCGTTGAGCTTGTTCAGCGTGTAGAGAATCGCGATGAACAGCGCCAGCGGGGCGATGATCATCACCAGCGCCGGAACCGACAGCAGGGTGACATAGAGGAACATCAGGATCGATTGTCCCTTGCCGGTCACCAGATCGAGTTCGCGCAAAGCGGAGGTGATCCAGATAACGCCGGTCAGCGCGATCAGGCAGAGCAGGAAGGCGCTCATCGCCGTCCGGAATATGTAGCGCTCCAGTATCCGCATGCAGTCCGGTTCTTGATGTCTCCCAAGGGGCCAACGACAGATCCAAACGCCCCTTTCCGGCATTGATAAGGCAGGCGGCGGCGATTGTCCTATCCCGCTCGCCCGTAAGCGGTGCAATGCCGCGAGGCTGTGGCAAAAAAACAAGCATGACAAGTGCTTGGGCGCCGTCTTTGCTACACTGGCGACGATTCGACCGTGGCAATCCGCGCCGCGGTCAGGGCAGGGAAGGATGAGGATATGTCACGCGGGCCAAAGATCACGTTTTCATCCAGCGATTCGGCGCTGCATCCGGTCGCCGTGGTGTTCGCCGGCGAGGGTCTGGCGCTAGCGGATGGAGCGGCGCGGATGGGGCCGGATTTTCCGGCACTGCTTAAGGCCGCCGCCGAGGGGGAGAGTTTCACCGGCAAGGCCGGCTCGCGGCTCGACCTTGTCGCGCCCGCCAAGGTGCCGGCGGCCCGGGTCATCGTCTGCGGCATCGGGGGGGA
>DAOMXG010000095.1:0-9129 GCA_035436995.1 Beijerinckiaceae bacterium
CATGCGAGGGGCAGAAACGGCCTGAGTTTCGTACGCCCCGAGCCACGCGAGGGGCAGAAACGGCCTGAGTTTCGAACGCCCCGAGCCACGCGAGGGGCAGAAAACAGCAGAACTGGCTATTTCTCGATCGGCAGCCCCGATGCGATCCAGCCCGGATTGCCGGGATTGCCAGCCATGCCGCCACGAATATTGACCAGGCGGATATTGTGCCTGGCCAGGGCCTTCTGAACATAGTCGGTCCGGTTGGCGGTGCGGCAGATGATGCCGATCTCCCGGTTCCCCGAGGCCTGCCGGAGCGCCATCAGCCGCTGGGGAAAGTCTGCAGCGGTCATGTCCAGCTTGACGGCGCCGCGCGCCACCCCTGTCTCCGCCCATTCCTCCGGACGACGAATGTCAACGATCACCATACGCCCGTCCTGAGCCGCCGCGAACGCCTCGGCCACCGAGGCCGACGGCAGATCCGGCTGCGCCCATGCGGCTCCCGGTAGCACCGTGAAGGCAGCGACAAGCCACTGGCGCCGCGACAAAGGCGCCCTGCATTTTCCGTCAGCGGAATGGCGCACTGCCGAACACCCAGACACTGCCAAAGACGACGACGATGGCCAGCGCCAGACACAGCGCTGCCCTGGCCAGCGAGCCCGGCTGGTTCTCGGCCACATCCTCGTAAGCCCCTGCCGGTTTCACTCCGGTGAGCATCGGCCGGATCAGATTGTCCTTTTTAACGAATGTATAGAACAGGTTGGCCAGCACATGCAGCGCCACCAGCGCCAGGATGATCTTAAAGCCCCGCCGATGCCAGACCGAAACCCATTCGGCCGTGCTTTTCGCCACCTTCGAGGCAAACGGCCCCTCGATCGTGGCGGGAATGTCATCCAGCGTCATCAGGCCGAACAGCGCCTGCCCGCCCGCTGCCGCCAGCAGCGCCAGCACCATCATGCCGCCAAGCGGATTGTGACCCAGAAAATGCCGGCTGCGATTGCGCACGAGATCGCCAAGATAGCCGAAGGCAGCGAAGGGCCGCACAAAGGTCCGAAACCGCGCCGTCGTGCCCCCGACAAAGCCCCACAGGATGCGATACAGCACCAGCGACAGGATCAGATAGCCGTTGACCTTGTGCAGATAGAAGGTCGCCGACCCCATCTTGTTGGTAATCGGCGCAAGGATGATCAGAACAACCAGCGCCCAGTGAAACAGCCGGGTCGGCAGATCCCAGGCACGAACCGTGCGGCCCGAATTGTCAACAGGCATCGCGCCCTCTCATCGGTCAAGACAGGCAATAAAAAGCAGCGCCTTCCGCATGCGTCAACATGCGGAAGGCCCGGTGAGTGCGGCCTGCGGTCTCAGCTCTTCTTGACGCGGTAATCGTCGTGGCAGGCTTTGCAGTTGCCAAGAACCTTGCCCATCTCGGTCTTGAACGACGCCTCATCCTTGATGGCGCCCGCCGCAGCGCCGGCATCGGCGTTCAGCTTGTCGAGCAGCTTCTTGAACCCGGCACGGTCTTCCCAGATCTTCGGGGCGGCTGTGGTCTCGCCGCCGGTCTTGGAGTTGTCCGGGAACATCTTGTCATAATCCTTGCTGACCATCTGGTAGACCTTCAGCGCATTCTGCGCCGCCGCCAGCTCAAACTTCATTTCGCCCTTCAGCATGGCACCGATCGGCTTGGTGGCATCGCCGACGCCCTTCATTGCATCCTTGCGCTGCGCAATCACATCGCCCTGGGCGACAACGGCGGTGGCACCGATGGCGAGTGCGGCGGCGACAACAAGTGTACGGATCATTCGGGGTCTCTCCGGTGGTTGTTGAATCAGATCAAAAGCTGTCCAGTCAGCCTTGCGCATACGACACTTGCCGAAAGATGAATACCAGACGGCTCCCTGCAAAGGCTACCTTGCGTCCTTGCAAGCTCACAAATGCGTGAACGCCCTCGATGATGACGATTCAGGCGGAGGTCAGGGCCTTGAACACCACCTCCGGCGTCGCCGGCATATCGATATGCCGGGTCCCGTTGGCGCGGTGGAGCGCGTCAACCAGAGCATTCATCACCGCCGGGCATGAGCCGATCGACCCTGCCTCTCCGGCGCCCTTGACGCCGAGCACATTGGTTGTGCACGGCACATTGCGCGTCTCGAAGGTGAAGGATGGCAGATCAGCGGCGCGCGGCACGCCGTAATCCATGAAGCTCGCCGTCAGCAATTGCCCGTCCTCGGCAAACACCGTGCGCTCGGACAAAGCCTGGCCGATGCCCTGCGCGGTGCCGCCCTGCACCTGCCCTTCCAGCAGCAGTGGATTGAGCGTGCGGCCGAAATCATCGACGATCACGTAATTGACTATGCGGACAGCGCCGGTATCGCCCTCCACCTCGACTTCGACAAGATGCGTGCCGTTCGGATAGGTCGCTTCCGGTGGCGAAAAACTCCCCGTGGTGTTGAGGAGTTCGACCGTCGCCTTTTTCGAACGGGCAATCTCGGCAAAGGTGATCGAGCGGTCGGTGCCAGCCACGCGCACCCGCCCCTCGGCAAGTTCGAGATCGCCGGCCGAGGCTTCGAATTCGCTGGCCGCGATCAGCTTGATGTTTTCGGCCAGTTTCGCCGCCGCCGCCGCGACCGCCGCCCCGCCGACCGGGATCGAGCGTGACCCGCCGGTGCCGCCACCGGTCGGCGTCTGGTCGGTGTCGCCCTGCAACACGCGGATCCTGTCCATCGCCAGGTCGAGATGCTGGCTGGCAAGCTGGGCATAGGCCGTCTCATGCCCCTGCCCGTTCGATTGCGTGCCGATCTTCACCGTCACGCCGCCATCGGCATCGAGCCCGATATAGGCCGGCTCGGGCGAACCGCCGCCACAGGCCTCGATGTAGCAGGCCATGCCAATGCCGCGATGAAGCCCGCGCTTGCGCGCCGCCGCCGCGCGTCTGGCAAAGCCCTTCCAGTCGGCAATGTCCATCGCCCGCCGCATATGCCCTTCGAATTCGCCGCTGTCGTAGACGCGGTCCATCGGCGTGCGATAGGGAAACTGCGACGGCTTGATGAAATTGCGGGCGCGCACCCGATCCGGCGTCGTGCCGGTCTCAAGTGCGATGCGATCGACAAGGCGCTCGATCAGATAGGCTGCTTCCGGCCGCCCGGCGCCACGATAGGCATCGACCGGCACGGTATGGGTATAGATGCCGCGAACCCGGAAATAGGCCTGCGGAATATCGTAGCAGCCGGTCGTCATCGTGCCGCCGAGATAGGGAATATAGGGCGCATATTGCGACAGATAGGCGCCGAAATCGGCCTTCAGATCGACGCGCATGGCGAGAAACCGCCCGGATTTCGACAATGCCATCTCGGCGGTCACGAGATTGTCGCGCCCCTGCGCGCAGGAGAGGAAATGCTCCGTGCGCTCCTGCACCCAGCAGACCGGCTTCTTCAGCACCCGCGCGGCCTTGGCCAGCAGCGGATACTCGCGATACATGAAGGCCTTGTTGCCGAAGCCGCCACCGACATCCGGCGTGACGACACGGATCTTCTCCGGCTTCTCCTTGAGGATCCTGGCCAGCGTATCGCGCAGGCCATGGCTGCCCTGACTACCCAGTGTCAGCAGATACTGCCTTGATTTTGCGTCATATTCCGCCGTGCAGACGCGCGGCTCCATGTAATTGGCAACCAACCGGTTGTTGACCAGCGTGACGCTCACCACCCGATCCGCCTTGGCAAAGGCCGCATCGGTCGCCTTGGCATCGCCGATTGCGGTATCGAGCGCGACATTGCCCTCGACATCGGACCATACCTGCGGCGCGCCGGGCAGCATCGCCGCCGCGATCCCCACCGCCGCCGGCAATTCCTCGTAATGCACCTCAAGCGCCTCGGCGGCGTCCTTTGCCTGCTCCAGCGTGGAGGCGACGATGAAGGCGACCGCATCGCCCACATGCCGCACCTCGCCCCTGGCCAGCACGGCATAGTCGGTGGCGACCATGCGCTTGCCATTGAGGTTGCGTTGCAGCGCCTGACACGGCAGCGGCCCGAGATCGGCGACATCGGCGGCGCTCCAGGCAAGGCGCACGCCCTTCATCGCGCGGACATCGTCGATGTTGGCGATGGTGAATGTGGCATGGGCATGCGGCGAACGCACCAGAACCGCCGTCAGCGCCCCCTCCGGCCGATAATCGGTGGCATAGTGGCCGGCGCCGGTGATGAAGCGCTGATCTTCCTTGCGCCTGACCGCCTGGCCCATCCCGAATTTCATCGGCCGCATACCCGTTCTCCTCGCAAGATTGCGCGGGCCTCAGCCCGCCCTGATCGCCTCGCCGGCCATCACCCAGTCACGAAAGCCGCCGCGATAATGTTCGTTGAGGGACAGTCCCTCGGCCTGCACCACCGCGATCGCATGCTGGCTGCGCACGCCTGCCGCGCAGGAGAACACGATTCGCTTGTCCTTGAACGGGGCAAGATCGGCCGCGCTCAGCCGCGACAGCGGCGCCGAGACCGAACCGGGAACATGCCCGGCGGCAAATTCGTGATCCTCACGCACATCAACCAGCACCAGCGACCCGTCGGCCATGCCGGCTTTCACCTCACTGCGGCTGACCTCGCGGATGGCATTCACGGGTTTGGTTCCTCAAGCGGCAGCCGGCTGGCCGGCGGTTGTCAGACAAGGTATGCATCTCGCGGCGCCGGATCAACCGGCATGATGGCGCAACGGTTCGCGCGAAAAGGAAAGCCCTCGCATGCTGCTGGAAGGATCGCAACTCTGGTTCGGCCTCGTCGGCGCGCTGCTGATCGGCCTCGGCAAGGGCGGCCTCGGCTCCGGCTTTGGCATGCTGGTGGTGCCGGTGCTGTCGCTGACGCTCGATCCGCGCCAGGCAGCGGCCCTGACATTGCCTATTCTCATCACTTCCGACTTTTTTGCGGTCTATGCCTATCGGGGCAAGGCACATACCGGCCATATGCGGGTGCTGCTGACCGGCGCGGTGATCGGCATCGGGCTTGGCGCTCTGACCTTTCACCTCGTCTCCGAACCGATGCTGCGGCTGATGATGGGGCTGATGGCGCTGATCTATGTCGTCTCGCGCTTTCTCGGTCTTGCGCGCCCTTCGGACGTGCCGCTGCCCCCCGATTGGGGCCAGGGCGTGACGCTCGGCACGATTTCTGGCTTCACCAGCTTCACCGCCCATGCCGGCGGGCCGCCGGTGCAGGTCTACATGTTGCCCAAGGGCCTCGACAAACAGGCCTTCCAGGCCACCAACGTGCTGCTGTTCACGCTGATCAACCTCATCAAGGTGCCGCCCTATCTGGCGCTCGGCCAGTTCACAGGCCCGGTGATGCTGACCAGCCTGATGCTGATGCCGGTTGCCGCCGGCGGCGTGTTTCTCGGCTATCGGCTGCATCGCTGGATGCCGGAAACGCTGTTCTTCCGCATTGCTGTGACGCTGCTGTTCCTGACCGGCCTCAAGCTGACCTGGGATGGCCTCGGCGCCCTGCTGTTCTGAGAGCGTCGAATTGCCGCTTGAAACGCACCCGGCCCTGCGCTTCCCTGTAGCGATAAAACGGGAGGCGATGCCTATGAGACTGAAGGGCAAGGTGGCGATTGTCACCGGCGGAGCGCAGGGGTTCGGCGAGGGGATCGTGCGCGCCTTTCTCGGCGAGGGCGCAAAGGTCGCCATTCTCGACATCAAGACGGCGGAAGCCGCCGCGCTCGCCAAAGAGCTTGGCAAGGATACGGCTGCCTTCGCCTGTGATGTGGCGTCGCTGGCCTCGGTGCGCGAGGCGGTGGCCGCAGTCGTAAGGCATTTCGGCCGGCTCGATATCGTGGTCAACAACGCCGGCTGGACTTACTCCAACAAGCCGGCGACCGAGACCACCGAAGCGGAATTCGACAAGGTGTTCGCCGTCAACGTCAAGTCGATCTACAATTTCACCGCTACAGCCACCGAGCATCTTGCCGCGACGCAAGGCTCGTTCATCAACATCGGCTCGACCGCCGGCATCCGTCCGCGCCCCGGCCTGGTCTGGTATAATGCCACCAAGGGCGCCGTGCACAACGCCACCAAGGTTCTGGCGGTGGAACTGGCGCCGAGGAAGATCCGCGTCAACGCCATCGCCCCGGTCGCCGGCGAAACGCCGCTGCTGGCGAGCTTCATGGGCACGGATACGCCGGAGCGGCGCGCCCAGTTTCTCGCCACCATTCCGCTCGGCCGCTTTTCCCAGCCCAGGGACATCGCCAACGCGGCGGTGTTTCTCGCCTCAGCCGAATCCGAATTCATCACCGGCGTCGTCCTTGAGGTGGACGGCGGCCGCTGTGTCTGAGCGGTGACAGCACCATGACCGCCGCCGCGCCCGGCCCCGACATGCCGCCGACACCGGCGGACCGAGCGCGTTTTGCTGGTTTGCAGGCGGATTTCGCCCGTTCCTTCGCCCGTCTGGTGACTGACCCCAATGCGCCGCGCACCGTCGTCATCCTGCCCAGCCTCAGCCTCGATGCCGATGTGCTCGCCCGCATTTCCGGCGTGCATCATTACGAGGAGCGGATGCTGTGCCTGCTGCTGCTGCTGCGCATGCCGCGAACCGAGGTGATCTACCTCACCTCGATGCCTATCCCCGACACTATCATCGACTATTATCTCCACCTGCTGCCGGGCATTCCGATGCAGCATGCGCGGCGGCGGCTGACGCTGATCGCCTGCGACGATGCCTCGCCCGTCGCGCTCAGCCGCAAACTGCTGGCCCGCCCCCGCCTGCTGTCCCGCATCGGCGAATCCATCCGCCACCCCAAGGATGCGCATCTGAGCTGCTTCAATGTCACCGACGATGAGCGCCGGCTGGCGCTGGCGCTCAACCTGCCGATCTACGGCTGCGACCCGGACCTGGCGCATTGGGGATCGAAAAGCGGCTCCCGCAAGGTGTTCCGCGCCGCCGGGCTCGACATGCCGGCAGGCGCCGAGGACCTGCGCGACCAGCAGGATATCGTCGATGCACTTCTTGACCTGAAGCGCCGGAAACCCGGCCTTCGCCGCGCGGTCGTCAAGCTCAACGAGGGCTTTTCAGGCGAGGGCAACGCCACCTTCCGCTTTGATGGCGCACCGGAGGGCGCCAGCCTCGCACCCTGGCTGAAGGGCCGGCTGCCGCATCTCGCCTTCGAGGCCAGCGGAATGACCTGGGACCTGTTCCGCAGCAAGTTTTCCGCGATGGGCGGCATCGTCGAGGAATGGGTGGAAGGCGCGGCCAAACGTTCGCCCTCCGCGCAGATGCGCGTCGATCCCGGCGGCCAGCCACAGGCGATTTCGACCCATGATCAGGTGCTGGGCGGGCCGAGCGGACAGATCTTCCTCGGCGCCACCTTCCCCGCCGATGCGGCCTATCGCAAGACGGTGCAGGACGCCGGCCTGGCCGCCGCATCGGTGCTGGCGGAGAAAGGCGTGATCGGCCGTTTCGGCGTCGATTTCCTGTCCGTCCCGGAGGGCGGTGGCTGGAGCCACAAGGCCATCGAGATCAACCTGCGCAAGGGCGGCACCACCCACCCTTTCCTGATGCTGCAATTTCTCACCGACGGCACCTACGACACCGAGAGCGGCCAGTTTCACGCCGCTGCCGGCCAGCCCCGCTGCTACTACGCCACCGACACGCTGGAAGCGAAACGCTACCGCGGCCTGACGCCGGCGGACCTCATCGACATTGCCGCGCTGAACGGCCTCTATTTCCACGCCGGCCAGCAGGAAGGGGTGACATTCCACCTGATCGGCGCACTGTCGGAGTTCGGCAAGCTGGGCGTCGTCGCTATCGGCGCCGACCCCGCCCGGGCCGACGCGCTCTACCGCCGCACGGTTGCCGCGCTCGACCGCGAAACCGCTTGAAGCCACGGACTCAAATCCTCAACACCGCCCGCCAACCGATTCAAAGGACTCGGCTTTTCGCACGCACTTCATGTTGACTCACAACATGAACTTTCTACCGAACCATAGGAGCAACGCGACGCCGAGCTGATGCGAGGGGCCGCCCTTGCCAGCGGCAAGGGCAACCAAAAAAACCCTGCGAAGCGACGCCGAGCTGATGCGAGGGGCCGCCCTTGCCAGCGGCAAGGGCAACCAAAAAAACCCTGCGAAGCGACGCCGAGCTGATGCGAGGGGCGCCCGCGTCAGCGGGCCACTCAAGACCCAGCCAGATGGCATGCCACCTTGCGCCCGCCGTGGTCGTGCAGCGGCGGCACCTCCGTCCGGCAGCGATCGGCCGCGAACGGGCAGCGCCCGGCAAAGCCGCAGCCGCCTGAAGCCTTGCCGCCATCATCCCTGAGGCGCACGCGTTCGCGGGCTTCGTTCGCATCGATGCCCGGCACCGCGTCGACCAGCGCCCGCGTATAGGGATGGGCGGGATTGTCGAACACCGAAGAGGTCTCGCCATACTCGACCACACGGCCGCGATAGAGCACCAGCACGTCATCGGCGACATGCTCGACCACCGCAAGATTGTGGCTGATGAACAGATAGGTCAGGCCGCGCGCCTCTCTGAGATCGGCCATCAGGTTGAGCACCTGCGCCTGCACCGACACATCGAGCGCCGAGACCGGCTCATCGGCAATCACCAGCTTCGGTCCGGTGATCAACGCCCGCGCCAGTGCCACGCGCTGCCGCTGCCCGCCGGAGAACTCATGCGGGTAACGGTCGAGCGCCTCGCCCGGCAGCGCCACGCTGTCGAGCATCGCCGCGACCCGCTGACGCCGCTCTGCCGCCGTCAGCTCCGGCTCGGCCACTTCCAGCGGCTCGGCAATGGCATCGACAATCTTCATCCGCGGATCGAGCGAGGAGAACGGATCCTGGAACACCATCTGGAAATGCCGCCGCCGCGCCCGCAGGTCAGCCTCGTCCAGCCCGTTGAGGTCCTCACCGGCAAAGGCGATCGTGCCAGAATCCGGCCGCTCCAGCGCCATCACCAGCCGCGCCAGCGTCGACTTGCCCGATCCCGACTCCCCGACAATGCCCATCGAGCGGCCAGCCTGCACAGTGAACGACACATCATCCACCGCCGTCAGCATCGGCACCGGCCC
Organism: Beijerinckiaceae bacterium; assembly: GCA_035436995.1. Classification (GTDB taxonomy): domain Bacteria; phylum Pseudomonadota; class Alphaproteobacteria; order Rhizobiales; family Beijerinckiaceae; genus JAIUNP01. The sequence continues at coordinate 9,016 of DAOMXG010000095.1, forward strand.
GGACAGCCTGGTCCGCTTGAGCGGATAGCGGCGTGTCACCGCACGCGCTTCGACCAGAGGCGCGCTCAATGGATCGCCTCCCCCCGATGGCAATGCACCAGCGAGGCGCCCGCC
>DAOMXG010000096.1:0-9117 GCA_035436995.1 Beijerinckiaceae bacterium
GCCTCGGGGCGCGGCGTGCTGGCGCAGCCGGCAAGCGCCAGAACAACCAGCAGAAGGACAGCAGGCAAACGCATCAGCACAGGTCTCGAACTCACTCGGATAGGCGCGGGCGGACGAACCTGATTACACCGGAACGGGGTTTGCGGAAAGACTGCATGCTGGCCAGGGCCTGCCGCGCTGCGATAGTGCCATACTGATGCCGTTTTCGCGGCGTTGCTGGCAGCATGTTCAAATTCAGACCCGGTTTTCTCACTCTGGCCGTTCCGCTGGCGCTGGGCGCCTGCACGGTGGAAACCTTTTATGCGCCGATTTCGGTCGAAATCGTCCCTGCCGATGAGCGCGCCATCGTCATCCGCAATCTCAACCCGCCAGAAGATTGCCGGATTATCCGCCAGGATGCGCTGTTCCCGGCGATCTATTCCGTGGTCTACGGCCCAGCCAGTCCTGATGCGGCGAGCCGCTGGGCCAGCCGCAATTGCCGCGGGGCACGTTGAGGATAAATAAAAAGGCGCCGCCCGTGGCGACGCCCTGATCTTTTGCCGCGACAGAGCCTGTCAGGCGTGCCGGATTTCAGGCAACCTGGGTTTCCAGCACAGCCGGGGCGCTGGCCTGATAGCGCTCGCCATTGCGCAGGGTGCGGCCAGCGGCCATCGCAACACCGCCCTCAAGGCTCTTGGCGATCATCTGCGCACGGTCCATGAAATGGCGCGCGGCGCGCGGCGGACAAAGATCATCAACCGTCTCGCCAAACAATTGCAGCCAGCGATCGAAATGCTTTGCATCGACCGGCAGAACGGCGTGTTTGGGCATCGGGCGGCCCGAGTAGATGCCGGTTTGCAGCGTCACCGACGACCAGAAGGCACACATCTGGTCATAATGGGCTTCCCAATCGTGGATGCGGGCCTCGAACACCGGGCCAATGAAGGGGTCCTGCCGCACGCGGGCATAGAACTCGTGCACCACGCATTCGATCATGGCCTCATTGATGCCGGTCGTCTCGCGAAGCCCGGCAGTGATTGCAGCCCGATGGGCGGCATGTTCGGCAGCGTCCATAGTCGTCTCCTGTGCAATGCAACAACTACCCGATTTTGTGTTGCGGTGCAATATAAAATCCGGCCACATGCTCTGCGTTCTAACGCAAATTGATTGCCAACCGCTTGCAGAACGCGGTTAAGGGGGCGTTTTTATGGCGACGCAGCGGAATGCGTTTGCTGCGCTGCGACAGGCCGGTCAAGGAGAAATACCCCTAAGGCCACCACGGGGCGCTGAAAAAGTAGGCGTCCGGTTTGACAAGGGCCGGATTTGCGATTATCCCGCCCGCCATGACGCGGGGCCTTCATGGCTCCGCGCTCATTTTTGACGCACCCGTGGTTCGCTCAGCACGATCGAACCTGTCGGCCGCCGCAAGGTGGCAGAGGAGGGCGCGTTCCTCACCCGGCCGGGCTGACGAGGCACCGGTCCCGTGTTTGTTTGTGAAAGAGGAACCGCGATGACCAAGCGCGTGGATGCCAAGCATAAAATCGATCGCCGTATGGGCGAGAATATCTGGGGCCGGCCGAAGTCGCCGCTCAACCGTCGTGAATACGGCCCGGGCCAGCATGGCCAGCGCCGCAAGGGCAAGCTCTCGGACTTCGGCACCCAGCTCAAGGCCAAGCAGAAGCTCAAGGGCTATTATGCCTCGATCACCGAGCGGCAGTTCCGCAAGTATTACGCCGAAGCCGTCCGCATGAAGGGCGACTCGGGCGAGAACCTGATCGGCCTGCTGGAGCGCCGTCTGGATGCCGTGGTCTATCGCGCCAAGTTCGTGCCGACCGTGTTCGCCGCGCGCCAGTTCGTCAACCATGGCCATGTCAAGGTCAACGGCCGCCGCGTCAACATCGGCTCCTATCTGGTCAAGCCGGGTGACGTCGTCGAGGTCAAGGATGCCTCGCGCGAGATGCTGATGGTTCTGGAAACCCGCCAGCTCGCCGAGCGTGATGTGCCCGATTACATCGAGGTCGATGGTTCCAAGCCGATCGCCAAGCTCACCCGCATCCCGACGCTTTCGGAAGTGCCGTATCCGGTGCGGATGGAGCCTAACCTGGTGGTCGAGTTCTACTCGCGCTGATTGGCCGCAGGCTTTTCGAGGTCAGAAGGCCGCCTTCGGGCGGCCTTTTTGTTTGACGCAGGTCAAGCGCGTTGCGCTGCATCAAGGCAGGTTCTGCCATGCCGAATATGCATGGACCCCGCGATATGGAGGTTCTGTTATGTGGAAGCTTTTTGCTCTCATCCATCTGCTTGGGGCGACGATCCTGTCCGGCGTTCTCGTGCTGATCGTCTTGGCGACCCCGTCGCTGGCTGACAGCCATATGAAGCTGGTTCCGGCTGCCTTTATCGTCGGTATCCTTCTGGCGATTCCGCCGAGCCTCTGGGCAACCAAGGCCGTGCTGGCGCAGACCAAGGGGCAGTAACCCGCCCTCGGGTGGTTGTTGCCCGCCGCGAGCCCTTGCCTGGGTCCATATCCGTGGCAAGGGCGGCTTTTGTGCCGCTCGGGTTGAATGGCACGCCGCTGACGGCGGCTTTTGCCGCAGTCGGAAGGCGGGATTTGAGCCGGCTCACAGCTTGGCGAGGAACCCGGCAAACCGCATCAGCCCTTCCGGCCAGGGGCCGTGACCGCTTGCGGTGTTGATGTGGCCGGAATGGCCGGCATCGACAAATTCCGCGCCCCAGGCCGAGGCATATTCTTCTGCCGTCAGGAACGGGCAGTAGGGATCGTCATGGCTGGCGACGACAACGGCGGGGAAGGGCAGCTTCACCCGCGGAACCGGCATGAAATGCCGGTCGATCGCGTCCTCGCGCTCGATGGCGGTGTCGCCGGTGGGGCCGACAAGGAATGCGCCGATCACGTCGCCCTTCGGCAGCAGGGGCGCGGCGTGGACGATAGTGGCGACGCCGAGGCTGTGGCCGACCAGAATGACCGGCTGGCGGGCGGCGGCAACAGCCCTGACAAGGCTTGCCACCCATTCATCCTTCACCGGCTTCAGCCAGTCGCGCTGGTGCACGCGCCGCGCCGTGTTCAGTCGCTGTTCCCAGCGTGATTGCCAGTGTTCGGGTCCGGAATTGTCCAGACCGGCAACCATCAGAATATCGACGTCGCTTGTGCGTTTGGCCAAGATGCGCTCCCCTCAAGGCGCAGTTCTGCCAAAGCTCAGGTGCGGGAGCAAGCGGGAAGCGGGGCGCGTGGTAAAATAAGCGGCAAGGGCGCTTGTCGGCCTTGACTTATGCCTCACGCTGTCCAACGTAAGGTCCGTTCCAAGGGGAGCCTTATCTGGCTGAGATGCGCGGCAATGCGCGGACCCTTCGAACCTGATCCGGGTCATGCCGGCGAAGGGATCGGAACCAGCGCTGTGTGCGCCTTTTCCACCCGACCGTCCGGCGAGCCCATGAGCGAGAGGGACGGCCATGACCATTCACCAGAAGTCCATCCAGCCGGGACCGAATACGGTCACCACCGGGCCGATCTGCGGGTCGCGCAAGGTCTATGCCGCGCCGGCGTCGCATCCGCAGCTTCGCGTGCCGTTCCGCGAAATCGCGCTGAGCGATCCCAACGAGGCGCCGGTGCGGGTGTATGATCCGTCCGGCCCCTATACCGAGACCGACGCGGCAATCGACCTCGACAAGGGCCTGCCGCAGGTGCGCGCCGGCTGGATCGCGGCGCGCGGCTATGGCGCCATCGAGCCGCGTGCAGTCACGCTGGCCGACAATGGCGGGGCGACCGGTGACAAGCTGGTGCCTGCCTGCCCGGCGGAGCGGATCGTCCGTGCCGCCGCTCCGGGCCAGATGGTGACGCAATACGAATTCGCCCGCGCCGGAATCATCACCGAAGAGATGGTCTATGTTGCGCATCGCGAGAATCTTGCCCGCGAGGCGGCGCTGGCCGGTGCGAAGGAGCGGATGGCGGATGGCGAGCATTTCGGTGCCTCCATTCCCGAATTCATGACCCCGGAGTTTGTGCGCGACGAGATCGCGCGCGGGCGGGCGATCATTCCGGCCAACATCAACCACACCGAACTCGAACCGATGGCGATCGGCCGCAATTTCCTGGTCAAGGTCAATGCCAATATCGGCAATTCGGCCGTGACCTCGTCGGCGGCCGAGGAAGTGGAGAAGCTGGTCTGGGCCATCCGCTGGGGCGCCGATACGGTGATGGACCTGTCGACCGGGCGCAACATCCACAACATCCGCTCGTGGATCCTGCGCAATTCCCCCGTTCCGATCGGCACGGTTCCGATCTATCAGGCGCTGGAAAAGGTGGGCGGCGATCCGGCCAAGCTCGATTGGGAGGTGTTCAAGGACACGCTGATCGAGCAGGCGGAGCAGGGGGTGGATTATTTCACCATCCATGCCGGTGTGCGCCTCGCCTATGTGCCGCTGACGGCCAACCGGGTTACCGGCATTGTGTCGCGCGGCGGCTCGATCATGGCGCGCTGGTGCCTGTCCAAGCACAGGGAATCGTTCCTCTACGAGCGCTTCGGCGACATTTGCGACATCATGCGCAAGTTTGACGTGTCATTCTCGCTCGGCGACGGGCTGCGTCCCGGCTCGGTGGCGGACGGCAACGATGCGGCGCAGTTCGCCGAACTCGAAACCCTCGGAGAGCTGACGAAAATCGCCTGGGACAAGGGCTGTCAGGTGATGATCGAAGGGCCCGGTCATGTGCCGATGCACAAGATCAAGGCCAATATGGACAAGCAGCTGAAGGAATGTGGCGAGGCGCCGTTCTACACCCTCGGCCCGCTGGTGACCGACATCGCGCCCGGCTACGATCACATCACCTCCGGTATCGGCGCGGCAATGATCGGCTGGTTCGGCTGCGCCATGCTCTGCTACGTCACGCCCAAGGAGCATCTCGGCCTGCCCAATCGCGACGATGTGAAGACCGGTGTCATCACATACCGCATCGCCGCCCATGCGGCCGATCTCGCCAAGGGCCATCCGGCGGCGAAAATCCGCGACGATGCCTTGTCACGGGCGCGGTTTGATTTCCGCTGGGAGGATCAGTTCAATCTCGGCCTGGACCCGGACACCGCCCGCGCGTACCATGACGAGACCCTGCCCAAGGACGCGCACAAGGTGGCGCATTTCTGCTCGATGTGCGGGCCGAAGTTCTGCTCGATGAAGATCACCCAGGACCTGCGCAAGGAAACGCAGGCGATGGGCGAGAACGAAAAAGCCTCGCTCGCGGCGATCGCGGCGGAGGCCGAGGCGGGCATGAAGGCCAAGGCGGCAGAGTTTGCGGCCATCGGCGGCCGGCTATATGTGGATGCGGCAAAGCCCGCAGCGGAGTGAGCGCACCGCCGGCGGGGCAAGCGCAATCGAAAACTCCCTCCCCCTTGCGGGGAGGGTGGTCTCGGGTCGTTCTGCGTGTCGCTCCACCCCCACCCCGCCGCCGGGGCGTCGACCCTCCCCGCAAGGGGGAGGGTGAGGGGAGCGACGACTGGGTTTGAGGTTGCAGGAGAAATTTGCCATGAGCCGTTCAATGAAGAGGCGAGGCAGCCGATATGCGTGCGGCAAGGCTCCGGTCGCTGAACTTTGTAGCCGCCTTGCGATCACGGCAGTCGAAATGCCGTCATTGGCACCACTGATGGAGCTGGCTGAATCGACTATTCGGGCTCAGGTTCAACGAGCGGAATTGATGCAGGCGGAGTTGGAGCGTCTTCGGAACGCGGTAACTCAACAGCACGGCGGACACAGTCGAACGCCAGCTTTCATGCATGGTGTGAGGCATGCGGAAAAACGAATGCAAACGTGGCTGCATGAGCGTGCGGAATGGATGAACGATCCAAACGCGACGTCTGTCCTGCATTCGGCAGCATTCGATCTTGGCGGCCTCAAGTGGGGGTGGATTAAACAGCTCCACCGTATGAACAAGGCCAGAGACAAGATGAATAAACTCAGAGCCTCATCTTGCGATTAAACCTGAAATTCGAGCAGAAATGCGAATCATTTGAATCGGTTGCGACGTAATTTTCGCAATCCGATTCCGATTGTTGAAGCTTCGCGCTGCCTTGAAATCTCAGACATGCGGCAGGATGGTCGCGATGCGCCCGAGCGTTTCTTCCGCCGCCTCCACCGCAGCTTTCCGCTTCTCGGAGGACGTGTGCTGGTGGGCTTCGTCGAACACCCGGGCGAAGATCGTATCGACGTGTTTGAGGTGATAGCCGAGGTCGAACAGCGCTTCGAGTTCCGCATCCGACAGGCGGGCATTGACCTCCTTGTCCTTCTTCAGAAGCTCAAGGAAGTTGCCCTCGCCGCGCCAGACCGGCATGGCGTTGCGCTGCACCAGCCGGTAGCTGTCCTCGCGGGAAACGCCCTTCTGGGTCAGCGCCAGCAGCACGCGCTGGGAATGGACAAGGCCGCCGAGCATGTCGAGGTTCTTCTGCATGTTCTTTGGATAGACCAGCAGCTTGTCGATGACGCCGGTGAGACGTGCCAGCGCGAAGTCGAGCGTGATCGTCGCATCCGGGCCGATGTAGCGCTCGACGGAGGAGTGGGAGATGTCGCGCTCGTGCCAGAGAGCGACATTCTCCATCGCCGGCAGGGCATAGCTGCGCACCATGCGGGCAAGGCCAGTGAGGTTCTCGGTCAGCACCGGGTTGCGCTTGTGCGGCATTGCCGAGGAGCCCTTCTGCCCCTCGGAGAAGTATTCCTCCGCCTCGTAGACCTCCGAGCGCTGCAGGTGGCGGATCTCGATCGCCAGCCGCTCGATGGATGACGCGATGACTCCAAGCGTGGCGAAGAACATCGCATGGCGGTCGCGCGGGATCACCTGGGTCGACACCGGCTCGACAGCGAGGCCCAGCTTTTCGGCGACATGGGCTTCGACGCGCGGATCGATGTTGGCAAAGGTGCCGACGGCGCCGGAGATGGCGCAGGTGGCGATGTCCTTGCGGGCGGCGACGAGGCGCTCGCGGTTGCGCATAAATTCGGCATAGGCCTGCGCCAGCTTGAGGCCAAACGTCACCGGCTCGGCATGGATGCCGTGGCTGCGGCCGATGGTCGGCGTCATCTTGTGTTCGTAGGCGCGGCGCTTGATGGCGGCGAGCAGCGCATCAAGGTCTTTGAGCAGGATATCCGCCGCCTGGGTGAGCTGGACGTTGAGGCAGGTGTCGAGCACATCCGAGGAGGTCATGCCCTGATGCAGGAAGCGCGAGGCATCCGCATCGTCGATGATTTCGGCGACATGGGTCAAAAAGGCGATGACATCGTGCTTGGTGACGCGCTCGATTTCGTCGATCCGGGCGACATCGAAGGTGGCGTTGCGGCCCTTTTCCCAGATCTTGGCAGCCGCCGCCTTCGGCACCACGCCGAGATCGGCCAGCTTGTCGGTGGCATGCGCCTCGATCTCGAACCAGATGCGGAAGCGGTTCTGCGGCTCCCAGATGGCGACCATTTCGGGGCGGGCGTAACGGGGGATCATGGCACAGGTCCTTGGCAACATGGTCGCCCTCCCCCTTGCGGGGAGGGTCGGCGCGTCAGCGCCGGGGTGGGGGTGGTTGCCGCACGACCCCCACCCGCGCCTCCGCACGCAGTCAAGTGTTCGCAGACTGCGTACACTTGACTGCTAAGCTTGGACCACCCTCCCCGCAAGGGGGAGGGAAGTCGAATGCGTCGCGGACACAATCAGTTCGCGGCCGCCCTTATGGCGGCGATATTTCTGGCCAGCGCATCGCGCCCGCCTTTGAACACGGCGGAACCGGCGACCAGCACGTTGGCGCCGGCCTGAACTGCGAGCGGTGCGGTTTCGGGCGTGATGCCGCCGTCGATTTCAAGATCAATCGGGCGATCGCCGATCAGCGCCTTGCAGTCGGCGATCAGTTTCGTGGCTGACCGGATGAAGCTCTGGCCGCCGAAGCCGGGATTGACGCTCATCACCAGCACCAGATCGAGCATGTCGATCAAGGGCTCGATGGTGGAGGCGGGTGTGCCGGGGCAGAGGACGATGCCGGATTTCTTGCCGAGCGAGCGGATGAGCTGAAGGGTGCGGTGGCTGTGCGCGCCGGCTTCCACATGAAAGGAAATCAGGTCCGCGCCCGCTTTGGCAAAGGCCTCGATGTAAGGATCGACCGGCGCGATCATCAGATGCACGTCGAACAGCTTCTTTGTGTAGGGGCGGATCGCCTTCACAAGCTCCGGGCCAAAGGTGATGTTCGGCACGAAATGGCCATCCATCACGTCGATGTGGATCCAGTCGGCGCCGGCGGCGTCGACAGCGGCAACGTCGGGGCCGAGATTGGCGAAATCGGCGGCGAGAATGGAGGGGGCGATCTTCAGCGACATGGCCGGCGCTTAGCACTTTGCGCCCGGCGGGGGAACAGGTATTGCGAAGTCAAGGATGGGCCGCCCGCACGGAGGGATGGCCGGACGCGGTGGAGCAGGGCATGCACAGTGATGTCATCATACTCGGTGCGGGGATCGTCGGGCTGGGCGTAGCGCTCAACCTGCAACAGCGCGGGCGCTCGGTGATCCTGGTGGACCGCGGCGGGCCGGGGGAGGGCACATCCTTCGGCAATGCCGGGCTGATCCAGCGCGAGGCGGTGCTGCCCTATCACTTTCCCACCGATCCGCTGACCATCCTCACGGCGGCGCTCAATCTCAGGAACGATTCCCGCCTGCATTGGGGATCACTCGGCAAGATCGCGCCGTTCCTGCTGGCCTATGCACGTCAGGCATCCAAAGCCAGCATCCTCCGCAGCGCCGCTGCGCGGGCGCCGCTGCTGGCCATTGCCATGGAAGAGCACGAGAAGCTCGCCGATGCCGCCGGTGCACGCCTGCAATTGCGCCCCGGTGCCTGGCTGAAGGTGTTCCGCAAGGAAAAGACGCTGGCCGATGAGATCGCCAAGGTGAACCAGCTCGAAGCCTACGGGGTCAAGGGACTGATTCTCGATCATCGCGAGGTGGCCGCCGCCGAGCCGCATATCACCGCCCATGTCATCGGCGGCGTGCGCTGGACGCAAGGCTACAATCTCGCCGATCCCTTGGCGCTCAGCCAGGCTTATGCGGATCTGTTTGCGGCGCGCGGCGGGCAGGTGCTGACTGGCGAGGCGCGGTCGCTGGCCGCGACGGGAGGCGGCTGGT
>DAOMXG010000097.1:0-9108 GCA_035436995.1 Beijerinckiaceae bacterium
GAGGAACCGGAGCATTTTCAAGCGAAGTGGTTTCCGGTTCGCGTGAAGAAAATGCGATAAAACGAGGAACCGGAGCATTTTCAAGCGAAGTGGTTTCCGGTTCGCGTGAAGAAAATGCTCTACCGGTTGGGCGTTCCGTCCTTGCCGATGCCGGCACAGCGGCGTCCGCCGGATTCAAGACAGGCCTGTGCCCGCTGGCTTTCGTCGAGGCGCCCGACCACCCATAATCCGAGTGCCAGCACAATGAACGCGACCGCGAGCGCCCCAAGGGTCTGTCGGCGCCGATGCGGCATGCCGTGCTCCTGTCAATAACGCTCAAAGCGTCTGTTGGGTTGCCGGAAAATAGGGTAATACGTGGCCCATGACCACACCGATTGCCGCCGACATTGCTGCGCTGCCGTTCGAGAAGGCTTTGGCCGAACTGGAACAGATCGTCCAGAAGCTGGAGCGCGGCGAGGTGGCGCTTGAGGATTCCATCGCGCTTTACGAACGGGGCGAGGCGCTGAAGAAGCGCTGTGAGGCGCTTTTGCGCGAGGCCGAGGCACGCATCGAGAAACTGACGCTGGGGGCGGATGGAGCGCCGAAGGCCAGCGAACCGCTCGATGTCGACTGACCGGTCGGGCATGCCGGCATGACCGGGATGCAGGACGGCGAGCCCGTGCCCGGCGAGGCGGCGGCGCAGGCTGGCATCACCCGCATCATCGTGCCGCGCACCTCCGACGTCGGTGGGTTGGCCGTGCGCCGGGCATTGCCGGCAGCGGGCGCGCGCATGATCGGTCCGTTCATCTTTTTCGACGAATTCGGCCCGCATGAGTTCCTGCTGGGGCAGGGGCTGGATGTCGAGCCTCATCCCCACATCGGCCTGGAGACGGTCACCTACCTGTTCGACGGCGAGATCCTGCACCGCGACAGCCTCGGCTTTGCCCAGCCGATCCGGCCGGGCGATGTCAACATCATGACCGCCGGGCGCGGGATCGTCCATTCGGAACGCTCGCCTGAGGCCGAGCGTCAGCCGGGCAAGCGCATCCATGGCCTCCAGGTCTGGACCGCACTGCCACTGGCGCGCGAGGAGGCCGAGCCCGGCTTCCGCCATCATGGTATCGACGAGCTGCCGCGCCTTTCCGGCGAGGGCAAGCGCATCCGCCTGATCATGGGCAGTGCCTATGGTGAGGACTCGCCGGTGGAGGCTGCCCATCCGACGCTTTATGCCGAATGCGTGCTGGCGCCCGGCGCGATCCTGCCGGTCGATGCCGATTATGACGAGCGGGCGCTGTATGTCGTCTCTGGTGCCATCGACATTGCCGGCGAGCAGTTCGGCGCCGGCCGGCTGCTGCTGTTGCGCGCCGGCGACCGCATTTCGGTGCTGGCCCTGTCCAATGCCCGGCTGATGCTCATCGGCGGCGAGCCGATGGACGGGCCGCGCTTCATCTGGTGGAATTTCGTCGCTTCGCGTAAGGACAGAATCGATGCGGCGAAGGCCGACTGGTCGGCTGGCCGCTTTGCGACAGTCCCGGGTGAAGACTGATCTGATGAGCATAGGGAAACACTGATGCTGCTGCGCGCCCCGATCCTGTCCGCCTTTGTCCTGGCGCTGGCTGCCTGCAACACCTCGGGCACCGGCCCGTCGATGAAATGGGTCAGCTTTGCCAACGCCGACCTCGACCAGCGCGATTTTTCTGGCCAGAACCTTGCCGGCGTCAATTTCGGTGGCGCGGTGGCTGATGGCGCCAATTTCGCCCGGGCCAATCTGGAGGGAGCGAGCTTTCATTCCGCCTTTGCCGAAAAGACGCTGTTTGCCAATGCCAATCTGCGGCGGGCCAACTTCTCCAATGCCCATCTCGTCGGCACGCAGTTTCAGGGCGCCGATCTGACCGGCGCCATTCTTGACGGCGCCCGCATGGAAGGCGCCGATTTCTCGGCCGCGCTATGGGTGGACGGAAAGAAGGTCTGCAAGGCCAATTCGATCGGCAGCTGCAATTGATCGGACGACAGACGGGCTGGCCGCCTGTGCGGCCAGAATGTCCGCGCACGATGAAAAATTGTTAGAGCATCATCCCGCCAGGTGGATACCGGCTGGCGGAAAAAGATGATGCGTTCAGTATAGGTTAGAGCAAAAGAGCGATCCAGTCAGATCGGCTTTTGCTCTAAATCCCGGCCACACGCAGGGCCAGCATCAACCACATCGCCAGCAGCGCAGCCACACCGATGAGAAAGATGCGGAAGCGCAGCATCACTCTGTTGCCGCCGGTATGGACCAACGTATGGCCGATGCGGCTGGCAACAAAGATCCAGGCCGCCAGCGCCATGCCGGCATGCGTGGCGCCGAGATAGAGCGCCAACCCTGCCAGCACGTAAAACAGCACCGGTGTCTCAAACTGATTGGCGTAATTGTTGCCGATGGCCTTGATCCGGTCGGGCCAAGCATCCGAGGACAGCGCGACATCCGGGATTTTCACCTGACCGGCGCGAACCGCAGCGGCGCGCGAGCGACCGAGCATCACCAAGACAATCAAGGTCCACAACACCTGAACCAGAATGGCCGCAACCAGCACCATAGGAGCCCCCTTCGCCCGTCAGATAGTTTATAAATGAACTATTCTGGGTGCTTGTCAATCCATTCGACGCGCCGGCTGCACGGGCGCCAGCATATGGGCCCAGCGGGCGGGATCGGCCAAAAGGGCGGCCGGAAAGCTGGCGTCGAGCGGCAAATCGTCCAGCGGCCCCCAGTCAACGATCGCCTCGCGCTGGGCAATCCGCCGGGCGAGAACCTCAGCCGAGGTGTTCTCGGCGGTCTGCATCTCCGTATGGGCATAGGAGAGCACCTTTTCGCGCACCCTTTCGGCCCCGCCCATATAAGTGAAGTGCCAGGTCGCGTTGGCAATGACCTTGAGTTCCAGCGGGGTGCCGAAGTCGAACAGCGCTCTTATGCGCGCCGCGAGCGGCTGGATCGGATCAAACAGTCGATTTCTGGAAAACCGTGCGCGGAAAGCGCGGATTGTCTGCATTTTTCCGACGGCACGCCTGGGCACGATCCGAGGCGCCTGGATGTCCGAGAAATAGCGCGTTCTGGGGCGGGTATTGAGGAAATAGAGGTAGAGATCGCTCTCGAGAATAGTGATGCGATTGCCCGATGCCGGATCGGCCCTGACCCCGGAAAGCAGAGAGGCGCGCGGTATTTCATCCACATCGGACAGCATCACCAGGTCGTTCGCCTTAGCCATTCCGAGCCCGCGGGCAAGACCGTTGCGCTGGTGCCATTCCCGGTCCCATGCGGTTGTTTCGGGACCATTCGGCATATCGTCGATGACAACGTGCTCGATTTTGTGCAGATAGCGGGAAAAGCGCGCCCGGTTTTCGGCAAACACCAGGGGTTTGCTCCTGCCGGTGAACGTGAGCGGGCTTTCGCCGATGACGAAGCGGTCGACCACCGCGTCAAGTTCGGCCAGCCGGAGATCGAGGAGATCGAGTTCGTTGAAGAAGGTGAAGCAATCGAATAGCTGCAAGAGAACCCGTCCTCCGGTGAGATTTCCGCGAGGAACCGCCCGTGTTTGACCGGGTTCTTATGTCGTTGGCCGCCGGGCTGGTCAAGCTGGCCAAGCATCGCAAGCCGCTGTGGATTCCCTATGGCGGCACCAGGGTGCTGATCGACAGCCACCTGATCACCTTTCCGATCCTCGATATGCTGTTGCGCCATCGTTACGAGCATTTTGAGTTCGAGGCACTCAGCATCCTGAAACGGCGCGGCCTGCTGACCCGGGCCGACAGGGCGCTGGAGCTTGGCGTCGGCGCCGGCGTGATCGGGCTGCAGATCGCCTCCATCGTCGGCGATGGGCATTATCTTGGCTATGAGGCCAATCCCGCCGTGCTTGATCTTGCCCGCCGCAATTTCGCGCTCAATGGCATGGCACCGGACCTGCGTCGCCGGCTGCTGGTTCCGGGCGGCGGCGGCGCCCGCAATTTCGCCGTTTCCTCCAATTTCACCGCCTCGGCGCTGGAGGCTCGGGCCGACACGGTTGGCGAGGTCAGTGTTGAAACCGACGCCTTCGAGGATGTGCTGAAGCGTTTCGATCCCACCTTCCTGGTCATGGACATCGAGGGCGGGGAGAAGGAATTCTTCGCCGGCGTCGGTGATTTCGGCAATATCCGGCTGATCATGCTGGAAAACCACTTCTTCGATGCACAGCGCCCGGTTTTCGAGGCGATCGTCGCCAAACTTGCAGACCATGGCTTCCGCGAAGCCAAGGACCTCTACACGTCCGCTTCGGTGCATCTGTTCCAGCGCGGCTGAGGGCAGGCGCCCCTCTGTAGGCGTTGCCGTGTGGTGCAAACCACGATACATGCCTGTTACCTTCGGTTGCTGGAACTTTTTTGCCTTGCCAGTCTCGACACCCATTCTTGATCAAGTGCCGACACCTGCCGATCTGCGACGGCTGGAAGAAAGCCAGCTGCCACAGGTGGCCGACGAATTGCGCGCCGAAATGATCGATGCGGTGTCGGTGACCGGCGGGCATCTCGGCGCAGGCCTTGGTGTCGTCGAACTGACGGTGGCGTTGCATTATGTGTTCAATACGCCCGAGGATCGGTTGATCTGGGATGTCGGCCATCAGGCCTATCCCCACAAGATCCTGACCGGCCGGCGCGATCGCATCCGCACCTTGCGGCAGGGTGGCGGGCTCTCCGGTTTCACCAAGCGCGAGGAGAGCGAATTCGATCCTTTCGGCGCTGCCCATTCCTCGACCTCGATTTCCGCTGGCCTCGGCATGGCTGTTGCGCGCGACATGAACGGGCGCAGGAACAATGTCGTGGCGGTGATCGGCGACGGCGCGATGTCCGCCGGCATGGCCTATGAGGCGATGAACAATGCGGGCGCGATGCACTCGCGTCTGATCGTCATTCTCAACGACAACGACATGTCGATCGCCCCGCCCACGGGAGCGATGAGCGCCTATCTGGCGCGGCTTGGTTCGGGCAAGACTTATCTGAAGCTCCGCGATTTCGGCAAGCAGCTGACTCACAAGCTGCCGCGCCGGCTCGACAGCGCGATTACCCGCGCGGTGGAACATGCGCGCGGCTATGTCACCGGCGGGACCCTGTTCGAGGAACTGGGGTTTTACTACGTCGGCCCGATCGACGGCCACAATCTTGACCATCTGCTGCCGGTGCTCAAGAACGTGCGCGATGCCGATGTCGGCGGGCCGGTTCTGGTGCATGTCGTCACCCAGAAGGGCAAAGGCTATGCCCCGGCCGAGGCCAGCGCCGACAAGTATCATGGCGTCGTCAAATTCGATGTCGTGACCGGTGTGCAGGCCAAGCCGCCGTCCAATGCGCCGAGTTACACCAAGGTCTTTGCCCAGTCGCTGATCAAGGAGGCCGATGCCGATCCGGCCGTGGTCGCGGTGACGGCGGCCATGCCCTCAGGCACGGGGCTCGATCTGTTTGCCCGCGTGCATCCACAGCGCACCTTCGATGTCGGTATTGCCGAACAGCATGCGGTGACCTTTGCCGCCGGCATGGCGAGCGAAGGGCTGAGGCCGTTCTGCGCCATCTATTCGACCTTCCTGCAACGGGCGTACGACCAGGTGATGCATGATGTCGCCCTGCAGAACCTGCCGGTGCGCTTTGCTATCGACAGGGCGGGGCTGGTCGGTGCCGATGGCCCAACCCATGCCGGTTCGTTTGATCTTGCCTATCTCGGCTGCCTGCCCAACATGGTACTGATGGCGGCTGCCGACGAGGCGGAACTGGTCCATATGGTCCGCACCGCCGCCGCCCATGATGCCGGGCCGATCGCCTTCCGCTTTCCGCGCGGTGATGGCATCGGCTGCGAGATGCCGGAGCGCGGCCAGATTATCGATATCGGCAAGGGGCGCATCCTGCGTGAGGGCACGCGCGTCGCGCTGCTGTCGCTGGGCACCCGCCTGCAGGAGGCGCTGCTGGCTGCCGAGCAGCTGGCGGCGCTGGGCCTGTCCACCACGGTGGCCGATGCACGTTTTGCCAAGCCGCTCGACCGTGATCTCGTCACGCGACTGGCGCGCGAGCATGAGGTGCTGATCACGGTCGAGGAAGGTTCGATCGGCGGTTTCGGCTCGTTCGTGCTCCAGCATCTGGCCGACGAGGGGCTGCTCGATCGCGGTCTGCGCGTCCGCGCCATGGTGCTGCCGGATGTCTATCTCGACCATGACAAGCCGGAAAAGATGTATGCCCGCGCCGGGCTCGACGCCAAGGGCATCGTTGCCAAGGTGTTCGAGGCGCTGGGCAGGGATGCCGCTGCCGTCACGCGGCTGGGGATTGCCTGAACCGGACGCTCCGGGCAACGCCGTGCGCCGGTCACCGTTCGGCGCGTTTCAGGACAGGTCGATTCGTGATACCACCGGTCACGAGACGTGACCGATGACGAATTTTGAATTCTCATTTTTCAATGGCAATGAAAATTCAAAACAGGAACCAAGGGTCAATTGTCATGACCCTTGGTATGATCAGCGGTTTGGCAAGGTGATGACGCGCTTGGGCGCGCGCGTTTCGACCACGAACTTCGAACCGGCAGGCTTGCGTTCGAACGAGAAAGCCGGTGCCATGCTGCGCTTTTCCAGCGACACCGGAGCAAACGACCGCCGTTTTTCGACGATGACCGTGCCAGCCGGATGCCGGGCGGTCGGAACGGAAATGCGGTTCTTCTGCGCCTTGAAATAGGCCTCCGCCTCGTGAAACACGCGGTCGTGCGGCAGATCCATCAGCTCGGCGGCGATCGCCACCTGCTCGTCGCGGTTGTCGCTCAGCCCTTCGGCGGCGAACAGCGCCTCCTCAAGCGTCGGCGGCTCGTATCGCGGCTTGAGATTGGCGGGAACCGGTCGTTTGGCGGACCCCATGTCTGCACTCTCCTGAGTTTGGAGAGTCAATTATAGCGCCAAACATTGCGTTGCACCATAAAAATTTTGCAGTGCAACATTAACCTTTATGCGGGGCCGGTCGACTGCCGGCCAGAATGCGACGCCGGGCGGAAAACCCGGCGTCGCCGTGGCTCAGAGCGCCAGCGTTCCGGCCTTGGCGGCGGCGAAGCGCGCGCCGACGGCCTTCCAGTTGACGACATTCCACCAGGCTTTCAGGTAATCGGCGCGGCGGTTCTGGTAGTTCAGATAATAGGCGTGCTCCCAGACGTCGTTGCCGAGCAGCACCATCTGCCCGTCCATGATCGGCGTATCCTGATTGGGCTTGTTGACGATCGCGAGCTTGCCGTCTTTTGCCACGGTGATGAAGGTCCAGCCCGAGCCGAACACCCTCAGCCCCGAGGCATTGAAATCGGTCATCATCTTCTCGACGCCGCCGAGATCGCGGTCGATGGCGGCGAGCACATCCCCCTCCGGCTTGCCGCCGTTGGCCGCCATGATCTGCCAGAACATCGTGTGGTTGGCATGCCCGCCGAGATTGTTGCGCACGCCGGTACGGATGGCTTCGGGCAGGGCGTTGAGATTGGCCAGCACCTCGGTGATCGACTTCTTGGACCATTCCGGCCCGTCCTTGGCAAAGCCGTTCATGTTCGTCACATAGGCTTCGTGGTGGCGACCGGAATGGATTTCCATGGTCTTTGCGTCGATATGCGGCTCCAGCGCATTGAAGGCGTAGGGGAGCGGCGCCCGCGTATAGGGGCCGGCCGGCGCCTGCGCCGAGGCGCGCGGCGCAAACAGGGTTGCAGTGGCTGCAGCAATAAAGGCACGACGGTGAAGAGTGCTCATTCGGGATACTCCATCCTGGTTAGAACGCATCGATCCCCCTCGGATCTTGCATCCATGCTAGTTCGTTTCTAACGAGGTCGTCGAGTGCCTTTGCTCTGCGGAACGGATGCGATGGCTGGGAGAATGACCGTGACAGAGCGTCGTCGCGCAGATGTGATCCTGACCGAGCGCGGCCTGTTCGAAAGCCGCAGCCGTGCGCAGGAGGCGATTGCCGCCGGTCTGGTGCGGGTCAACGGCCTGGTGCTGACCAGGCCGTCCGAGCGAATCGGCCCTGATGATGCGATCACGGCCACACCGGTTCATGACTATGTTTCGCGCGGGGGCCTGAAACTTGCCGCCGCGCTGGCCGCCTTCGGGGTCGATCCTGGCGGGCGCATCTGTCTTGATGCCGGCGCCTCGACCGGCGGCTTCACCGAAGTCCTGCTGCGCAGGGGCGCGGCCCGGGTAATCGCGGTCGATTCCGGCCGTGACCAGCTCCATGCGCGCCTGCGCGGTCATCCCGCCATCGATCTGCGCGAGGCAACCGACATTCGCGCGCTCGACCTCGGCAAAGGCCAGCCGCAGCCCGATCTGGCGGTGGTCGATGTCAGTTTCATCTCGTTGAAGCTGGTGTTGCCGGCGCTGGCATGCCTGTTGGCCCCTGCGGCGGAAATCGTCGCCTTGATCAAGCCACAGTTCGAGGTTGGTCGCGCCGCCGTCGGCAAGGGCGGGATCGTCCGCGATGCTGCTGCCCAGGCGCGGGCGGTTGATGAGGTGGCAGCGGCCATGGAAATGCTTGGCTTTACCACCGCAAGAGCCATCGACTCGCCGGTTTTGGGCGGCGACGGCAATCACGAATTCCTTATCCATGGGCGGCGACCGGCATGAGCGGGAAACGGGTTCGGGGCCTTGATGCGCGCGGTGACGGTCTGATCGACGGCGAGGCACGTGCCATCGCCGGTGCCCTGCCAGGGGAAACGATCGAATGGGATGCCTCTGGCCGGCTGACCACCGTGCTGGTGCCCAGCCCCGAGCGGGTGACGCCGTTCTGCCGCCATTTCGGCCATTGCGGCGGTTGCCGGCTGCAACATTGGGCGCCCGCCGCTTCGCGGCTCTGGAAACGCCAGCGGCTGGTCGAGGCGCTCGATCGGGCAGGGCTCGCGCCCGGAGTGGACGCAACGGTCGACGCGACCGGCAACGGCCGCCGCCGTGTGATCCTGCATCTCAGGTTCGACCGGGGGCGTATTCTGGCCGGCTTCATGGCGGCGCGCAGCCATGATCTGGTCGATCTCGATCGCTGCCCGGTTCTGGTGCCGCCGCTGGTGGCTGCGATGGATGTGGCGCGCGGCCTGGCGCGGCTGCTGGCGCGACGCGGCAAGCCGCTGGATGTGCAGCTGAC
>DAOMXG010000098.1:0-9072 GCA_035436995.1 Beijerinckiaceae bacterium
GCGTCGCCATCAAGGGCTTCGAGGGCGGCCAGATGCCGCTGCATCGGCGCCTGCCCAAGCGTGGCTTCACCAACATCTTCGCGCTCGACCTCAACGAGGTGAACATCGGGCGCGTGCAGCAGGCGGTGGACGCCGGCAAGCTCGACGCCAAGGCGCCGGTGACGGTGGATGCGCTGGTTGCGGCCGGCGTCTGCGCCCGCGCCCGCGACGGGGTGAAGATCCTCGGCGTCGGCGAGATCAAGGCCAAGCTCAGCTTCGAGGTGTATGGCGCCTCCAAGAGCGCCCGCGCCGCGATCGAGAAGGCCGGTGGCAGCGTCAAGCTGCTGACGGAGCAGGGCGAAGCGCCGCAGGCGTAATGGACTCATGCCGTCGCGGCTGGTGTTCCGGCCGCGGCGGACCTATGTATGAGCCGGAAGGTTGCGTCCGGCAGCGTCCGGGTCCCCGCGTTCCGTGCCGGTTGGCCGGGGCGGGGCGATAAAGCCCGGCTGCGGGCCGCACCGTCAGGGCAAACAGCGCCGGTCCGCCGGCTGGCAGGAACGGAACGCATGGCTTCTGCAGCAGAACAACTCGCATCCAACCTGAACTTCGGCGCGCTGGCCAAGGCGGACGAACTGAAGAAGCGCATCTGGTTCACGCTGGGTGCGCTCATCGTGTTCCGTCTGGGCACCTACATTCCGCTGCCGGGGATCAATCCGGATGCCGTGGCGGAGATTTTCAAGAGCCAGCAGAACGGCGTGCTCGGGCTGTTCAACATGTTCTCGGGCGGCGCGGTCGGCCGTCTGGCGATCTTCGCGCTCAACATCATGCCGTATATCTCGGCCTCGATCATCATCCAGCTGATGACGACGGTCAGCCCCCAGCTTGAGGCGCTCAAGAAGGAAGGCGAGGCCGGACGGCGGCAGATCAACCAGTATACGCGCTATCTGACCGTGGTTCTGGCGCTGTTTCAGGCTTATGGCATCGCCATGGGGCTTGAAGCTTCCGGCAATGCGGTGCGCGAGCCGGGCCTGTTCTTCCGCGTCTCCACCGTTCTGACGCTGACCGGCGGCACGCTGTTCATGATGTGGCTCGGCGAGCAGATCACTGCGCGCGGCATCGGCAACGGCACGTCGCTGATCATCTTCGCCGGCATCGTCGCCGAATTGCCGGCGGCGATCGCCAATACGCTGGAACTGAGCCGTCAGGGCGCGCTTTCGGCCGGCATGATCCTGATGGTCATGGTGATGGGCATCGCGGTGATCGCGCTGATCGTCTATGTCGAGCGGGCGCAGCGGCGGCTGCTGATCAACTATCCCAAGCGACAGGTCGGCAATCGCGTCTACGAGGGGCAGACCTCATTCCTGCCGCTCAAGCTCAACACTGCGGGCGTCATTCCGCCGATCTTTGCCTCGTCGCTGCTGTTGCTGCCGACCACAATCACCGGGTTTGCGGCGCAGGGTGGACCGGAATGGCTGCAGACGCTCAATGCCTATCTCGGCCACGGGCGGCCGCTGTTCATGCTGCTCTATGCGGCGCTGATCATCTTCTTCGCCTTCTTCTATACCGCGATCGTGTTCAATCCGGTCGAGACGGCCGACAACCTCAAGAAGCATGGCGGATTCATTCCGGGCATCCGCCCCGGTGAGAAGACGGCGCAGTTCATCGATCATGTGCTGTCGCGCATCACGGTGATCGGCGCGCTGTATCTGGCCTTCGTCTGCCTGTTACCCGAACTGCTAGTTTCCCAGAGCGGCCTGCCGTTCTACTTTGGCGGCACCTCCATCCTGATCGTCGTCTCCGTGACGATGGATACGGTTGCGCAGGTGCATGGCTATCTGCTGGCGCACCAGTATGAGGGCCTGATCAAGAGGAACAAGCTCAAGGGAAAGCGTAGATGAGGCTTATTCTGCTGGGACCGCCGGGGGCGGGCAAGGGCACGCAGGCGCAGCGTATCGTTACCAAATACGGTATTCCGCAGCTTTCCACCGGCGACATGCTGCGCGCCGCTGTGGCCAACAAGACCCCGATTGGTCTCAAGGCCAAGGCGGTGATGGAATCGGGCGGCCTGGTATCGGACGAGATCGTCGTCGGCATCGTCGAGGACCGGATTGCCGAGGCCGATGCCCAGAAGGGGTTCATCCTCGACGGGTTCCCGCGCACGGTCGCACAGGCCGAGGCGCTCGACGCCATGCTGACCCGCAAGGGGCTGAAGCTCAACGGCTGCGTCGAACTGGTTGTCGACGAGACCAAACTTGTTGACCGAATCGTCCGCCGCGCCGAAGAGGCGAAGGCCGCCGGCCAGCCGGTGCGCAAGGATGACGATCCGGATGTATTCAAGACCCGCCTTGCGGCCTACCATCGCGATACTGCGGCGGTGACGCCGTATTACAAGGCCAAGGGTCTGCTCAAGACGGTGGACGGGATGCAGCCGATTGACGGGGTGACAGCCTCGTTGATGGATGTTCTGTCAAAGCTTTGAGCAAAGACGGATTTGGGGTTGACGAGCGGCGCCTGCGCGGCTATCGGCTCCAAGTTACCGATGAAGTGGGCGGGCGCGCGGTTTTCCGCGCGCTGCTGCTTTGGCCGGAGCGGCGAGGGGGGCACCCCCGCGCGACCCCGGCTCGCACGGCATCGGTTTTCACATTGGCCGGGGATTGCCCTTGCCGTTGGAGCGGTGGCTGCCACCGCGTGACATTGCCTTGAGGAGAAGCGTCTTGGCTCGTATCGCCGGCGTCAACATTCCGACCCAGAAGCGCGTCGTGATCGCGCTCCGCTACATTCATGGCATCGGCCCGGTGAACGCGGTCGAGATCTGCCAGAAGGTAGGCATCCCGATGGACAAGCGCGTCAGCCAGCTGAGCGACGCCGAAGTCCTGCAGATCCGCGAGGCGATCGATCGCGATTATGTGGTGGAAGGCGACCTGCGTCGCGAGACCGCCATGAACATCAAGCGGCTGATGGATCTGGGCTGCTATCGTGGCCTGCGGCATCGTCGCGGCCTGCCGGTTCGCGGCCAGCGCACGCACACCAATGCGCGCACCCGCAAGGGCAAGCCGAAGGCCATCGCCGGCAAGAAGAAGTAAGTCGTTTCGTGCCGGCGGCATGCCGCCGGCGATCACCTTAGCAGAAAAAGGTTTCAGGGCATGGCCAAGGAAGCAACCCGCGTCCGGCGTCGCGAACGCAAGAACATCGCGTCGGGCGTGGCGCATGTGAATGCGTCGTTCAACAACACGATGATCACCATCACGGATGCGCAGGGCAATACGATCTCCTGGTCGTCGGCTGGCGCTCTCGGCTTCAAGGGCTCGAAGAAGTCGACACCTTATGCTGCGCAGGTCGCTGCCGAGGATGCGGCGCGCAAGGCCGCCGAGCATGGCATGCGCACTCTGGAAGTCGAGGTGACGGGGCCTGGTTCGGGTCGGGAATCGGCGTTGCGTGCGTTGCAGGCGGCCGGTTTCACCGTGACGTCCATCCGTGACGTGACGCCGATCGCCCATAACGGTTGCCGGCCGCGCAAGCGTCGCCGCGTTTGATTTTGTGATGCGTCTCGGTGCGGCGCGCCTTTTCCGGCGCGCCGGTTCTTTACGCGAGATTTGAAGGACCTTCGTCGTGATCCAGAAGAACTGGCAGGAACTGATCAAGCCGAACAAGCTCGAGGTGACGCCCGGCGACGATCCGAAGCGGCTCGCCACGGTGATGGCGGAACCGCTGGAGCGCGGCTTCGGCATGACGCTCGGCAATTCGCTGCGGCGCGTGCTGCTTTCGTCGCTGCAAGGCGCGGCGGTGACCGCGATCCACATCGACGGCGTGCTGCATGAATTCTCGTCGATCCCCGGCGTCCGCGAGGACGTGATCGACATCGTCCTGAACATCAAGGACGTGGCCATCAAGATGCAGGCCGACCAGCCCAAGCGTCTCAGCCTGCGCAAGCATGGCCCGGGCGTGGTCAAGGCCGGCGACATTGCCGTGACCGGCGATGTGCAGATCCTCAATCCGGAGCATGTGCTGTGCACGCTGGACGAGGGCGCCGAGATCCGCATGGAACTGACGGTTGCCACCGGCAAGGGCTATACCCCGGCCGAGCGCAACCGGCCCGAGGATGCGCCGATCGGCTTCATTCCGGTCGACAGCCTGTTCTCCCCGGTCAAGAAGGTGTCCTACCGCGTCGAGAACACCCGGTCTGGCCAGATTCTCGACTATGACAAGCTGACCATGACCATCGAGACCGATGGATCGGTGTCGCCGGAGGATGCGCTGGCCTTTGCCGCCCGCATCCTGCAGGATCAGCTCGAGATCTTCCTCAACTTCGAGGAACCCAAGCGCGAGGAAGCGCCGGCTGCCATTCCGGAGCTGGCCTTCAATCCGGCGCTGCTCAAGAAGGTGGACGAACTCGAACTGTCGGTCCGTTCGGCCAACTGCCTGAAGAACGACAACATCGTCTACATCGGCGACCTTATCCAGAAGACCGAGGGCGAGATGCTGCGCACGCCGAACTTCGGCCGCAAGTCGCTCAACGAGATCAAGGAAGTGCTGGCGCAGATGGGTCTGCATCTCGGCATGGAAGTGACGGGGTGGCCGCCGGAGAATATCGAAGAGCTGGCCAAGCGCTTCGAGGAGCATTATTGAGTTTTGCCCGCGCCTGGCGACAGGTGCGGGATTTTCTGTCCGTAGCGCCAGCCCGGAAACCGGGAACCACTTTTGCGGTGCACGGAATAACGACCGGCCGTTCCTTGACACGGCGGCCGGATAAGGATGGAGCAATCCAATGCGTCACGGAAATCGCGGTCGCCGCTTCAATCGCACGGCCTCGCATCGCAAGGCGATGTTCGCCAATCTCGCCCAGGCGCTGATCACGCACGAGCAGATCGTCACCACGCTGCCGAAGGCCAAGGACCTGCGTCCCGTGGTCGAGAAGCTGGTCACGCTCGGCAAGCGCGGCGATCTGCATGCGCGCCGTCAGGCGGTCGCGCAGGTGCGCGACGCCGATGTGGTCAAGAAACTGTTCGACGTACTCGGCCCGCGCTACAAGGCCCGCAACGGTGGCTATACCCGCGTGCTGAAGGCCGGCTTCCGTTTCGGCGATTCCGCCCCGATGGCGGTGATCGAGTTTGTCGATCGCGACGTCGATGCCAAGGGCAAGGCCGACCTCGAACGCCATGCGGCGACGGTCGCGGCGAATGCCGAGGGCGGGAACGCCGAGGGTTAAGTAGCAATTCACCGTCAGTAGGTTAGGATGCTATCTGACGGTCGAGTCGCGGGGCGCACAGATGGCACGCAGGCCTTTGACGTTTGATCCTTCGCTTGAAGATGTTTTTGTCGGGGATTCCGATCCGCGGCTGTCGAAGTTATCGGTCGATGCTCGCATTCTGAAGTATGGCAAGAACGGGCCGTCCATTCCCACACGCGATCTGACTGAACGCGAACGGGCGGCTATCCGGAAAATTGGCTCTCCTCGTCGTAAACCCTCCTGACTTTCAGATATTTTCGTTTCAATGCCTGATCCTGCCGGTGACTTCAGCATTTTCCGAAGAGATGTCCTGACCCGCCTTATGTATGGCAGCGGGACAGCCGACGCGCCGGCATCGGAAGATGATCGTCAGCAATGGTTTTTCACACTTATCGCTGGCGCCTATCGGGACATTGTCCGCGTCGAATGGGGCATCGATCGTTTCGGAATTTCAGATCAGCGCCTGGAAGAGGCTCGTCTACAGTGGCTGCGTGATATCGGGCGCATCGAAATTGACGGCAGCGTAGAGCCGGACGAGTACAAGCTGCTGGGGTTCCTCGTATACTGGCTCAGGCGCCGATGTGTGATCGGGTATGCACACCGTTCGGAGGCAGCTTGCCGTGTGGCGGAGATTGATGGGTGGGTCAACGCTCAGGATCAATTCCTGCTTCGCTGCAACGAGATTGCTGCATTTCTTATCGGGTTCCGACTGTGTCTCTACCTTAGGATTGGTCCCAATCTTACAACAGACGCCAATGGCCACCCGATTGAATTGTTGGATTCTTTTGATGACCACGATCTCGATCAGGAGTTCCTGTTCGATATCGGTACGTTGATGAAGCAAAAGAATCTCTCGCCTCACTCGATGTATATTATTTTCCGCTCTCTATTGAATTCCCGGCCTCCGCCGCGGCCACCACGCCACTGACTGTGGTTCATCCCCCCATCTCCCCATCCAGCGCGACCGCCCGGCGTGCCAGCAGGTTCAGAGTTGCCTGCTGATACGGGTCCAGCATCGGGGTTGGCGGGCGGCAATGGTCGGTTGAAAAGGTTCCGTCCAGTAGTCTGAGCCGCTTGAAAAAGCGGATCGAGACGTCGATGTGCTGGTTGGAGAAGGCGACGAACGGCAGCAACCGCTCGAACAATGAGCGGGCTTCGTCCTTGCGGCCTGCGGCAAACAGCCGGTGGATGGCGACATAGATATTGTCCATCGCCGTTGGCATGAAGGCATGGACGCCGCGCTCCAGCGCCTCGATCATTTGCATCACTGCCCAGCCGCCCGAAACATGCAGTGCGCCGCCGAAGCGGGCGAGAAGGTCGCTGTATTTCGGTCCGGCGGGCTGGGTTTCCACCTTGATGGCGCGAAACAGCGGCTGGCGTTCGTAGAGCCAGGCGATGTCCTCGACGGACAGGCCGGGGCCGTTGAAATCGAGATCCTGCAGCATGATCAGCCGCGGGCCGCAATCGGCGATGCGGGCAAGCTGATCAGCCAGCGCGTTGCGGGAAAGGCCGGCCGGGGCCTGGTAGCAAACCGCATCGGCCTTGATGGCGACCGCCTGGCGGGTCAGGATCACGGCGGTATCGATGTCCGGGGCAGAGACGGCGACCACAACCGGGATGGCCCCGGCGATCTCCTCCATGAACAGGGCGCCGATGCGGGCGCGCTCGTCGATCGTAAGCGCACGGTTCTCGCTGGCGACTGCAAGAATCAGCAGGCCGGCGACGCCGGCGCGCAGCGAGGCCCGGGCAAGACGGCGGACAGCCGGAGCGTCGACGGCGCCATCGGCTGTGAACGGAGTATTCTGACTTGGCACAATCCCGGTCAGCCGCTGGCAGACAGGGTGGAGCAGGTCGGTTGCTTGCATGAGTCTTCCCAGTGCAGATCAGGACGGAGTTTGGCCGCCCCTCAGGCCGCTGGCAAGGCTCAGGACTCTGTATCGCCGTTGATGGCCAGATCGACCTCGGTCACGGCCCCGGCGCGGGGGCGTGTCTGGTTCACCGCGCCGCCGGTCAGCATGTAATGCATGATCTCGGCGATATTGGTGCAATGGTCGCCGACCCGCTCGATGTTCTTGGCGCAGAACAAGAGGTGGGTGCAGAAGGTGATGTTGCGCGGATCTTCCATCATGTAGGTCAGCAATTCGCGGAACAGCGAATTATGCAGCGCGTCGATATCGTCGTCGTGGCGCCAAACTTCCATGGCGGCGTCGAGGTCACGGCGGGCATAGGCGTCGAGCACCTGGCGCAGGCGGTCCTGCGCCATGTCGCCGAGATGGGTCACTCCGGTGACCAGCGAGGGGTGGTGAAACGGCACGCCGATGGCTTTCACCCGCTTGCCGATGTTCTTGGCCAGATCCCCGATCCGCTCGATATCGCCGGCCAGTTTCATGGTGGAGGCGATGAACCGCAGATCGACCGCCATCGGCTGCCGGCGGGCAATCAGCAGGATGGCCTTGTCATTGACCTCGCGTTCAAGCTCGTCGAGCCCCGCGTCCGTGCCGATAACCTCTTCGGCCTGGCGCAGGTCACCCTTGACCAGCGCCTCGACGGCGCGGCCCAGCATGCTTTCGGCGATGCCGCCCATCTCGGTGATCCGGCGGGCAAGATCCTGCAATTCGATGTCGAAGGCGCGGACGGTATGGTCAACCATGGAACAGACCTCAGATCAGCCGAAGCGGCCGGTGATGTAATCCTGTGTGCGCTGATCATTCGGCGCGGTGAAGATGCGATCGGTCGGCCCGAATTCGACGAGTTTGCCGAGATGGAAGAAGGCGGTTCGCTGGGAGACACGCGCCGCCTGCTGCATCGAATGGGTGACGATGACGATCGTGTAGTTCTCGCGCAATTCGTCGATCAACTCCTCGATCTTGGCGGTTGCGATCGGATCGAGCGCCGAACACGGCTCATCCATCAGGATGATTTCCGGATTGACCGCAATGGCGCGGGCAATGCACAGGCGCTGCTGCTGACCTCCGGAGAGCCCGGTGCCGGGCTGGTCGAGGCGATCCTTGACCTCTTCGAACAGGCCGGCGCGGCGCAGGCTTTTCTCGACGATTTCAGCCAGATCATCGCGGCTGGTCGCCATGCCGTGAATGCGCGGGGCATAGGCGATGTTCTCGAAAATGGTCTTGGGAAACGGGTTGGGTTTCTGGAACACCATGCCGACGCGGGCACGCAAGGCGACCGGATCGACCTTGTCGGAATTGATGTTCTTGCCGTCGATGATGATCTCGCCGGTCACCCGCGCGATCGGGATCGTGTCGTTCATGCGGTTGATGCAGCGCAGGAAGGTGGTCTTTCCGCAGCCGGAGGGGCCGATGAACGCCGTCACCATGCGCTCGGGAATATCGACATCGACATCAAACAGGGCCTGCTTGGCGCCATAGAAAACGCTGCACCTGCGGGCGGAGACCTTGGTCGCACCCGCGCCGCTGTCGCCGCTGCTGGAATGGGCGGCGGCGGGCGGGCGAAAGCCGACGGGATCGGAGGACAGGGACATGATCTTTTACTCCGTCATGATCACCAGCGCAGCTTGCGGCGCAAGCGCGTGCGCAGATAGATGGCAAAACCGTTCATCGCCAGCGTAATCATCAGCAGCACCAGACCAGCCGCCGCAGCGTTGGCATGAAAGTCCGAACCCGGGCGCGAAATCCAGTTGAAGGCCTGGATCGGCAGCACGGTGAACCCGTCAAACAGCCACTGGAAGCTCAGGAAGGGAAAGTCCGGCGAAATCGGCGAGGTCGGCAGGAAGGCGATGAAGGTCAGCGCGCCGATGGTGATGATCGGCGCCGTCTCGCCGATGGCGCGCGCCATGCCGATGATGACGCCGGTGAGGATGCCGCCGGTCGAATACGGCAGGATGTGCC
>DAOMXG010000099.1:0-9052 GCA_035436995.1 Beijerinckiaceae bacterium
AACGGCGCTGGCCCCGTCATGACGTGCGCACTTTCGGATCGATCATTCCGTAGGCCAGGTCAACGCACAGGTTTACCAGCGCGAAGCACAGCACATAGACCAGCAGGATCGCCTGAATGACCGGGTAATCGCGCATGGCCACAGACTCGGCCAGCAACCGCCCGAGCCCCGGCCAGGCGAACACCGTTTCCACCACCACAGCCCCGCCGAGCAGGCTGCCGAACTGCACACCGGCCAGCGTCACCACCGGAGCCAGCGCCACGCGCAGCACATGCCGCCACAGCACGATCGGCTCGCCGAGACCCTTGGCGCGGGCGGTGCGGACGAAATCCTCGCCCAGCACCTCGATCATCGCCGCACGGGTGACGCGCGCCAGAGTGGCCGCCATCGCTGTTCCCAGGGCGATGGCCGGCAGCACGAGATGGGAGAACGAACCCCCTCCTCCGGTCGGCAGCCAGCCGAGCCGCACGGCGAACACATCGATCAGCAGCAGCCCGAGCCAGAACGAGGGCATCGCCACTCCGGCGACGGCGACCAGTCGCCCGGCCAGATCTATCCTCCCTCCACGATGCGCCACCGTCCAGGCGCCGAGCGCCACCCCGGCCACAACCGCCCACCCGGCAGCAGCCGTCGCCAACAGCAGGCTGGAGGACAGCCGCGCCCGCACTTCTTCGACAACCGGGCGGCGCGTGCGCAACGACAGGCCGAAATCCCCCTGCACCGCCCGCATGAGGAAGGAGCCATATTGCTGCCAGATCGGCCGATCCAGCCCCATGTCGGCGCGCAATGCCGCGACATCCGCTGCGCTGGCCTCGGATCCGGCGATCAACCGGGCCGGATCGCCGGGCAACAGCCGCAGGAACAGGAAAACCACAAGTGTCGCCGCGACAAGCACCGGCACCAGCCCGGTCAGCCGCCGCACCAAACTCAGCATGGCCGCCCCGGAGACACTCCGGTCATTTCAGCTCCACCTCGTCCAGCGACAGGCTGCGGTCCGGCAGATAATGCAGCCCTGCAACAGACTTTGCCTTGCCGGCCAGCAGGGTCTCAACCCCGAGAAAGACCCAGGGTGCCTCGGTCCAGATGATTTCCTGCGCCACCCGATAGGCTTCGGCCCTGCGCTGCGGATCGATGGTCGACAATCCGGCCATGATCGCCGCATCGACGGCGGGATTTGAATAATAGGCAACGTTGTTGAGGGCCGGCGGGGCACTCGGCCCGAAGAACAGCGGCCGCAACTGCCAATCGGGATCACCGGTCGAGGCCGACCAGCCGGCATAGAACAGCTCGATCGTCGCTGCGGCAGGATCCGCCACCCGCCAGATGCGCTCGGCAATCATGCCGGCATCGAGCGGAGTGATCCGCACCTGCACCCCCACTGCCGCCAGCTGCTGCTGCAGAAACTGCATGGCGCGGCGGGCGAGCGTATTGCCGGCGCCCATCAGTTCGACAGAAAACCCATTCGGGTACCCTGCTTGGCCGAGCAAGGCCCGCGCCCTCTCCGGATCATACGGCCAGGGCTGCTGCTCGGCATGCATCGGCAGCCCCGGCGGAACCGGCGCGGTGAGCGGCGCGGCAAACCCGTTCCATACCACCTGTCTGTAAGCCTGCTTGTCGACAGCAAGATTCAGTGCCTGGCGCACGCGCACATCGTTGAACGGCGCCTTGCGCGTATTCATTGCCATATACCAGGTGACGATCGACGGCCGCCGCACCACATCGATCGCCGGATTGGCTTCGGCGACGCTCACCTGCTCGGGCGGCAGCGGCGCGATGGCATGCGCCTCCCCTGCCAGCAGCATCGCCAGCCTCGACCCGTTTTCCGGAACCGACCGCAGGGTGATACTGTCCACCTTCGGCAGGCCCGGCTTCCAGTAGTGTTCGTTCCGCACCACTTTCAGCCGATCCGCCTGCCATTCGGCAAACCGGAACGGTCCGGTCCCGACCGGATGACGCATCACATCGCGCCCATGTCGGGCGAGCGCCGCTGGACTGTGAATCATCGTTCCGGGATGGGCCAGTGTATTGATCAGCGCCGCAAACGGCGTCTTTAGGCTGATCCTGAGCGTGAATTCGTCAACAACCGTGAACGACCGCGCCATTGACAGCAGACTGGCTCGTGACAACCGGTTCTCGGGATTGACCAGCCGCTCGAAATTGATCCGGACCGCCTCGGCATTGAACGGCGTGCCGTCATGAAAGCGGACACCCTTGCGCAGATAGAAGGTGAATTCGGTCGCCTCGGAATTGGCCTCGTAGGATTCCGCCAAAACCGGCACCGGCTTGAGGTCGCTATCGAAGCCGAACAGCCCCTGCAGCATCATCCGTGCAGCTGACTGAGACAGGGTATCGGAGATCGTGTGAACGTCGAAGCCGGTCAACGTGTCGGCAACGCCGATCACCACATTGCCGGCGGCCCGCACCGGCGGCTGCCACAGCAGCACAAGGCCAGCGACAATCATCGCTACAAGCGAGCGCATCAATTGCTTCTCCCATCGCTCAGGTCAGCAACTGCGGCAATCGACAACAGCCACAGATCCGAAACCCCAAGGAGCACCAGCGACTGACGTGCCTGCCACGGCGGGTCCGACCTCGCCCTGGATCGGCCCGGCAGTCCTGACCGGCAAGATTGCGAACATCAAGCCAGGGTTTTCCCTCGACTCTTTTTTGTGCTGGCAACAGGCCATGGGCGCGCACCAACGTCAAGCGCTCATTGCAAAAATGCTACTTAAATAGGAGAAAAACAATATAAAAAATCCCAAAATATAAGAAAATTACATCAAAATGATCGGTATTCTTGTGCCTCTCACCCCAAACCGCCTTTCGTCATTGCGATTCTGCAGTCATGATCATCCGGATGGAGGCTCGGCCAACCGCCCGTCGATGACATGAATGCGTCGCCCGGCAGCGGCTGCCAGCCCAGGATCATGGGTGACCATGATGATCGTGGCCGCATGTTCGGCGACCAGTTCGCGAAAGATCGCCAGCACCTGCGCCGTGGAGGCACTGTCGAGATTGCCGGTGGGTTCATCGGCCAGCAACACTTTCGGCCGGTTGGCGAGCGCGCGGGCAATGGCGACCCGCTGGCGCTGTCCCCCCGAAAGCTTGTCCGGCGTCTTGCCGATATGGTCGGCCAGGCCAAGGCTTTCGAGGATCTCGGCGGCACGGACCCGCATGCGGGTTTCTGGCATTGCCTTCAGCGCCCGCATGGGAAGCATGACGTTTTCCAGCGCCGAGAATTCCGGCAGGAGGAAATGGAACTGGAACACGAAGCCGAGCATCGTCAGCCGCAGCCGGGCGCGCGCTTCATCATCCAGCGTGGCGGTGCGCTGTCCGGCAAGCCGCACGTCGCCGGCGGTCGGCGCATCCAGCAGCCCGAGGAGATACAGCAATGAGGATTTGCCTGATCCTGACGGGCCGGTGATGGCCACAAGGCCGCCTTCCTCAATGGACAGATCGACCCCGTCGACCAGTGTGACCGGCAAATCGCCCGAAAGCCTGCGGGTCAGTCCCTCGGCGGCAAGGATCGCTGCCATCAGGTCGCCCCGCGGATGATATCGACCGGATGCAACGCCGCTGCCTTGCGCGCCGGCAGGAACCCGGCGATCAGCGAAGAGGCCATCGCCACCAGGCTCGCGCCGAGGTAGTGCATCCCGTCATAGATGACCGGCAGCGTGGTCGCATCGCCGAACGGCACCTTGATCTCGACCTGGCCGAGCGCCTGGGTCATCAGGTTGCCAAGGACACAGCCGAGCACGGCGCCGAACACGCCGATCAGCAGCGCTTCCAGCACAAAGATGCGCCGCACCGTTGCCCTCGGCAGGCCGAGCGCCTTCATGATGGCGATGTCACGCGTCTTTTCGTGGGTGATGGTCGAAACGATGTTGTAGGTGCCGAAGCTGGCAACCAGCAGGATCGCGCCGACCACGGTGAACATGATGATGTTGCGCACCATGAAGGCACTCATCAGATCCTCGTTGGCCTCCTGCCAGGACAGCGCCTTGTAGCCGACCTGCGCCTCGACCAGCGCCGCGACATCGCGTGATTGCATCGCATCGTCGAGCCGGATGCGGATCTCGTTGATCAGCCCTGTCTGGCCGGCGAGAATCTGGGCCGTGCGGGTCAGTGTGTAGATCTGCCCCTCATCGACCGCCCGAACCCCGGAATGGAACACCCCGGCGATCCGCGCATCGACCGGCACTCCCGTCGCCGGCACCAGCGCAAGCGTGGCGCCCTGCCGTGCCCCGAGCTTGTTCATCAGCCCGTCGCCGATGATGATGCCGTTCGGAACCGCATTGAGCGCGGCCAGCGTTCCCTGGCGCATCTGCTTGGGCAGCGACGAGACACGCGGCTCGCGCCGCGGATCGATGCCGAGCACGGTGGCGGCAAGATCGCGCCCCGCATAACGGACGATGGCGCGTGTCGTCACCGAGGTCGCCACCGCCCCCGGCACCCAGCCTTCCAGCGCATTGACCAGCGCCAGCGGGTTTTTCAGGCCGGGACGGTTTTCGTCAGGCCGAACCCCGCTGACCGCAGCGACATCATAGGCGTTCTCGGCCGGCTGGCGTTGTGCATGCCGTTGCTCGTCACGGATCGACACGTGCGGCAAGGTGTCGACCAGTGTGGCGATGAAATCCCGCTGCGAGCCGACCATCAGCGACGCCATCATGATCGAGAAGCCGACCCCGGTGGCAATGCCGAGCGTGCCGACCAGTGTCTGGCGCAGCCGATGCCGGATATGGGTCCAGGCGATGTGGACGACGAGATTCATGGTCCTGTCCGCTCGATCAGGCGCACCTTGGCCCCGTCGGCCAGTTTCGCCGGCACCGGAGCGATGACCTTTTCGGCGGCGGCAAGCCCCTCGACAATCTCGATCTGCCGCGTGCCGCGAATACCGATGACCACCGGCCGCTGGCGGGCATGCTCGCCCTCCAGCACGAAGACCTGCGAGCCTCGCAACGCCTCTGCCGGAACCACCAGCACATCGGCCTTTTCGCGCGTGACGATATTGGCCTCGACGCTCATGCCGATCCGGAGCGGCGTATCGTCCCCAAGCCCGAGATAGAGACGGAAGGTCTTGCGCACCGGATCGCCCTTCGGAGTGATCGAGGCGACGGTCGCGGTCAGCGCGCGGTCCGCATAGGCATCGGATCGCAGCAACACGACCTGCCCTTCCCTTACGCGGGCGATATCCTCTTCATTGACATCGGTGATGACATGCAGCGGGCGCGGCTTGCCCACCCAGAACAGCGGCTCGGCCGTGCTGGCGATCTCACCCACCTGCCCGTCGGCCCTGAGCACGACGCCGTCGATCGGCGCAACGATGGTGTAATCGCCCAGCCGGGCCGTTGCGGCGGCGATCTGCGCCTCCACCTGACCGAACTCGCTCTGCGCCCGCTCGTAGGTCTGGCGCGAGACCGTGCCGCGCGCAATGAGGTCGGCCTGCCGGGTCATCTCGTTGGTCAGGAATGTCTTGCGCGCTTCCAGTTGCGCCAGTTCGGCCCGCGGTGCCTTCTCATCGAGCCGGGCCAGCACATCGCCGGCCTTCACGCTGCGGCCCTCGCAGCGGCAGTGGACCTCGATCCGCGCCCGCACCGGCGCCAGAATCTTCGCCCATTCGACCGGTTCGACCACCCCGGTGCCGTAGACGATCTCGGCAGCCGTGCCGCGCCGGACCTCCTGCACCACCACCAGCTGGCCGCGCTGCAACCACAGCCACGCGCCACCGCCCCCGGCTGCCAGCATCAGCAGCAGCACCAGGCGCTTGATCCACTTCATGGGGGCGCTCCTTGCGCTGGCATTGCATGAGTCGCTCCTGATGTAAGCGTTCGGCGCAACAAGAACAACAGCCGGGCAGACACTCGGAAGGGCTTGCATGGGCGCCTCATTGCGCTAGCTTGTCTTACAATTGACCCCGAAAACCCGGGCAGGAAACCAGCACGGAGAAGGCCGGGGCAGTCTATCGAGGAGGATCGTCCATGCGTCTGACTGCACGCCTCTTGCTGGCTGCAACCGCCATTGCCACGTCGTTGGGCATTGCAGCTGCCCAGGACCTCAGGATGATGACCGGCCCGCAGGGCGGCATCTGGGTGCCGCTCGGCGGCCAGCTCAAGGATTTGTGGGAAAAGGCCATTCCCGGCGCCAGGTTCTCCACCCTGCCCGGCGCCGGCATTGCCAATGCCCGCGCCATCGAGGAGAGCAAGGCCGATGTCGGCTTCGGCAATTCGATCACCACGGCGGATGCGATTGCCGGCAATGCACCGTTCGAAAAGAAACACGGCAAGATCTGCAACGTCGCTTCGCTCTATCCGCAGTTCTTCCAGGCGATTGTCCTTGCCGACAGCGGCATCAACTCGATCAAGGACCTCAAGGGCAAGACCATCACCACCCAGCAGCGCGGCAACACCGGCGAACTGATCACCCAGAACTTTCTCAAGGCCTATGGCATGTCCTACAGCGACGTGAAGGTGAACTTCGGTTCCTACACCGAGAGCGTCGAGCAGATGAAGGACAAGCAGGCGCAGCTGTTCACCCTTGGCGCCGGCGCGCCGCTGGGCGCGGTGATGGACCTGGCCTCGGCGCGTGACATCCGCCTGCTTGACCAGACCGAGGCCATTGATGCGATGCGGCAGATCAACCCCGGCTATGTGCTGCTGCCCATCGCCAAGGGCACCTACCCCAAGCAGGACAAGGACGTGAACGTGATCGCTTATGCGACCCATGTCATCGTCTCCTGCGCCCTGCCAAGCGACACCGTCTATCAGATGACCAAGGCAATCGCCGACAACACGGCCCTGCTCGGCAACCTCAACAAGGACATGGGGCGGCTGAGCCCGAAGGAAATGGCCGCCAGTGTCGGCGTTCCGTTCCATCCCGGCGCTGCACGATTCTACGCGGAAAAGGGTATCGCGCTCCAGTAGGCGTCGCGTCCCTGCACGAATCAGGCCGGCCCGGACACACCTGGTTCGCGGCTGGTCCACACGGGCCGGGTGCGGCCTTGGCGGCCAACGAGGGAGGAGTGAAGGTGAGCCTGTCCTGGGGCAAGGCATCAGGCACCATGCGCCTCATAGCCGTGCTGGCGATCACCATGTCGCTGTATCATATGTGGGTGGTCTGGTTCGGAGCCCCGGAACAGCATCTTTTCCGCGCCCTGCACCTGGCGTTCGCCCTGACGCTGACCTTGCTGTGGTATCGCCGCTCGACCCTGACCGAGGAAGAGCTGGCGATGCGCACGGACGGCGCTCCCGCCTTCATCGGCGTGGATGCGGCGGACCTGGCACTCATCGGCCTGGGGCTGGTCGCGCTTGGCCATGTCTGGGTCAATTATTCCTACTTCGTCAACCGCATCTATTATGTCGATGACCTGAGCCTTTTTGACCAGCTGGCGGCGATCGTGCTGATCGGCCTGGTGCTGGAGGCCTCGCGCCGGCTGATGGGCTGGGCACTGCCGCTGACGGCACTTTCGTTTCTCGCCTATGGCCTGACGATCGCCAGAGTCGAGCCGATGCGCCTGCTTGACCAGCTCTACATGACCACCGAGGGCATTTTCGGCATGCCCCTCGGCGTTTCAGCCTCTTATGTGATGATTTTCGTCCTGTTCGGCGCCTTCATGGAGCGCACCGGGACAGGTCAGCTGTTCATGGACTTTGCCATGGCGCTGACCGGCCATACTGCGGGCGGGCCGGGCAAGGTCTCGGTGGTCTCGTCCTCGCTGTTCGGAACGATTTCCGGTTCCGCCGTCGCCAATGTGATGGTCGACGGTCCGATTTCCATTCCACTGATGAAGCGCACCGGGTTCAAGCCGCATTTCGCCGCCGCCGTCGAGGCCGTTGCGTCCACCGGCGGGCAGATCATGCCGCCGATCATGGGGGCTGCCGCCTTCGTGATGGCTGAGTTCATGGGGGTAAGCTACGGCCAGGTGGCGTTGTGGGCGACGATTCCGGCCATCCTCTATTACGTCGCCTGCTTCGCCTCGGTGCATTTTGAAGCCAAGCGGCAGCAGCTGCATGGTGTGCCCCGCGCCGAACTGCCCCGGCTTGGCCCAACCCTTGTTGAGCGCGGCCATCTGTTCCTGCCGGTCCTGACCATTCTTGCTGTGATGTATGCCGGTTACAGCGCGCCGCTGGCGGCGCTGATCGGTCTCCTGGCCTGCTTTCCGGTTGCGGCGCTCCGGGCTTCCACGCGCGCCAATGTTACGGTTCAGAACGTCATCGAGGCGCTCGTCGACGGGGCGAGGAACACGCTCGCCGTTGCGCTTGCCTGCGCCTGTGCCGGCATCATCATCGGCATCGTGACGCTCACCGGCCTCGGCATCACCTTCACCCAGTTCGTGGTTGGCCTGTCGAAAGATACACTGCTGCTGGCGCTGATCCTGACGATGCTGGCCGGCATCGTGCTCGGCATGGGCATGCCGACGACGCCGGCCTATATCATCATGTCGGCCCTGCTGATCCCGGCGATCATCAAGCTTGGCGTGCCCAAGCCTGCGGCGCATATGTTCGCCTTCTATTTTGCCATTCTTTCGGCCATCACACCGCCTGTTGCGCTGGCTGTCTATGCTGCGGCAGGACTCGCCAAGTCGGACATCTGGAGAACCGGCTGGGCGGCGGTCAAGGTCGGCTCGGCGGGATTCATCGTGCCCTTCATGTTCGTCTACGAACCGGCACTGCTGATGATCGGCGACTGGAACACCATCCTCAGCGCCACGATCACCGCAACAGCCGGCTGCCTGTTGCTGGCGGCAGGGCTTGCCGGCTACTGGATCGCACCGGCCAGCCAACTCCAGCGCCTGTTGCTGGTCAGCGCTGCTCTGGCGCTGGTGACACCCGGCCTCATCACCGATCTGATCGGCGCCGGGCTCGCTGCGCTGGTCACCCTCTGGCAGCTGGCCGGACGCGGCAGGCGGCCAAATTAGAGCATTTTCAAGCGAAGTGGATTCCGGTTCGCGTCAAGAAAATGGGAAAAAACAGAAAGATAGAGCATTATTGTGAATTGGAGTTCACTGAAAGTGCTCTAAGGCGCGTGGGGATTCATCGTGAATTGATGACGGCTG
>DAOMXG010000100.1:0-8935 GCA_035436995.1 Beijerinckiaceae bacterium
ATGGCGGATGCGCAACCATCAAATCCCATTCTTCACCCAACAAATCCCGAACGGCAGAAAAGCGAGGGCCGCCCTTTCGGGGCGGCCCTTTCGTTATGGTTCTCGCCGAAAGATCAGTAGCGGTAATGGTCCGGCTTGAACGGACCCTGTTCAGAGACGCCGATATAGGCAGCCTGGTCGGGCCGGAGCCTGGTCAGCTTGACGCCAATCTTTTCGAGATGGAGCGCGGCAACTTTCTCGTCGAGATGCTTGGGCAGAGTGTAGACGGTCTTGTCATACTTGCCCGGATTGCAGAACAATTCGATCTGCGCCAGCACCTGGTTCGAGAAAGAGGCGGACATCACGAAAGAGGGATGCCCCATGGCATTGCCGAGATTCACCAGCCGCCCTTCAGACAGCAGGATGATGCGCCGGCCGGTGGGGAAT
Organism: Beijerinckiaceae bacterium; assembly: GCA_035436995.1. GTDB lineage: Bacteria > Pseudomonadota > Alphaproteobacteria > Rhizobiales > Beijerinckiaceae > JAIUNP01. Next base: position 427 of record DAOMXG010000100.1, read on the forward strand.
TCGATCTCGTCGACCTGCGGCTTGACGTTGTGCCACTTGTAATTCTTCAGCCCGGCGACCTGGATCTCGTTGTCGAAATGGCCGATGTTGCAGACGATCGCCCGGTCCTTCATGCCGCGCATGTGGTCGATGGTGATCACATCCTTGTTGCCGGTGGCAGTGACGAAGATGTCGGCGCGGCCGACCGCATCCTCCATCGTGGTCACCTCGTAGCCTTCCATCGCCGCCTGCAAAGCGCAGATCGGGTCAATCTCGGAGACGAGCACGCGGCAGCCGGCCTGGCGCAGCGAGGCGGCCGAACCCTTGCCGACGTCGCCGAAGCCGGCAACCATCGCCACCTTGCCGGCCATCATCACGTCGGTGCCGCGGCGGATGCCGTCGACCAGCGATTCACGGCAGCCGTAGAGATTATCGAACTTCGACTTGGTCACCGAATCGTTGACGTTGATCGCCGGGAACAGCAGCTTGCCTTCCTTGGCCATGATGTAAAGCCGGTGGACGCCTGTGGTAGTCTCCTCGGAGACACCCTTGATCGACTTGGCCAGCGCCGCGAACCAGCCAGGCTTTTCCTTGAGCGTGCGCTTGATCAGCGCGAACAGGATTTCCTCTTCCTCCGAACCCGGCTTGTCGAGGAACGCCGTGTCGCCCTGTTCGGCGCGCAGGCCGAGATGGACCAGCAGCGTGGCATCGCCGCCATCATCGAGGATCATGTTGGGCGTGCCGCCATCACCCCATTCGAGGATCTTGCGGGTGTAATCCCAGTATTCGGTCAGCGTCTCGCCCTTGACCGCGAACACCGGGATGCCGCCGGCCGCGATCGCCGCAGCCGCATGGTCCTGGGTCGAATAGATATTGCACGAGGCCCAGCGAATGTCGGCGCCAAGCGCCTTGAGCGTCTCGATCAGCACGGCTGTCTGGATCGTCATGTGCAGAGAGCCGGCGATTCGGGCCCCCTTGAGCGGCTGCCGCGTGCCGTATTCCTTGCGGATCGCCATCAGGCCCGGCATTTCGGTTTCGGCGATGGCAATCTCCTTGCGACCGAAGTCGGCAAGGCCAATATCCCTGACAATGTAATCCATGGCTGTGTCCCGATGTTGAAAGCTGGCGGCGTATAGCAGGGCCAGCCCCGTCTTTCAACAAAGATATAAAGACATGTTTATATTGTGATGAAGTTTTTGGCGCCGGCATGGCAGAGCAGTCTCTGCCGGGCCGACAGAGCGGATCGGCGGCGTGTCACACCACGGAAAAACGACGAGGTAAGCGGTGCGACAGGAAATGAAACGTCACTCGTCTTCACCGAACCGGTCGGCAATGAGTTGGGCCAGCGCATCGATTGCCTGCCGGGCATCCTCACCGACCGCCGCAACGGTGATGCTGGTGCCCTGTGCCGCGGCCAAAGTCAGCAGCCCCATGATCGACGTTCCACCCACTGTCTCGCCACAGCGATGCACGGTGACTGCCGAGGCGAACCGATCCGCGCATTGCACGAATTTGGCCGATGCGCGGGCGTGCAGCCCCTTGCGGTTGATGATCGGCATCACCTTGATGATGGCCCCTTCCGGGAAGCGGTCATCAGGACAGGGTTCGGTCTCGGTCATTTTCCCTGCAGCACCTTGCTGGCGATGTTGATGTATTTTCGGCCGGCTTCCTGCGCTCCGGTGACGGCCTGATCGAGATCGTTGCATTCGCGCAGCGACGCCAGCTTGACCAGCATCGGCAGATTGATGCCGGCCACCACTTCGACACGGTCACCGTTCATCGCCGAAATCGCAAGGTTGGAGGGTGTCCCGCCGAACATGTCGGTAAGCACGACAACACCGTGTCCGGAATCGGACCTGGCTATGGCCTCAACGATTTCCTTGCGGCGCATTTCCATATCATCGTCCGGGCCGATGCAGATGGTGGCCACCTGCCTTTGCTGCCCAACCACGTGCTCCATGGCCGCCTTGAATTCGAGCGCCAGGCGGCCGTGGCTCACCAGAACCAATCCGATCATGTCGAGACCCAGGACCCCCGGGCACTGCCGTCAGCGACCGGTTCCGAAAACGGCGGTCATTGTGTGCGGGCGCGAGAAAAGTTCAAGTGCTTTCTCAGGCCGGCCGAAACATTGTGTTGCGATCAAGCTGCTGCAGCCGTTCCTGAACCAGCGCGACAGCGAACGGGCCGATGTCGCCGTCAGACAGCCGCAGGAGAGGCAGGGCAATGCCTTCAAGACGGACGTGAAGGTCCGATGGCGGCATGCGCTCGGCAGGGGTTGCGCCCAGTTCGATCACCAGTGACAGGCGGGCTGTCGGCTCGTAGTTGCCAGCGACCAGCCCCAGGCCGCGCAATTCGCGCCGGCCGGCGATGGCGGGATGAACCGTGGCCAGCAGCCGCCCGTGCCGGGCAACCAGCCGCAACCGGTCATCGCCGACCAGGCAGGCGAACCGTCTCGCTGCCGCCTCGGCGCGCAGCAGCAATTCAGCCAGGCGTGACTTGCCGGAGCCGGAGACGCCACGAATCAACACCCCCTGTTCGCCGATCAGCACGCAGGTGGCATGGCTGTAGCGGTCCGTGCTCATGGAGCCTCCGCCGGCAGGCTGACGACGAAACTGGCTCCCAGAACCCGCCCTTCGGCATCCTTCCGGTTCTCCGCGTGAATGGTTCCACGATGGGCCCCGACGATCTGGCGCGAGATCGACAGGCCAAGTCCCGAATTCTGTCCAAAGCCCTGCGCGGGCCGATCCGTGTAGAAGCGCTCGAAAATGCGGTCGCGCGCGTGGTCGGGAACGCCAGGCCCGTCGTCGTCGACCTGCACGACGATCTGGTTATCTACCCTTTTCAGTCTGACCCTCACCTCGCCACCAGCCTTCGAAAACGACCGGGCATTGTCGATCAGATTGTTGAACACCTGGACCAGGCGCGAATCATGGCCAAGAATTCGGAACTGTGTCGCCTCCCCCTGAGGCGGTGACAGAAAACGGATGACCACGCCGTCCGGCCGTCCAGCATCGTTGGCCATGCCGATGACCGTTTCCAGCAACCGCACCAGGTCGATTCGTTCGGCGGCAGAGCGCTGGAGTTCGGCATCAAGCCGGGAGGCCGATGAAATATCGGTAATCAGCCGGTCGAGGCGTCGCACATCGTGCTGGATCACCGCCATCAACCGGCCACGGGCCTCCTCAGTGCGGGCCAGTGGCAGGGTTTCCACCGCACTGCGCAGTGAAGTGAGCGGATTCTTGAGTTCATGCGCGACATCGGCGGCAAAGCTCTCGATCGCCTCGATGCGGCTGTAGAGCGCCTGGGTCATGTCGCGCAAGGCTCCCGACAATTCGCCGATTTCGTCTGACCGTTCGGAAAAATCGGGAATCTCGGGCCTTGCCTCGGTGCGCCGGCGGACGCGGTCAGCGGCGCCCGCCAGCCGTCGCAGCGGCTCGGCGATGGCACCGGCCATCAGCAGCGACAGGATCAGCATGACACCGGCGGCAATCATGAAGACAAGCAGAATCCCCAGCCGCTCGTCGGCAATCACCCGGTCAATGTCGCCCTCCTGGGTCATTACCATCAGCACGCCCTGCACCGATCGGAAGCGCTTGACCGGCACGGCGACGGACACGATCGTCTGGCCGGATGTTGTCACCCGGACGACCGAGGCCTGCACGCCGCCAAGTGCGCGCTGCACTTCCTGATAGGATTTGCCGCTTGGCGTCTCTTCGTAGGTCGGCACGTCCATCCGCCCCAGGCGGCGCTTGATCGCACTCCAGGAGCGCTCGAACAGCGTGGTCTCCTCTTCGTCGGCCGGAGGCAGATCCATCTTGAGGATCTGGCCGGCCGAATAGAAGCTCCTGGTATCCAGCAGCAGCACGCCGTCCCGATCGAACAGGCGGGCGCGGGTGCGCGTCTGCCCGACCAGGCGCCGCAGCACGCCGGCAACCTTCTCCGGATTGATCGAGAATTCCAGCGCCGCCTGGGCCTCGTCCTTCGGCGCCGCGGTCTCTCCGGCCTGCAGTTCGAGCAGTCTGTCGGGATCAATGGTAATCGTGTCTGTCTCTGCAGTGGCCGAGGCGGCGACGGCTGCCGCGATGATCTCGGCCTGGGTCGTCAGAGACTGCACCCGGGCATCAATCACACTTTCGCGCGTCTGGTTAAGCCACAGGAAGCCGACCAGCAGCGCTGCCAGACCCCCGAGGTTGAGCAGGACGATGCGGCGGGCAACCGTCGATGTAAGGGGCTTCCAGATCGGCTGCCACAATCGCCGGATCCAGCGTCGCCGCAAGCCGGACGCCCGCTGCGCCGGGCGATCCTGCGCGCGGGTCGGCGGGGTATGGCGGTCCTGTTGGTCCAGCACCGTGCCTCCGGCCGTCAGCTTTCGCGGAACCGGTAGCCGACACCGTAAAGCGTTTCAATCATTTCAAAATCGTCGTCGACGATTTTGAACTTCTTGCGCAGCCGTTTGATGTGGCTGTCGATGGTCCGATCATCGACATAGACCTGATCGTCATAGGCCGCGTCCATCAGAGCATTGCGGCTCTTGACCACCCCGGGCCGCTGCGCCAGCGCCTGCAGGATCAGGAACTCGGTCACGGTCAGCGTCACTGCGTCGCCCTTCCAGGTGCAGGCATGGCGCTCCGGATCCATGCGCAGCTGGCCGCGCTCCAGGGTCTTGACGTCGCCCTCCTTGGCCGGCGGGGCATCCTTGGCGCCCGAGCGACGCAGGACCGCCTTGACCCGTTCGACCAGCAGCCGCTGCGAGAACGGTTTGCGGATGAAGTCGTCGGCGCCCATTTTGAGGCCGAACAATTCATCGATCTCCTCGTCCTTTGAGGTGAGGAAGATCACCGGCATGTCGGATTTCTGTCTCAGGCGACGTAACAGTTCCATGCCGTCCATGCGCGGCATCTTGATATCGAAGATCGCCATGTCGGGCGGATTCTGCTTGAGACCGTCAAGCGCGCTTGCGCCATCCGTATAGGTCTGGATGCGGTAGCCCTCCGCTTCAAGCGCGATCGAGACGGAAGTAAGGATGTTGCGGTCGTCATCGACCAGGGCAATCGTTGGCATGGTGGTTCCTGAAAGTGAACGGCTGGCTGCCGCCGCGATTATAGCGGAGTTTGCTTGTGCGAACAAACGCAGGCCGAATTGTGGCGTCCGCAACGGCGAGGCCGGACCATGGCAATGGCTTGCGCAAGGCGCGGTCATGCCTATCTTGAAGGCACCCGCCAAAACCCGGCGAACCAACCTGGAGGTGCCGCCGATGCCGCTCGAACCGTCCCTTGCGGCCCATATGGCGCCGGGCTTTGAACCGATTGTCCTGTCCAAGCAGCTGCTGCGCGCGCTGCGATCGGGCGCGCTGGCAAGCCTGACCGAGGCCGGTATGCCCTTTGCGTCGCTGACCTCCGTGGCGACCGACTATGACGGAACGCCCATCATCCTGATTTCGCGGCTGGCTACCCACACCCTGAACCTCGAGCGTGATCCGCGCTGTTCCCTCATGCTCTCGCAAACCGGCAAGGGGGATCCGCTCGCCCACCCGCGCCTGACCTTGCTGGCGCATGCCGAACGGGCGGTGCCGGACAGTCCGCTGCAGATGCGGATCAGGACACGATTTCTGAACCGCCACCCCAAGGCGGCGCTTTATGCCGATTTCCCGGATTTCTCATTCTGGCGGCTGGTTCCGGATCAGGCCTTTCTCAACGGCGGCTTCGCCCGCGCCTGGGACGGGCCGGCGAACACAATCCTGACCGAAGTGGCTGATCCTGTCGCGGCCGCAGAGCTCGAAGCGGGGGCGATCGCGCATATGAATGCCGATCATGGCGATGCGCTCGGCCTCTATGCCACCCGGCTGGCCGGTCAGCCGGCGGGCGCCTGGAAGGCCAGCGGCCTCGATCCGGAGGGGCTGGACCTGATGGCCGGCGACCGGACGGCGCGGATTGCCTTTTCCCAGCCGGTCACCGAACCCGGCCCGCTGCGGCGCGCCTTGGCCGCCTTGGCCGAGCAGGCACGGGCCGCGACGCAGGCAGGTGCGGCGCCCTGATGTCTGACAACTGACCTCAAATTCTGTAGAATTTTATTTCAGGAAGCCACTTATCCTAAGGATCAATGTGACAAATCTGCTGAAATTCGGCGCTTGCGATTGGCAAAAGCGCAAATTCTGCTAGGGGACGCGACGTCGGGTAACGTGGTGTTCACGCCACAGATCCAAGGTCTTGCCTGGCCGTGAATGCATCCGGCCGGCAGGACGCTGAGCGCCGCATCAGGCGCACAATGTGCAGGAAGGACGGAGTTTCATGATCACCAGCGGCGCTTTCAATGCCACCGTCGGAGCCAACAGCTTCGGTTTTGCCAAGCCCCGTTCGATCACCTGCAATCTTGAGGCCGCGGCCCTCTATGAGGAGGCGGTTCGACGTGGCGAGGCCAATGTTCTGGCCGGCGGCGCGCTCGTGGCGGAAACCGGCACCCACACCGGCCGCAGCCCCAAGGACAAGTTCACCGTCAAGGACCGCACCACCGCCGATACGGTGTGGTGGGATCAGAATCAGGCGATGTCGGTCGAGCATTTCGATGTGCTGCTGGCTGACTTCAAGGCCCATGCCGAAGGCAAGGATCTCTATCTGCAGGATCTGGTCGGCGGCGCCGATCCGACCCATCAGGTGCGCACCCGGGTCTATACCGAATACGCCTGGCACTCGCTGTTCATCCGCAACCTGCTGATCCGCATTGGCCGCGACCAGATTCCGGGCTTTGTGCCGGACATGACGATCGTCGATTTCCCCACGTTCAAGGCTGATCCCAAACGCCACGGCTGCAAGTCGGACACCGTGATCGCCATGGATCTGACCCGCAAGATCGTGCTGATCGGCGGCACCGCCTATGCCGGCGAGATGAAGAAGAGCGTCTTCACCTACCTCAACTTCGTGCTGCCGCAGAAAGCGGTGATGCCGATGCATTGCTCGGCCAATGTCGGCAAGGACGGCGACGTCGCCCTGTTCTTCGGCCTTTCGGGCACCGGCAAGACCACCCTGTCGCAGGACCCCAACCGCATCCTCATCGGCGACGACGAGCATGGTTGGGCACCCGAGGGCGTGTTCAATTTCGAAGGCGGCTGCTACGCCAAGACCATCCGCCTGTCGAAGGAGGCGGAGCCGGAAATCTACTCGACCACCCAGCGCTTCGGCACGGTGCTGGAAAATGTTGTGTTCGATCCTGATACCCGCGTGGCCGATTTCGACGACGAATCGAAAACCGAGAACACCCGCTGCGCCTATCCGATCGAATTCATCTCCAATTCCTCGCCAACGGGGCGTGCCGGTCAGCCGAAAAACATCATCATGCTGACCTGCGACGCCTTCGGTGTGATGCCGCCGATCGCCCGGCTGAACGATTCCGAAGCGATGTATCACTTCCTGTCGGGCTACACCGCAGCGGTCGCCGGCACCGAGCGCGGCGTCACCGAACCGACCGCGACCTTCTCGACCTGTTTCGGCCATCCGTTCATGCCGCGCCACCCGTCGGTTTACGGCAACCTGCTGCGCGATCTGATCGCCAAGCATGGGGTGACCTGCTGGCTGGTCAACACCGGCTGGACCGGCGGCAAGCCGGGCGTCGGCTCGCGCATGCCGATCAAGGTGACCCGTGCACTTCTGACCGCCGCCCTCGATGGCTCGCTCAACAAGGTCCAGTTCCGCAAGGATTCCTATTTCGGCTTTGATGTTCCGGCGGCCGTGCCGGGCATTCCCGGCGATATCCTCAACCCGGTCGCGACCTGGGCGGACAAGGCTGCCTTCGAGGAGACGGCACGGAAGCTGGTCGCGATGTTCGAGAAGAACTTCAAGACCTTCGAAGCCCATGTTGACGCCAACGTGCGTGCCGCCGCCCCGAAGATGGCCGCCTGACAAGGCGACTGCCGGACGGGCACCTCGCCGATCCGGCCAATGCCCGTTGCCGGTTACGGGTGACGGGCTCCTGCTTTGGTATTCAGCCGGGATCGGCTCATGATGGTCCGGTGATTCGCTCACCGGACATTCCATGACCCCGCGCGATACGGTTCTGGCCATCGTGGTCGCGGCGCTGTGGGGCTTTGCCTTCGTGCCGATCCGCATCGGCGTTGGCGAGATGCCGCCACTGGTGCTGACCGCCTTGCGGTTCTTCTTCTCTGCAGTTCCGTTCGTGTTTTTTATCAGGCCGCCCAAGGCGCCGGCCTGGCTGGTGGTCGCCTTCGGGCTGACCCTGGGCGTGGTCAAGTTCGGCCTGTTGTTCACCGGCATGAAACTCGGCATGCCGGTGGGGCTGTCGTCGCTGGTCATGCAGATGCAGGTGTTTTTCACCATCCTGCTGGCGGCGCTGATTGGCCGGGAAATGCCGACGCGGTTGCAGATCATCGCGACGCTGATTGCGCTTGCTGGCCTTGGAGTGATCGGCTTGTCGGATCAGCGCGGGGCGCCACTGCTGCCGTTCCTGATGCTGGTCCTTGCCGCATTTGTCTGGAGCATCGCCAACATGCTGTCGCGGCTGGCAAAGGGGGCGGACATGC
>DAOMXG010000101.1:0-8802 GCA_035436995.1 Beijerinckiaceae bacterium
TAGGTCGTAGTTACCATTTAACGATTGCCTGGACGCGAGGGATTTTGGCTCAAGGCAAAGGCGTTTTCACGCAGCAAACCGTCTGGTTTGCAAGAGGAAAGGTCAAAGCCGTGGGCCAAAATCACCGCGCCTCGTGTGGTGAGATGAAAATGGGCCGCAATCCAACCGCCTTCGCTTGCCGATATCGCTCGATATCGGCATCGCAAAGCCGGCTGCTTGCGTCCCCATTTTGATCTCATCCAGACAGTCGTTAAATGGTAACTACGACCTAGAGCATTTTCAGTGAATTCCAATTCACAGAAAGTGCTCTATCTTTTTGTTTTTTCGCATTTTCTTAACGCGAACCGGAATCCACTTCGCTTGAAAATGCTCTAAAGATAGGCGGGCTGGTCGAGCGCCTGGTGCAGCCAGCGCACCAGCCCAACCATATCGAAAACCGGCAAATGCGTGGCATGCTGAACATCGCGGGCGTAAGGCCCCATGTTGGCGCATTCGAGCAGGATGGCACCAAGCCGCGGTTGGGTCGCAACCAGTCGCAGTGCGGCGGCAACCACTTCCGTGCGGGCCGCAGCGACATCAAGACGATCGCCATTGCCGACAAAGGTGGCAGAGAACGCCCCGCCCTCCTCAACCCCGACAATCGGCGTTTGCGGATCGGCGCCGACGCCGGTCAGGTGGGCCGGCGTCAGCGATCGCTCGGATGCGGTGACAATCCCGGTGATCCGCCCAGCCGGCAACATCTGCTGAATCAGCGGCAGCTGCATCAGCGCCGAGGTCGCCACCGGCACTGGCAGGGCCGCCGCCAGTTCCGACTGGCGCAGGGACAGGAAACCGCAGGTGGTCACCAGCGCTTCACATCCCTCGGCAGCCAGCCGCTGTCCGACTGCCGCGAACGCTTCAACGAGGCCCTCAGCACGCTGATGAACAACCCGTTCAGGCGTGGCCCCGGCGACCCGTTCGATGCGGACGGGAAACGGATAGCTGTCCGGGTTGCCGACATCGCCGGCGATGCGCGGAAAGCGTGTATCCAGTGACAGAATGCCGATGCGGGGCGCTGACATGTCAGGCGCCCCGCATCCTGCCGTTCATGTCCGTTTTGCTCACTTCCTGAAAGCGTCGACCACGGCCTGGCCTTCCGCGCCGGCCTTCTTGAGCCAGTCGGCGGTGAGCGTTTCGCCCAGCTTCTTGAGATCTGCGGCCAGCTTGTCGCCGGGCGGCTGAACCTTCATGCCCTTGGCCTTGAGCTCATTGATATACCAGCCGGCCTTTTCAGCCACCGTCGTCCAGCCGCGCGCCTCGGCATCCCTGGCCGCCTTCATCACCGCGTCCTGCTGATCCTTCGGCAGGGCATCGAACACCGCCTTGTTGATGAAGATCAGGTTCTTGGGGATCCATGCCTGGGTATCATACCAGTGGGTCAGGCTTTCCCAGACCTTGGAATCGTACCCCGTCGCGCCCGATGAAATGAACGATTGCACGACGCCGGTAGCCAGCGCCTGCGGCAGTTCCGCAGCCTGGATGGTCACCGGCTGGGCGCCGGAGAGTTCGGCGATGCGCGCGGTGCCGGGGTTGTAGGAGCGGAACTTGACGCCCTTGAGATCCTCGACCGAATTGAGATCCTTCTTGGCGTAGATGCCCTGCGGCGGCCAGGCCTGCGCGAACAGAACCTTCAGGCCCTGCGCCTCCAGCTTCTTCTCGACGGAGGGACGCGAAACCTCCCACAGCTTCCTGGACTGGGCAAAAGAGGTCGCAAGGAACGGCACCACATCGATGCCGAAGATCGGGTCCTCGTTTTCGTGCAGGCTCATCAGCACCTCGCCGAGTTGCGCCTGTCCCGTCGCGACCGCGCGCTTGATCTCCGGCGCCTTGAACAGCGAGGCATTGGCGTGAACGGTGACGCCGATCTTGCCACCGGTTGCCGCCTCGATGTCCTTGCCGAACTGAACGAGATTTTCGGTCAGATAGTTGTTGGCAGGATAGGCGCTCGGCAGGTTCCACTTGGTCTGGGCGGCGGCGGGTCCGCTGACGGCGACAAGGGCCGCTAAGGAAAGTCCGGCCAGAACGGTGCGACGAAGCATGGTTTTCTCCCTGATATCTTGAGGCAATGCTGCCTTGGCAACAGTCAACCGCGAAACCCAGCGCGGTGCAAGCGCGCTGACGCATGTTCCTGCCAGCTCAATCGGGAAAAACCTTCTTGGGCAGGTAGAGGACGATCTCCGGAAAGAGGTAGATAATCAGCACGGCAACGTTGAGCAGCAGGAAAAACGGAAACGCTGCCTTGGCGACTGTGAAGGTATCCTTGTTCGCCATGTTCTGTAGCACGAACAGATTGAACCCGACGGGCGGCGTGATCTGGGCCATCTCGACCAGGATGATCAGATAAACGCCGAACCAGACCAGATCAAACCCGGCCTTCTGGATCATCGGCAGCACGATCACTGCCGTCAGCACGATCATCGAAATGCCGTCGATCAGGCAGCCGAGGATGATATACATGACGGTCAGGGCGACAATCAGCATGGCGGGCGAGAGCTGCTTGGCCTCGACCCAGGCGGCAAGCGCAGCCGGAATGCCGGTATAGGCCATGGCTGCGGTGGTGAAGGCGGCGCCGGCCAGTATCAGCATGATCATGCCGGTGAGGCGCGTCGCCGACAGCAGGCTGTCGGTAAATGTGCCCCAGCTCAGCGTGCCGGACCACCAGGCAAGGACCAGTGCGCCGAAAACACCCCAGGCGGCGCATTCGGTCGCGGTGGCAATGCCGAGAATCAACGACAGGAACACGCCGAGAATGAGCAACAGGGTCGGGATTAGCTTGGTCGATTCCCGCACCTTGCCGAGAAACGGCAATGGTGGATCACGCGGCGGTGTCTTGTCCGGGTTCAACAGCGACCAGACCATGATGTAGCCGGAGTAGAGCGCCATCACCATCGCGCCCGGAATGAAGCCGGCGAGAAACACCTGCAACACCGAGACGTTGGCGGTGATTGCGTAGACGACCATCGGGATCGACGGTGGAATCAGCAGGCCAAGCGTCCCGGAGCCGGCGAGCGAGCCGAGGCTCATCGACGGGTCATAACCCCGCTTTTCAAGTTCAGGCAGCGAAATCTTGCCAATGGTGGCGCAGGTCGCCGCAGAGGAACCGGAGACGGCAGCGAAAATGCCGCAGCCAACGACATTGACATGCATCAGCCGCCCCGGCAGCCACTGCAACCACGGCGCCAGGCCGCGGAACATTTCCTCGGACAATTTGGTGCGGAACAGGATTTCGCCCATCCAGATGAACAACGGCAGCGCCGCAAGCGTCCAGGAGGCCGAGGCTGACCATACCGATGTCGCCAGCACGTTGCCGATCGGCACATTGGTCGACAGGACCATGGCCAGAAATCCGACCAGGGCAAGGCCAATCGAAATCCATACGCCGCTGGCGAGAATCGCCACCATGAACATCAGCAGGATGACGGAGAGCTGGACGAGCGTCATGGATCACACGCCTCCGCTCTCGATGATGCGTTCGAGCAGCTCTTCCTTGGTCTTGGGCGGCTCCTTTTCATAGCTCGGCTTGCGTCCGGACAGGACGATGATCAATTCGTCCAGCATCGCGATGGCCAGCAGCGTCAGGCCGAGAACCATCGAAATCTGCGGAATCCACAGTGGGATCGCGATGGCGCCGGAGGTCATGTCATGCAGGCGCCAGGAGTCACGCATGAAGAAAAAAGCGTTCCAGGCGAAATAGGCGATGAAGGCGAAGCCGACCGAAAGGCAGAAGATCTCTATCGCGCGCCGTGCCGGTCCATGGATCCGCTCGATCAGGAAGCCAACCCGGATCATCTCGCCGGTTTTGAAGACATTGGCGAGGCCGAGAAACGCCAGCGCCGCCATCGAGAAGGCGGCAAAATCATCGCCCGAGGGGACATTCAGGCCAACCTCCCGGCCGGCCGACATGACGATCATCAAGACAAACGTGATCAGCAGAAATGCGCCCGCAGCGTAGCCGCCCCACAGATAGAGACGATCCAGTATGCGGCGTACGGCCCCCGTCCGATGTGACATCGCTCTCCCCCTCGGGCGAGAGATTGACCCGCGATGCCCGGTCTGCCAAGCGCAAAGTTACAGCCAGCCGTTCTTTCGGAAGCGCCAGAACAGCAACGTGCAGAACGAGATGATCACCGCCAGCACGATATAATAGCCATACTGGCTTTCAAGTTCCGGCATGTTCTTGAAATTCATGCCGTAGATGCCGGCGATAGCCGTTGGAACAGCAAGAATGGCCGCACCGGCGGAGAGCTTGCGGGAAACCTCGGTCTGCTGCGCCTGGCCACCCATAAGGCTGGCTTCAAAGGCGAAGGCAAGCACCTCGCGCAATGATTCGATCTCTTCCTGAACGCGGCGGATGTGATCGGTCACGTCGCGGAAATGGTGGCGCATCACATCATCGACCGCCAGATGCTCGGTGTTCTCGATGCGGCGACAGACATCGACCAGCGGCACCACCGCATTGCGCAGGCGCAGAAGATCACGGCGGAGCGTATAGAGCCGCTCGACCTCGGCCGCCGACAGCGCCTTGGACAGCACAATGTCCTCGATCAGTTCGACCTCCTCATGCATCGCCTCAAGCACGTCCATGTAATTGTCGACGATGAAATCAAGGATGGCATAGAGGATGAAATCCTCGCCGTGGCTGAGCTGGTTGGGGTTGGCCTCGCAGCGGCCGCGCACCGAAGAATAGGTCTTGGACGCTCCGTGCCGCACCGAGACCACATAGCCCTTGCCGACGAACAGATGTGTTTCGCCAAAGGCAACGCGCCCGTCGATCATCTGGGCAGTGCGGGCGACGACGAACAGGCCATTGCCGTATTGCTCGAGCTTGGGCCGCTGGTGGGCATTGCGGGCGTCCTCGATCGCCAGATCATGCAGGCCGAACTGTCTTTGAACGCGCGCCAGCAGATCGTCATCCGGCTCAAGCAGACCGATCCAGACGACATGGCCGGGCCGGTGTGCCCATTCGCCGGCCTCTTCGATCGCGATATTGGCAACCCGGTGGCCCTTGGCATAGGCCCCGGCCGCGACAACGCCCGGACCATCATCCGGCATCGACAGCGATCTTGCCCCGTCCGCCAGCATGCATCCCTCCCGGCTGTTCTCGTTGGTCGTCAGGCGGGGCGGCCGGGGGCCTTCCCGTCAGCGGGTGATCAGCGTCCCGGCGCCGTGATCGGTCAGCAGTTCCAGAAGCACGGCATGCGGCACCTTGCCGTCAAGAATCACGACGCCTTCGACGCCGCGCTCGATGGCATAGATGCAGGTCTCGATCTTGGGGATCATGCCGCCGGTCACAGTTCCATCGGCAATCAGCCGGCGGCAATCCTCCACCGTCAGAGTTTCGATCAGCTGCTTGTTCTTGTCGAGCACGCCCGGCACGTCGGTCAGCAGCAGCAGGCGCTTGGCCCGCATCGCCCCGGCGATGGCGCCGGCGAAGGTATCAGCATTGACATTATAGGTCTGCCCGTCATCGCCCACCGCAACCGGCGCGATCACCGGGATCAATTCGGCCTTCAGTACGGCATCGAGGATGGCCCGGTTGACGGTATGGGGATCACCAACGAACCCAAGATCAACGACTTTCTCGATGTTGCTGTCGGGATCGACCATGGTGCGGGTCAGCTTGCGGGCGGTCACCATCGAGCCGTCCTTGCCGCACAGGCCAATCGCCTTGCCACCCTCGGCCGCGATCCAGCCGACCATCTGCTTGTTGATCGAGCCGGCCAGCACCATCTCGACAACCTCGACGGTTGCCTGGTCGGTCACGCGCAGGCCGGCGCGGAATTCGCTCTTGATGCCAAGCTTGTCGAGCATCCTGCCGATCTGCGGCCCGCCGCCGTGCACGACGATCGGCTTGACGCCGGCCTGTTCGAGCAACACCACATCCTCGGCGAAATCCTCCTGGGCGTGCTTGTCGCCCATGGCATGGCCGCCATATTTGATGACCACTGTCTGCTGGTCATAGCGCTGCATGTGCGGCAGGGCCTGACTGATCACCTCGGCCTGAACGTGGACATCTGGAAGCGACAGCTTGGTCATGCGCGGGCACCCTCAATGCGGACAGACAAACCCAGCAGAGCGGCTTCTTGCAAACAAGACCCGCGCACAGGATCAGGAACCATCCATAGGCCGGAGCGTGCCCGCTGCAAAGCCTTCTGTTGCGCTCAGCGGACAGGATTGCGCGGCGCCGTCAGGGCGGCGATGGTCAGCAGCACCCAGCCGGCAATGGCCAGTGCACCGCCGACGGGGGCAGCCATCGGAAACAGCCGATTGCCGGCCAGTTCCCGCATCGCCAGATCGCCGGCAAACAGCGCCGGGCCAAGCAGCAATGCAGCAATGCCGAGCAGGGCCAGGCGATCGGCCAGGAAGCCTGCCTTTCTCGCCACGGTGGCGGCGAGGACGGCAGGGGCATGAATCAGCAGCATCTGGCCGGCAGTCGCCGAAAGCGAGCCCGCGACATGGGCACCAAGCGCCATCAGCACCACGCCAGCGGCCCCGAACAGGCAGGCCAGTGCGCAATGGATGCGGGTAGCCGTCATCGGCCGGTCCTTTCGCTGATGAGGCGGGCAATCGCCGCGCGCAATTGGGCCATTCCGGTGCCATCCTTCGACGAGGTGACGATGATCTCAGGAAATGCCGCCGCCTCCTTGCGCAGCACCGCCTGCATCTCGGCCACCCGCGCCCGCAGCGCGCCGGCGCCAAGCGCATCCGCCTTGGTCAGCACGACCTGATAGGACACCGCCGAGGTGGCAAGCGTCTCGAGCACCGGGCGATCGGTCGCCTTCAATCCATGGCGCGCATCGATCAGCAGCAGAACACGGGCAAGGTTGGTGCGGCCGCGCAGATAGTCGTGGATGAGCCCGGTCCAGGCCGCGACCTTCTGCTTGCCGACCGCCGCAAAGCCATAGCCCGGCATGTCGACCAGCGTCAGCTGGTCATCGACGCGGAAGAAGTTGAGGTCCTGCGTTCTGCCCGGCGTGTTGGAGGTGCGGGCCAGCGCCTTGCGGCCGGTCAGGGCATTGATCAGCGACGATTTGCCGACGTTCGAGCGCCCGGCAAAGGCGATCTCGATGCCGGACGGTGGCGGCAGGCTTGCAAGGCTGGAAGCTGCCCAGAAGAAACCCGCCTCGCCGGCAAACAGCCGGCGACCAGCCTCCGTGAAATCCTCTCCCACGGCCATGGCGCCCTCCGGCGTCACTTCTTGCGGCCGAGACTGCCCTTGAGATTGTCCCAAAGCTCGACCTTCACGCCCTGCTGGCGCATGATGACATATTGCTGAATGACCGAAAGCAGGTTGTTCCATGCCCAGTAGATGACCAGACCTGCCGGGAACGAGCCGAGCATGAAGGTGAAGATGAGCGGCATCCAGGCGAAAATCTGCTTCTGAACCGGATCCGGCGGCTCCGGGTTCATCTTCATCTGCAGCCACATGGTAATGCCCATGAGCACCGGCCAGACGCCGACCTGGAACATCGACCAGTTCGGCACGGCATAGGGCAGGAGGCCGAACAGGTTGAAAATCGAGGTCGGATCGGGCGCCGACAGGTCCTTGATCCAGCCGAAGAACGGCGCCTGGCGCATTTCGATGGTGATGTAGATGACCTTGTAGAGCGCGAAGAACACCGGGATCTGCACGAGGATCGGCAGGCAGCCGGCCATCGGGTTGATCTGCTTCTTCTTGTAAAGCTCCATCATCTCCTGCTGCTGGCGCACCCGGTCGTCAGCGAAGCGCTCGCGGATCGCCTGCATCTCGGGCGCAGCGTCCTTCATCATCGCCATCGAGCGGTAGGACTTGTTGGCCAGCGGGAAAAAGACCAGCTTGACGATCACGGTCACGATCAGGATGGCGACGCCGAAGTTGCCGAACACCTTGTTGATCATGTCCATCAGCTTGAACAGCGGCCTGGTCAGGAAGTGGAACCAGCCCCAGTCGATGGTCTTGTCAAAACTGGTGATCTTGAACTGGCTCTCGTAGCGGTCGATGACCTCGACCTCCTTGGCTCCGGCAAACAGCCGCGTGACGGATTGAACGGAGGCGCCGGGGGCGATCGTCATGGAGGCCAGCACCGCCGCCGTCTCATAGGTCGCCGGTTGGCCGGCGGTGACCCCGAAAGCCGCCGAATAGGTCTTGTCCTGGTCAGGAATGATGGCCGAGGCCCAGTATTTGTCGGTGATGCCGAGCCAGCCGCCGGTCACGTCCTTGAAGGTCTTGGACTTCATCTTGTCCATGTCCTTGTAGACGATTTCCTGCAACTTCTGATCGCCCATATAGCCGATCAGCCCCTCGTGCAGCACGTAGATGCCTTCGACCGGCGGAGCGCCGATCCGCGAAATCCGGCCATAGGGCGACAGCGCGACCGGTCCCGATCCCCTGTTCTCCACCCTGTCGGTGACCGTGAACATGAACTTGTCATCCACCTGCAGCGTGCGGGTGAAGAAAAGGCCCTGGCCATTGTCATAGGTCAGCGTCACCGGGCTCGACGGAGTGAGCACACCCCCTGGCGATTGCCAGAGCGTCTCGGCATTCGGCGCCGCAACAGCGCTGCCGGAGGGAGCAACCCAGCCGATATCGGCGTAATAGCCCTTATCGGCATCAGAGGGCGAGAACAGCACGATATTGGCGCTCTTGGGATCGATGGTCTCGCGATACCTGACGAAGGACAGATCATCGAAACGCCCGCCCCGGAGCGACACGCTGCCCTTGAGCGCCGGGGTATCGATGGCGATCCGCTGCGAGCCCGCCAGCGCCTCGGCACGCGATTTCAG
>DAOMXG010000102.1:0-8704 GCA_035436995.1 Beijerinckiaceae bacterium
CAAAGCCCATGCCGCCATAGTGGAGGCTGACCAGCGCCCCCGCCAGCCCGGCCATCGCCGCCGCAATGGCAAAGCTCTGCACCAGCACCTCCTGCGGATCGATGCCGAACAGTTCGGCTGCCACCGCATCATCGGCCACCGCATGCCAATCGCGACCGAACCGGCCACGACGCAGCGCAACGGCCATCGCCAGCGCCGAACCGCCGGCCATGATCGCCGTCAGCAGCGCCATCGGCGTCAGCGTCACGACAAAGCCCGGCGCCTCGGCCACCACGATCGGCGCCGCCAGCAGGGGCGGCAGCCACAGCGCGCTTGCCCCCTGCGCCAGCCGCAGGCCTTCGCTCAGCACCAGCGACAGCCCGACACTGGCGATCAGCACGCCCTGCCCCGGCCGGAACGTCAGCCGTCCGATCACCAGCCGCGCCGCCGTCAGCCCGTAGAGCGTTGCCGTCATCCAGGCGATCCACAGCCCGCCCACCATGCCCACCGACAGCGATGGCAGGCCGAGAAGGTCGATCAGCATCATCGCCAGCACCGCTACCGAGCCGCCCAGCGCGGCAAAACCGCCGAAGGCAAGGTT
Organism: Beijerinckiaceae bacterium; assembly: GCA_035436995.1. Classification (GTDB taxonomy): domain Bacteria; phylum Pseudomonadota; class Alphaproteobacteria; order Rhizobiales; family Beijerinckiaceae; genus JAIUNP01. The sequence goes on from DAOMXG010000102.1 coordinate 581, forward strand.
GATCCGCCCCACCAGCCCATAGATCACCGCATAGGAGGCCGAGATCAGCGCGTAGATGCCGAGCTTGGGCAGCGCCGCCAGCCCCTGTTGCAGACCATAGGCCACGCCGGGCGAAAGCTGCGTCACCGTTCCGCGCGGCAGCGCCGGCGCATCGGCCACCGCATCCTGCGAGGTCAGCCAGCGTTCGCGCAGGAAGAACACCGCCGAGGCCGACAGGCTGGAGCCGTTGACCGCCACGCCCGTCAGCACGCGCCGGTCCAGGCCAAGTCCGGAACCGGCGAAACGGCAGGCCAGCAATTGTTCGGCCGCCAGCCCCGGCGTCCGGAACCGGACAAAGACGGTCCCCGCCTCGCCCGCCTCTTCGGCAACGATTGTCGCCGGCCGCTCCGGCGCCACCACCGGCAGCACCTGCCGGCACAGCACGATCTGCTCGCTGTCGAGGCCGAGACCGCAGCCGGCGAGGGCCAGAGCAAGGCCCAGGACCAGCCCGATCACGATCCCGCCAGATGGCAGACGCAAGGCTCAGTCTTTGGCGAGCAGCCGCGCCACGGCCGGCGCGAAATAGGTGAGAATGCCGTCCGCCCCGGCCCGCTTGAACGCGATCAGGCTCTCCAGCATCGCCGCCTCGCGATCGAGCCAGCCGCGCTCGGCTGCGGCCATGATCATCGCGTATTCGCCCGACACCTGATAGGCGAAGGTCGGCATGCCAAAGCCCTGCTTCAGCCGAAAGATGACATCGAGATACGGCATGCCGGGCTTGACCATCACCATGTCGGCGCCCTCGGAAATGTCGAGTTCGGCCTCCACCAGCGCCTCGGCGCCGTTGGCCGGGTCCATCTGGTAGGTTTTCTTGTCGCCGGTCAGCGTCTTGTTGGCCCCCACTGCATCGCGGAACGGCCCATAGAAGGCCGAGGCGTATTTGGCCGAATAGGCCATGATCGACACCTTGTGGAAACCCGCATTGTCGAGCGCGGCGCGGATCGCGCCGATCCGCCCGTCCATCATGTCCGAGGGCGCGATGATGTCGGCGCCGGCAGCGGCCTGCGTCACCGCCTGCTGGCACAGCACGGCAACCGTCTCGTCGTTGAGAATGTCGCCGTCGCGCATCAGCCCGTCATGGCCATGCGAGGTGTAGGGATCGAGCGCGACATCGGTGATGATGCCGATATCCAGCCCCTTGGCCCTGATCTGCCGGCAGGCCGAACAGACGAGGTTCTGCGGGTTGAGCGCTTCGGATCCGCGTTCGTCGCGCAACTTGGGGTCGGTATAGGGAAACAGCGCCACGGCCGGGATCCGCAGCCGGGCAGCCTCCTCCACCTCCTTGACCGCCAGATCGATCGACAGGCGGAAAACCCCCGGCATCGAGGCGACCGGCTCGCGCCGGTCCTCGCCGGCGACGATGAAGATCGGCCAGATGAGATCGTTGACGCTCAGCGCATGTTCGCGCACCAGCCGGCGTTTCCAGTCGGACTTGCGATTGCGGCGCGGCCGGCGCGCGATGTCGAGGCTGGCAGGTGTGAACCGTTGCGGAGAGTTCATGGCATGTCCGGCAAAAGGCAGCGTTGATGTTGGTGGTGTATCAGGTCAGGGGCGCCGGCAAAAGCCGGAACAGCAGCGGCCGGATTGACGCCCGGCCAGCCCGCCGCTACCTCGCTTGCAGGGCACGGCTTGCGCCGGACGATACATGAGGAGACCCATGACGAGCGAAGCGGAGATCCTGATCCGTCGTGAAGGTGCGGCCGGCGTGATGATCCTCAACCGCCCGAAGGCACTCAATGCGTTGACCCATGACATGGTCAGGCAGATTTCCGCCGCCCTGACGCAGTGGGAGCGCGATCCGGCGGTCACCCGCGTCGTGATCAAGGGCGCCGGCGAGCGCGCCTTCTGCGCCGGCGGAGATATCCGTGTCGTGCATGATCTCGGCCGGGCTGGCCGCCATGCCGAGGCGCTGGAATTCTGGCGCGACGAATATGTGATGAACCGCCAGATCAAGCGCTATCCCAAGCCCTACATTGCGCTGATCGACGGAATCGTCATGGGCGGCGGCGTTGGCGTGTCGCTGCACGGTTCGCATCGCGTCGCTGGCGAGAGGTATAATTTTGCCATGCCTGAGGTCGGCATCGGCTTTTTCCCCGATGTCGGCGGCACCTATGCGCTGCCCAGGCTGCCCTTCCATTCCGGCAGCTATCTGGCGCTGACCGGCCAGCGCATCGGACGGGCCGACGCCATCGCGCTCGGCCTTGCCACCCATGCGGTTGCCGGCAGCGACTTCGCCGCGCTGGAGGCGGAGTTGATCGCCGGTGGGCCGGTCGATGCCACCCTGGCGCGCTTTGCTGCCCCGGCAGAACCTGCGCCTATTCTTGAACACAGGGACGAGATCGCCCAGATCTTCGCGCTCGAGACCGTGCCGGCCGTGCTTGCCGCGCTTGAGCGCCTGGCCCCGACCAGCGCCTATGCCCGCGCGACGCTGGCCACCATTCGCGCCAAATCGCCAACCTCGGTCGCGCTGGCGCTGGAGCAGATGTTGCGCGGCGTCTCGCTGTCGTTCGAGGATGCGATGACGCTGGAAATGCGCATCGTTACGCGCATCATTCACGGCGAGGATTTCTACGAGGGTGTCCGCGCCGCGATCCTCGACAAGGATCAGGCTCCGCGCTGGCAACCCGACCGGCTGGAGGCCATCGACCCGGCGGCGATTCAGCGCTACTTTGCTCCCCTGCCCGACGATCTGACCTTTCCGGCGGCCTGATGACCGACCCTGTGACCAGCCAACCCGCCACCGCGCTCCGTGCCAGCCGCATCACCGATGCGCCGATCGGCTCGGTGCGGGAGCCGGTGGGCGTTCGCTGGCTGATGGTCCTGATCAGCTTCATGCGGATTGCCGCCCTTTACTGGCTGGCAAAGGGACTTTTGCACTGGGCCTATATCATCGGATTGGCGGACCCCGGCTTCGGCGATCTTCGCCTGTCGCGCCAGGGACTGGTGATGGGGCTTGCCGTTGCCGATCTGGTCGCCGGTGTCGGATTGTGGATGGGAGCCTCGTGGGGAGCTGCGGTGTGGATTGTCGTGCTGTTCGTCGAAGGCTCGGCACCGTTCCTGTTCCCGGACATGGGATTTTCGATGCTCGATCCGGTCGTCGCCCTGCTGGCCGGTGCGCTGTATCTCGCCTTTGCCTGGGCGGCCCGCCGCGAACAGCACGCGGCCTATCATTGAGCAGGCGACGTTCGTTCTCCTATCCTTAATGAAAAATCTCATTGTAAATGAATCTTTTTTGTTGAGAGTTTGGCAACATTACCAATTATACCAAGTAAAAATCGATTCATATTATCAGATAAATCAAATCTTTATCCTGTAATTTAAACTCGTCTTCATCGGGCAACGCTATGGTCAGTCCCAAGATGGCAAAAGCCGTCAAGAACAACGCCCACAAAGGGCAGCGTCAAACAGGGGACAGAGTCATGAATAAAGTCAATTCGATTGCCGCCCAGGATGTGCCGTCGGCCAAGCCGACACCGGTGCGCGGCCATTATCTTCAGTCGCTGGCGCTGGTCGAGCGTCTGCATCGCCGCCTGCTCGATGTCATCAAGGACGAACTGGATCGTCGCGGCCGCACCGATGTCAACAGCGTCCAGGCGCTGCTGCTCTACAACATCGGCGACAACGAGGTGACCGCGGGCGAACTGCGGACACGCGGCTACTACCTCGGCTCCAACGTATCCTACAACGTCAAGAAGCTGGTCGAGATGGGCTATCTCAGCCATCAGCGCTCGCGTGTTGACCGCCGCTCGGTCCGCATTCGCCTGACCAAGCTGGGCGAGGAAGTGCGCGCCATGGTCGGCGGCCTCTATGAGAAGCACGTCATGACCGTCGAGCAGATCGGCGGCATCTCGGTGGATGATTTCACCCGCCTGAACAACGCTTTGGGCCGCCTCGACCGGTTCTGGACCGACCAGATCCGCTATCGCCTGTAATTCGGACGGCTTCGCCGTGGGGACGGCGAGGCTTTCCTGCATCAACCTCCAAAACTGGCGGCTCTTCACGCGAGAGCCGCTTTTTTTGTTGCCCGAGCCCTGCGGCATTTTGGCCACAGCCCGCCGCCTGTTGCCGATCACACCCTCGTGAACGTCACAAATTCGCCTTACCTCCAAAGGCATACGATCGATTAACCGAATGTCGACCAGCCGCTGGCATGGTGCGCTCTGGGGCTTGCCGAGCGGCCATGTGGAATTGGAGAAAGTGCAGTGACGCATCGTGAGTTTTTGAACCGGCGTGGATTTCTGCTGGGCACGACCGCAGCGTTTGGACTTGGGGCAACGGCGGTGCCGGCCCTGGCCCAGCGCAACAGCGGCGCGGCCGGCCAGGCCGAGTGGCGCCAGACCTATGATGCGTCGCCCTTGCGGGATCGCCCGGTCAAATCGGCGGCTCCGATCCTCTCGCCGCAGACGATTGCGGCCACCGAGGCGGCGCTGGTGCAGTTTCAGCAGATCGTCCAGCGCGGGGGCTGGCAGCCGTTGCCCAATGGAATCCGCCTCAAGCTTGGCGCCAAGAGCCCGGTTGTCGTGCAGTTGCGCGGCCGGCTGATCACCGGCGGCGACCTTGATGCCACCAATTCCAATTCGCCGGTTTTCGATTCTTATGTCGAGGCGGGCGTCAAGCGCTTCCAGGAACGTCATGGCCTCGGCCCGACCGGCGTTGTCGGGCCGCAAACCATCGCCGCATTCAATGTGCCGGCCGACGTGCGCCTCAAGCAGCTGGAGATCAACCTCGTCCGGCTGAAATCCTATGGTCAGAACCTCGGCAATCGCTACGCGATGGCCAATATCCCGGCGGCTTACGTCGAAACGGTCGAGAACAATACGGTGGCGACGCGCCATGTTGCCGGCGTCGGCAAGGTCGACCGGCAGTCGCCGATCATGCAGGCGAAGATCTACAATGTGAACTTCAACCCGTTCTGGACGGTTCCGGCCTCGATCATCCGCAAGGATCTGATCCCCAAGATGCAGAAGGACCCGAACTACCTGACCGAGCAGAAGATCCGCATCTACAACAAGGCCGGCCAGGAACTGCCGCCCAGCCAGGTCAACTGGAACAGCTACGAAGCGACCAACTACATGTTCCGCCAGGACCCGGGCGGTGAGTTCAATTCGCTCGGCGTGGTGCGCATCGACATCGCCAATCCGCACGGTGTCTACATGCACGACACTCCCGCCAAGGGCATCTTCGGCGACGATTTCCGCTTCGTGTCCTCGGGCTGCATCCGCGTGCAGAACGTGCGCGAGTTCATCGCCTGGATTCTCAAGGACACGCCCGGCTGGGATCGCGACCAGATCGAGGCCGCCATCCGCTCCGGCAACCGTATCGACGCCAAGCCGAACGCGCAGATCCCGGTCTACTGGGTCTATGTGACCGCCTGGGCAACGCCCGAGGGCGCCATCCAGTTCCGCGATGACATCTATGGCCGCGATGGCTTCGGCCCCGGCGCGGTCACGGCTGCCATCCAGGCCGGCGACAGCGAGCCGGAGCAATAGGACCAGGCGACCATAAACCCTCAGGAGAGGCCGACGGTTCAGAACCAGGGGCCAATGGAAGTCGACGGGCAGGTCTGGCCCCTGCGGCAGGTTGAAAGCCCGGTGTTCAGTTAAAACTCGGCGCTTTGCGCCCGACGACAACCTGTTCTAGCATCCGCCAGACAAAATGTCGGATGCCGCCATGACCCTGCCTGCTGATCACCCGCGCCTGACGCGCCGTCCATTCAGCCAAGCCGAGTTGATCGCCGATGGCCTGCTGCATGCCGTGGCGCTGCTCGCCTCGATCATCGGGCTGACGGTGCTGATCGTTCTCGTGCTATTCAGGCGCGGCAACCTCGAACTTTCGGCCGTAGTGATCTACGGTGTGGGGCTTTTGGCGATGTTCGGCTTCTCAGCCGCGTACAATCTGGTGCCGATCTCGCCGCTGAAATGGGTGCTGCGTCGGTTCGATCATTCCTCGATTTATCTCATGATCGCGGGGACCTACACGCCGTTTCTGGTGCTGATTGGCGATCCGTTCTGGTCGATCATTATGGGGATTATCGTCTGGGGCGGCGCGATTTCCGGGATTGTGCTGAAAGTGGCGCTGCCGGGACAATTCGACCGGCTGTCGATTGCAATTTACATCCTGTTGGGGGGCTCGGCGCTGATCGCGATCCGGCCAATGGTGGAGAAACTGCCGGCTCCGACCCTCTATCTCCTTCTCGCGGGCGGCATCATCTATGTTGCGGGCGTGGCGTTCTATGTCTGGAAGAACCTGCGCTTCAACAACGTCATCTGGCACGGCTTTGTATCTGTCGCTGCCGGATGCCACTACGCCGCGATCGCCTATGCCATGACAGCGTGATCTGCACCCTACTCGCTGATCACCGTCTTGACCGTCTCGATGAGCTGCTTCAGCGAGAACGGCTTGGGCAGGAAGTTGAACTGCTGGCCTTCCGGCAGGTTCTTGCGGAAGGCTTCCTCGGCATAGCCGGAGACGAAGATCACCTTGATCTCCGGGTTGAGCTTCCGCAATTCGCCCAGCATCGTCGGCCCATCCATCTCCGGCATCACGACGTCGGAGACGACGAGATCGATCTCGCGGATCCTACCCTGCGCGATCGCCAGCCCTTCGACACCGGAGGGCGCCTGCAACACCGTATAGCCGCGCGACGACAGTGCCCGCGCCGCGAAATTGCGCACCGCCTCCTCATCTTCGACCAGCAGGATGATTCCCTGCCCCGTCAGGTCGGCAGCCGGGGCCGGTTTGGCCGGCTCGGTCGACATCCGCGCCGCCTCGCCGTGGCCGGTGGCAACGGTCTGCGGCGCATTCGCCGCCTTCGGCTGGAACCGTGGCAGGTAGATGCGGAAGGCCGTGCCCTTGCCCTGGGTCGATTCGCACAGGATGACGCCGCCCGACTGCTGCACAAAGCCATAGACCGATGACAGGCCGAGGCCGGTGCCGCGCCCGACCTCCTTGGTGGTGAAGAACGGCTCGAAGATCTTTTCAAGAACCTCCGGCGGCATGCCTGTCCCGGTATCCTCCACCTCGATCAGCGCATATTCGCCTTCGGGCAGGCGCTCGGAATCGAACTTGCGGCTCTCGGCGGCGGAAATATTGGCGGTGCGGATGGTCAGCTTGCCGCCATTCGGCATGGCATCGCGCGCATTGACCGCCAGATTGATGATCATGTTGTCGAACGAGGCCGGATCGGCATGGACCGGCCACAGATCGCGCGCATAGCGCACATCGAGTTCGACCTTCGGGCCGATCGACCGCTTGAGCATGTTCGACAATTCGCTGAGCCGCTCACCGATGTGGATTTCCTCAGGCGTCAGCGTCTGCTGGCGCGAGAAGGCGAGCAGCTGGCGCACCAGCGATTTGGCCCGGTTGGCGCTGTTCTTGATCTGCACGATGTCGGCGAACGAGGCATCGGACGGCTTGTGGTTGGTCAGAAGCAGATCGGCAAAGCCCAGGATCGATTGCAGATGGTTGTTGAAATCGTGGGCGACACCGCCAGCCAGCTGGCCGATGGCATTCATCTTCTGCGCCTGGAAGAACTGCTCCTGCAGCTTCTGCTGCTCGGTCGTCTCCAGCGCATAGACGATGGCCGATTCCTCCTCGTTCTCGCGTTCTTCCACCGCGGAGATGAAGAACCGGGCGGAACGCGGCGGATCGCCGGCCAATGTCAGGTCGAGCGGAGTGATTTCGCCCTTGCCCTCATGCGCACTCGCCAGCGCGGCGGTGATTTGCGCCCGCTCTTCGTCGCTCACCACAGCGATCACCGAGCGGTTCTCGCCCGGTGGCAGCCTGGCCATCTGGTCGGCGAAGGCGCGGGCGAACGGCGCGTTGGACCGCACCACCTGCCCCTGCTTGTTGACGGTGGCGATGGCCAGCGGAGTCGAATTGAAAAAGCGCGCGAACTTGACCTCGGCCGCCCGCAGCCCCTCGGCGACATCCTCGCCCGGCGAGCGGTTGAGCACCAGCGTCCGGGAGGGCCCGCGCGTTCCGTCCGCCGCGAAGGCGACGGAATGGAACAGCCGCACCGGCAGCGTGCGGCCATCCGGCCGCTTGAGGTCAAGGTCAATGGTCTCGGTCAGCACGGTGCCGGGC
>DAOMXG010000103.1:0-8657 GCA_035436995.1 Beijerinckiaceae bacterium
AGCCGCGCGACTTCGGCGGCCGAGCGCGGGGGCCGCGCTTGTGATCATCATCATTGTCTGTCATGCCGGCTCCATAGCAGCGTGGAGAGGCTGGAGCGAGGAAATAATCGGATGTCTGATCACAGCGGCAGCAACGATTTCTTCGATATGGCCTTTGCCGAGGCGCGGGCAGCGGCGAAGCGCGGCGAGACACCGGTTGGCGCGGTCGTTGTACGCGACGGGCTGGTGCTGGCGCGTGCCGGCAACCGAACCCGCGAATGGAGCGATCCCACAGCCCATGCCGAGGTGGTCGCCATCCGGGCCGCCTGCGCCGGTCTTGGCAGCGAGCGCCTGCCTGGCGCCGACCTCTATGTCACGCTGGAGCCCTGCGCGCTGTGCGCGGCAGCCATTTCCTTTGCGCGGATTCGTCGATTGTATTTCGCCGCAGACGATCCGAAAGGCGGAGCGGTGGAGCATGGCCCGCGCCTCTTCTCGCAGCCTACCTGCCACCATGCCCCGGAAGTTTATGGCGGTCTGCGCGCCAGCGAAGCCGCCGAACTGCTGAAGACATTCTTCCTCATGCGGCGGTGAGCGTTCAGCGCTGGCCCGCCTGTGCGATGAGGCTCTCGATCTGACCGCGCAATGGTTCGGCGGCGGCAAGAATGGCCTTGGCCGAGAAGAATTCCAGCATGCGGAAGTCCTGCACCGGTGGCCGAAGCACCCGCACATTCGGCGGCGCCACGCTCAGCCGCGCCTCGGTGAGCGCCTGCTGCATGATCATCGACAGGCCCAGCATGGCTTCCATCGGCGTTGGAAGTCGCGTCTCCGCCTCGCCGCGCACACCGCCGCTGACATCCACGGCCAACACGAGGTCGGCCGTCGGGTCGGCCGAGCGCACCGGCAGGGGATCGACCGCACCGCCGTCGATCAGAACACGCCCTTCGCGCAGGATCGGCCGCACCAGCCAGGGCAACGCCATGGAAGCGGCAACACCCGGAAGCAACGGCCCGGTGCCGACTTCCAGCCGACCCAGCCCGTAAAAGTCGGTTGCGATCGCCCGGAAGGGAATTGACAGATCCTCGAACCGGGCCGGCAGGGGTCGGGGAAGAAACCGTGCCAGCACCTGCTCGGCATCGACCTGCAACGGGTTGCCAAGCCCCTGGGACCATAGATCAGCCAGTTTTCCCACACGGCAGGCGAACAGCCGCGCCATTACATCCGCATGATCACGGAAAATGGTCAGCGCGTGGCGTCGCAGATCCCTGCCTGGCACGCCAGCGGCATAGCAGGCGCCGATGATTGCGCCGATCGAGGTTCCGGCGATCGACACCGGACGAATGCCGAGCGTTTCGAGCGTCTCCAGGACGACGATATGGGCAAGACCGCGTGCGCCGCCTCCGCCCAGAACCAGTGCCACGCGTGGCCTCTGCCTGCGCGCCGGCGGCTTTGCCATGGTCAGAAGAACTCCTCGAACGCTTCCAGCGTCGCGGCCGGGTTCTCTTCCGGCAGGAAATGCCCACCGTCGATACCGTGACCAACCGCATCCGGGGCGAAGCTGGAGCGCCAGATGTCGAGCGGCCCGGTCCCGGCAGCGGGAATGCCGGCCCTGCCCCACAGAATCAATGTCGGGCAGACAAGCGTGTTGCCACGCTTGAGATCCGCCTCATCATGCTCCGGATCGACCGAAGCGCCAGCACGATAATCCTCGCAGCAGGCGGTGATGCGTGCCGGATCCTGAAAAAAGGCACGATAATGGGCAAGTGCTCCGGGAGCGAAGGCTTTCAGGTCCTTCGAGGCCGTCCAGCTCGCCAGCGTATGCTCCAGCCATTCGGTCGGTGAACGCTTGATCAGGTTTTCCGGCAAGGGCCGCGGCTGGGCAAGGAATGTCCAATGATAGACCTGCATGGCGCGCGAGGCGTCCATCCGCTCCCACATGGTCGACGTGGGGATGATATCGAGCAGCGCGAGCTTGCTGACACGGCCCGGATGATCGAGCGCCAGCCGGTAGCCGACGCGGGCACCGCGATCATGGCCGGCAAGCGCAAAGCGGATATGACCAAGATGCTCCATCACCTTGAGAACATCCTCGGCCATGGCGCGCTTGGAGTAGAGATCATGCGTTTCGTCCTCGGGTTGCGGCGCCGAGGACCAGCCGTAACCGCGCAGATCGATCAGCACGACGCGATGCCGGCGGGCCAGCGTCGGGGCGATGCGGTGCCAGCAGGCCATGGTCTGCGGGAAACCGTGCAGCAGCACCAGCGGTTCACCCCGGCCAGCGGTGCGCACAAAGATTTTTCCGGCCTCGGTCGGCACATAGTGCGAATCAAATCCGGGGAAGAGATCGGGCAGATCGGACATATCGCGAAATCTCCGGAATCGCTGCGCCTTGAACGAGGCGGCGACCTTCCCACAAACCGCGCAGCGATGCCATCGGCTTTACGTCACATCCGCAGGCTAGAGTATTTTCCGCAGGATTTGGCCCGAAAATGGTCATCGCAATGATTCAATCTGGTCGGAAAGTGCGTTAAATCACCGCTTCGCTGAAGACCGGATCGACCGAACCGCGCCATGGCCCGTTGAAAGCGGCGATCCAATCGTCGGCAGCCACCCGGCCCGAGGCGATGCGCGCATCAAGCAGATCAAGGTATCGGGTTTCGTCGTGGCCCGTGCCATCGTGGCGGGCGCGCGCCTTCAGACCGGCTCGCGCGAGCGCCAGCACCTCGCGGCCCAGATCGCGCAAACTGCGACCGCGGATGGTGGCACCAAGCCCCTGACGCGGCACTGCATCGCGCAGGTCCTGTCGCTCCGCCGCGGTCCAGCCGCTGACCAGATCCCAGGCCGCCGAGAGCGCCGATCGATCATAGAGCAGCCCAACCCAGAAGGCCGAGAGCGCAACGATGTGATCGCGCGAGCCGACATCGGCGCCGCGCATCTCGAGATAGCGCTTGAGCCGCACCTCGGGGAAAATCGTCGACAGGTGGTTGACCCAGTCGGACAACACCGCCGGCTGGCCCGGCAGCAGCGGATGGCGGCCGGCAAACAGGTCGCGGAATGAAGTCCCGGTCGCGTCGAGATAATCATCGCCGCGCTTGATGAAATACATCGGCACATCAAGCGCATAATCGACATAGCGCTCAAAGCCGAAGCCTTCCTCGAACACGAAGGGCAGCATGCCTGAGCGGTTGGGATCGGTGTCGCGCCAGATTTCGGAGCGCAACGAGCGCAGGCCGTTGAGTTTGCCGTCGGTGAAGGGCGAATTGGCAAACAGCGCGGTTGCCAGCGGTTGCAGCGCCAGCGAAACGCGCATTTTCATCGCCATGTCCGCTTCCGAGGTGAAATCGAGATTCACCTGCACGGTCGAGGTGCGATACATCATGTCGAGGCCGAGGCTGCCCACCTTCGGCATATAGGCGGTCATGATGCGATACCGCGACTTGGGCATGACAGGCACTTCGGAACGCCGCCACTTCGGCGTCATGCCGAGCGCAAGAAAGCGCATGTCCAGCCGTGCGCCAATGGCATGGACATCGGCGAGGTGACGATCGAGTTCGGCGGCGGTCTGGTGCAACGTTTCCAGCGGCGCGCCGGACAGTTCAAGCTGCCCGCCCGGCTCCAGCGACACCGCGCCACCGCCAGCCTCATCGAACAGACCGATGATGGCGCCGTTTTCGACGATCGGTTCCCAGCCGGTGCGCTGCTGCAGCGCCGTCAGCAGCGCCCCGATACCGTCAGCGCCGTCATAGGGCACTGGAGCGAGCGTGCCGGGGCGAAAGGCAAACTTCTCGTGTTCGGTGCCAAGCCGCAGCGGCCCCTCAGTCTTGCAGCCCTTCTCGAACCAGGCGACGAGTTCGTCTCGCCGGGTGAGTGGCTGAAGATCGACCGTGTCGCGCGCCATGACGCCTCCGTCGTGTTGCCGGATCAAAGGACCGCGGGCGGATTGCTGACCGGCGCGGGTCGGCTTTCATGCCCGGCCTTTGTGCACTGCGTCAATTGCCATGTCGCCACAGCAGGCCTGCAGCAGCGCCAGGGCCGCGACGGCGGCGGTGTCGGCGCGCAGGATGCGGGGCCCGAGAGAAATGCGCAAGCTATTGGAAAGTCTCAGCAGTTTTTCTCGCTCAGCAGCGTCAAAGCCGCCTTCCGGGCCGATCAGGAGGGCCAGAGGCATGCCCGGTTGCACCGATGACAAGGCCGTGAGCGGATTGGTGATCGGGGCGTCCTCGTCGCACCAGACAAGAATTCGGTCCGTCTGCCATGCGCCAACGAGGCTCTCTATCCGGATCGGATCGGCAACATCAGGCACGGACAGAATGCCGCATTGCTCGGCGGCTTCGACGGCATTGGCGCGCATCCGCTCGAGATTGACGCGGGCGGCGACTGTCCGATGAGTCATGACCGGCACCAGGCGGCTGGCGCCCATTTCCACCGCCTTCTGCACCATGTAATCCAGTCGTGCGGATTTGAGCGGGGCGAAAAGATACCAAAGGTCGCCGGCGTCTGGCTGCGGCCGCATCTGCTGCACAGCCAGCACTTCAGGCGCCTTGCGCGAGCCGCCGGACAGTTCCACCTGCCATTCGCCGTCGCGGCCATTGAAGGCGAGAAAGCGCTGGCCCTGCGCCATCCGCAGCACGTTCATCAGGTAGTTTGCCTGATCATGCGACAGAACAAAGCGCGCGCCGGGACCGAGATCCGCCGTTACAAAAAGGCGATGGGTGGAAAAGTCATAACTCGCCATGGTATCGCTCGATAAAGGCCTGTGCAGATTTGGTCTTGATTCTGCCAGGGTTCCCGCGTTGAAAGATGGTCCGGGTTGAGCGGCAAGGCAACGGAGTGAATGATGCGGGCTGGACGGGCGCTGATGTGGCTGGTCGTGATCGGCGGAGCGGTGGGGACCGTTCCGGCGGTTGCCCAGCAGATGCCGGAAAGCTGCCAGAAGGATTTCGTGCCGCTGATGCAGAAGCGGCAGCAGTTCATGGCCACGATCGAAGGTTATCGCAAGCGCAAGCCGACAGCGGCGCAGGCTTGCGGCACCTTCCGCAATCTTGCTGTCCATAACAAGAAGCTTGCCGACTGGATGACCGCGCAGAAGGATTGGTGTCAGATCCCCGAAGACATGCTCAAGGGCGTGACCGAATCACAGGCCCAGATCGAGCAGACGCGCGGCAGCGTCTGCGGCGCGGCCGCCAAACAGGCTGCGCAGATCCGCAAGATGCAGAGCCAGCAGCCGCGCCAGCCAGCGCCCGGGTCGGGCGTGCGGTTGCCGCAGGGGGCCCTGTGACGCCGCCAGATGGCGCGGTTTACGATCCCAAACCCGCCGATTCGGTCAGCACGGTCCTTGTTGAACATGTCCTGCCGCCGCGGGCCCGGCCCTATGCGAGACTTGCCCGCCTGGACCGGCCGATCGGCTGGTGGCTGCTGCTGCTGCCGTGCTGGTGGTCGAGCGCCTTGGCGGCGGCGGCGCAGGCCAGCCCCCCAAATCCCTGGCATTTCTGCCTGTTCCTGGTCGGCTCGGTGGTGATGCGCGGCGCGGGGTCGACCTGGAACGACATCGTCGACCGCAAGCTCGATGCAAAGGTCGAACGGACCCGCAACCGTCCAATTCCCTCCGGGGCGGTCTCCACCCGGCAAGCCGCTTTGTTCATGGCTGCCCTGCTGCTTGCCGGGCTGTGCATCCTGCTGCTGTTCAACCGCTTTGCCATCGTGCTGGGCCTTGCGGCGATGCTGCCGGTAGTCGTCTATCCGTTCATCAAGCGGATCTCGCATCATCCGCAGATCGTCCTGGGGCTGGCCTTTGCATGGGGAGGACTTATGGGCTGGGCGGCGATGGCAGGGGCGCTGGCAGGGCCGGCCTATTGTCTTTATGCAGCGGCGATCGCCTGGACCGTCGGCTACGATACGATCTACGCCTTGCAGGATATCGAGGATGATCCGTCGGTCGGGATCGGCTCGACCGCGCTCGCCTATGGCGAGAAGGTGCCGCTGTTCGTCGGCGCGATGTATGGTCTGGCAGTGGCGCTTGCGGTGCTGGCGGTGGCGCTTGCCGTGCCGGGCGGGTTGCTGGCCTGGGCGGGCGTGGCCGGTTTTGCCATCCATCTGGCGATGCAGGTCAAGAACATCCGGCTCGATCAGCCGGCCCATTGCCTGAAGCAGTTCAAGTCCAATCGCAACGCCGGGCTGATCCTGACCGCCGGACTGGTCGCCGAAGCGGTCTATCGAGCGATCTGAACACCGGTTGTTACAGATGCCGCCGCTGCGTTCCCCATCTTGCGACGCCGGGCGAAGCGCGGCCGGCGGCTGACGACCGGATTGCCGAACCGGCGCGGCAGGGCCGTCAGGCTGGGCATCGGATCGATCTGCACGATCTCGCCATCGGCTGTTTCGGCAAACAGCACCAGATTGAGCTTGCGGCCGATCGACCGCCAGAGCGCGATGACCTCGGTATCGTCGGCAACCGTCTCGACCCGCTGCGACAGACCGGGTTCGGAATGGCAGAGCAGGATCTCGTAACCGGCATCCGCCTGGCGCAGCAGCAGGCCGCGAAAGCCGCCGGCGGCGGGCACGCCGGGCTCGTTGTCATTGGCAGGCTGCGGTGGTGTGGCGTCCGGTCCGGCGCACATGAAATCCGCCGGACCGAGCCCTGCTAGAGGACCTGTCATGGTTGATGCCTTTTCCCTGCCGGGTCGCTTCTGTGGCAATCCCGTTGTTGCAGGCATCATGCGGTGCGGACGCCGCATATCGGCTTAAAAATGCTGGTTAAGAGGCCGTTTCTGGCCATGTTATGCGCGGAAATGCTGCGGATGCTTGAAGAACGGTTAGCAAATTGCCGCGACTGTCGACCGATCCGCGCCCCTGTCGCAGGGGAACCTTCTCCCCAAGGAGCGCTTGATTTAGGTGCCAAACCTGCCAAGACACCGGTGATGTCCGACCCTCTCCTGCCCTCATCCCAACTTTCCCGACTGCGCGATATTCTGGTGCGCGCCGCTGTGGCCGGTGGCGAGGCGGCCATGCCGTTCTACCGGCCGGCCGCCAGGACGACCGCTACGATCGGCTACAAGGCCAGCCAGTCGCCGGTGACCGAAGCCGACTATGCGGCCGATGCGGCAATCAGGGCGGCGCTGACCGAGGCGCTGCCGGAAGCGGCGATCTTTTCCGAGGAGGCGGCCAAGGGCGAGGCGCGGTTTTCGCGCCGGCAGGTCGCGGTGGTCGATCCGATCGACGGCACCCGGGCTTTCATCGCCGGGCGCAGCGAATGGTGCGTTTCGGTGGCGCTGCTGGATGATGGCAGGCCAGTTGCCGGCGTCATTCATGCCCCGGCGCGCGGCGAGACCTTTGCTGCGGCGGCCAGGCTCGGCGCCACGCTGAACGGCAGAATCCTCAGCCGTCCGGTGCCGTCCGGCGGCGCCATGCGGATCACCGGGCCGATGCACCTCATCGACCAACTCGACGAGCACTGGCCCGATCTTGTCGGCGGCGAGACTCTGAAGGCCCTGGCCTACCGGCTGGTCACCGTGACCGACGGTCGCCATGACATCGCGGTTGCCAGCACCGGCGCGCATGACTGGGACATCGCGGCAGCGGCGGTCATTCTCGCCGAAGCGGGCTGCACGCTGTTGACGTTTTCCGGCGAACGGCCGGTTTACAATGCCGCCATTCCGGTGCATCCAGCGCTGCTGGCGGCCGAGGCGGGCACCGCACATCGCCTTGCCGGCCTGCTGGCTGCAGCCGGATCATCGGCCTGATCAATGTGACGTGAAGGACAGTTCATGCCCACCCAATCCAAGAACGACCAACTTCTCCATCTCGTGTTCGGCGGTGAACTCGTCGATCTCGACCGCACCGAATTCAAGGACCTGACCAAGCTTGACTATGTGGGCATGTATCCCAACTTCAAGGCCGCGCAGGCCGCCTGGAAGGCCAAGGCGCAGCAAAGTGTCGACAACGCCCAGATGCGCTATTTCATCGTTCATCTGCATCGCCTGCTCGATCCCGAAGCCGACGATCATCACTGACCCTTCCGGCGAGGCTTCGTGTTCAAGGCGATCTGGCGATCCCCGCAGGTTCAGGAAGCGCTCGGCGCAGCGCTGGCTGCATACCTTCGCTTCGTCAAACGCACCAACAGGCTGATCCTGCCGACGCCCGATCCCTATGAAGCCTTTGCCGGCCAAGAGCCGGCCATTCTGGCCATGTGGCACGGCCAGCATTTCATGATCCCGCTCGGCCTGCGCGAGGGGCAGCGGTTCTCCGTGCTCATCTCGCGGCATGGCGACGGCGAACTCAACGCCATCGCCGTCCGCAGGCTGGGCATCGGCCTGGTGCGCGGCTCCGGCGCCCAACGGCTGGATCAGGTGCGCAAGCGGGGCGGCGTCAAGGCCCTGCTCGACATGCTGGCGACGCTCGAGCGGGGCGAGAACATGGCGTTGACCGCCGATGTTCCGAAGATCTCGCGCGTCTGCGGCCGCGGCATCATCACACTGGCGCAGAAATCCGGCCGGCCGATCCTGGCCGTGGCTGTCGTCTGTTCACGCCGGATCGATTTTGCCAGGAGCTGGGATCGGTCGAGCATCGGGCTGCCGTTCGGCACCACGGCGCTGGTGATCGGCGAGCCGATCAGGGTGGCGGCCGACGCGGAGGCTGGCCAGCTCGAACGGGCCCGCCTGGCGGTCGAGGCCGAACTCGACCGG
>DAOMXG010000104.1:0-8603 GCA_035436995.1 Beijerinckiaceae bacterium
AGGCGCTGTCCGGCGCGCCGGGCCGCATCGGCCGGAAGCCGGGCGTCAGCGGCAAGGCCAGGGTCAGCGTCGGCGCCAGAATCGGCTGGGTCCGGGCGGCGGATGCAACAATGGTTGCAGCGGCGCTGGCAATCAGCGTGCGGCGGCTGGGATTGGGTCGGATTGGCATGCGAGGGGGTCCCGGAAGCGCGATGTCCCAGATAGCGGCCAGCGGCGCGATCGTGCAAGGGGCAGGGGATCATCGCACTGCAGTCGAGTTTTTTCCGATGCCGGACTTTTTTTGATGCAGGACGCTGCATCCCTTGTTATAGGGGCCGCTCGCTTGCCGGCAGGCGGGCGCGCGAGCCTTTCTTCGTTCGTGAAGCGGGCGTGGCGGAATTGGTAGACGCACCGGATTTAGGTTCCGGCGGCGAAAGCTGTGGGGGTTCGAGTCCCTCCGCCCGCACCACGCCGCGACGATCGAGGCCGTTGGCACACCAATGCCTGCCGCAATTGATACAGGTTTCAACGGCTTATCCGGATCGCACCATGCAGCTTACCCAAACCCAGTCGGACGGCCTCAAGCGCCAGTTCCAGGTCACTGTCCCCGCATCCGAGCTGGAGTCCCGGCTCAATGCCGAGATCGAGCAGCTCAAGACCAAGGTGCGCATCAATGGTTTCCGCCCGGGCAAGGTGCCGGCGGGCCATCTCAAGCGGCTTTACGGCAAATCGGTGATGGCCGATGTGGTGCAGAATGCCGTCACCGAGGCCAATCGCCGCATCGTCGAGGAGAACGATCTCAAGCTGGCGATGGAACCGCAGATCGATTTTCCCGAGGACAAGGAGCTTGTCGATCGCATGTTCGACGGCAAGGCCGATCTGAGCTTCGGCGTGCATGTCGAGGTGCTTCCCAGGATCGAGGTGCAGGATCATTCCGACATCGCGGTGACCCGTCAGGTCGTCGCGATCGAGGACAAGGAGGTCGATGCCGCGCTGGAGCGCATGGCCTCGCAGAACCGCAGCTTCAATGACAAGGGTAACAAGAAGGCCGAGACCGGCGACCGCGTTACGATCGACTTTGTCGGCACGCTGGATGGCGTTGCCTTCGACGGCGGCAGTTCCGAGGATGCCGATCTGGTGCTTGGTTCGGGCAGCTTCATCCCCGGCTTCGAGGACCAGCTTGTCGGCGCCAAGGCCGGCGACAGGAAGACCGTGACCGTCACCTTCCCCGAGGGCTATCAGGCGGCCCATCTGGCCGGCAAGCCGGCGGAATTTGCCGTCACCGTCAAGGCTGTGGCCGCGCCGGGCGATCTGGTCATCGACGACGAACTCGCCAGGAAGTTCGGCATGGAGGACCTCGGCAAGCTCAAGGACGCCATCCGCCGCTCGCTGGGCGAGGAACTGAACGAAATCGCCCGCTCCAAGACCAAGCGCCAGTTGCTCGACGCGCTTGATGCCAAATATGCGTTCGACCTGCCGCCGACGCTGGTCGAGCAGGAGTTCAATACCGTCTGGTCGCAGGTCCAGCAGGACATGCAGGCCCGCAAGACCAGCTTCGACGCCGAAGGCACGACCGAGGACGAGGCGCGGGCCGAGTATCGCCGCATCGCCGAGCGTCGGGTTCGCCTCGGTCTGGTGCTGGCCGAGCTTGGCTCGCGCGCCAAGGTTGAAGTGACCGACGAGGAAGTGACGCAGGCCCTGGTGACGCGCGCCCGCCAGTTCCCCGGTCGTGAGAAGCAGGTGTGGGAATTCTACCAGAAGAACCCGCAGGCGCTGGCCGAGGTGCGTGCGCCGATCTTCGAGGAGAAGGTGATCGACACGCTGCTCGCCGCCGTCACGGTGACCGACCAGAGCGTGACGCGCGAGGAACTGCTCAAGGACGACGAGGACGAGGACAAGCCGGCCAAGAGTGCCGGCAAGAGTGCCGAAAAGTCCAAGAAGGCGGCTGCCAAGGCAGAAGCTGGCGAGGCGGCCGAAAAGCCGAAGAAGGCTCCGGCCAAGAAGAAGGTCGAAAAGTCCGAGTCCTGATGTCCGGATCGCACTGACAATGCATCAGGCCCCGCGCCGCCCGCGCGGGGTTGGCTTTTTCTGCAATGCCATGCAAGTCTCGATACTCTGAACTTGCGGTGATTCATGGCATTTGTATTTTCATATATTCCCGGACAGACTGCCGGCACTTTGATCTCTGGCAATGGCGAATTTATCGTACGTGTGCCTTTCGCCTTCGACGACGAGACTGGAGATGTCTATTCGATAGTCGGGGATTTTGCGGTTTTCCCTGGCGGTGGTGAGCTTGAATTTGAATTTGGCTTCAAGGTGATCAGGGCTTCACCAGAATTCGAGCAAATCGATGAGATCTTTTGGGACGGACAAGCGACAATGCCGTTCCTGTCGGATCGTGGTCACAGGGCCATGGTTCTTGGCGAATTGTTTGAAATTCTTCGGTTTTTGATCGTCAAAATACGACCACAGAGATTGGTAATGATGACCCACACTGCTAATTTGCCCAAGCGCGCATTGGTCAAATTTCAAAAGCTTGTTGCCGTGATGCGCGAAGAAGGGCTGGACGCGAGGAAAACCGACTCGTGGAATGGCCGGCACATTTGGATTGCGATCCGTTAACACCCACAATATATATTACTCTCAGATGGAGTAACCGCCATGGCAACGCTGCCGATTTCGCGCGAAAAGCAGATCGAACTCATGAGGACCGCTGCTGAGCGTCAGGAGGCGCGGACGCGCGTCTGGAAGTCCGATCCGCTGGTCAAGCGCGTCATGAGTGAGCCGGCCCCTGGGCAGGAGAAAACCGCGTACCAGCGTGTGCCGCTCAAGAAGCTTGGCTGACCTCACCTTCGTTTGACTGAAGGTTTTGCCCCGCGCCGCCAGCGCGGGGCTTTTTGTTGGGTTTCAGGGTAAGCCAGAGACATCATCCTCGCCGAGCAACGCCGCCTGCAACGCCAGAATGATCTGATGTGCTTTTTTCAGCTCCGGCGCGGTCAATCCCTGTGAAAGGCGGTTGATCCAAGGCGCCTGCAACTGCATCGCAGCGTCGAAAACGCTACGTCCTTTCGCGGTGATGACCACAAGCTGGGCGCGCCGGTGGTGGGGATTGGGCCGGAAGTCCACCATCCCCTCGGCCGCCAGGTCGTTGACAATGCGCTGGATGTTCTGGCGGTTCGCTCCCATGTCGCGTGCAAGCCAGGCCACCGGCTGTGGCGCATCCCTGGAGAGGATGGTGCCCAAGACCTGCCACCGCGCGCTGGTCAGCCCCAGATCGGCCACGAGCCGGTCGCCCGCTGCCAGCAGGCGGTTGCTCAGGGCAAAAAGGTCCAGAATCAGCCCCGTCAGGGCCGCGCCGGCGTCGGTGCGGGATTCGCGGTTCATTGCATCATCCATCTAAATTGACAACATAGTGTCAATTTGCAAAAATCGACCAGATGAAGGTTGAATACCCAAACTGGAGGTTGGTTGCCATGTCTCTCTTGCGTCCGATGGATCCGCAGTTCCCGATCGAGCAGCAACTGGCCATCGCGGCCTCTCCGGTTGTCCTGATCAATCTCTTCACGCTTGATGAGGCCGACGAGGCTGTTTTTCTTGAGGTCTGGGCCGATGATGCGGCCTTCATGAAGCGGCAGCCCGGCTTCATCTCCACCCAGTTGCACCGCGCCATCGGTCCGCGCCCGACCTATCTCAACTATGCCGTATGGCAATCCACGGCCGAGTTCCGCGCGGCGTTCAGCCATCCCGAGTTTTTGTCCAAGCTATCGGCCTATCCGTCATCCTCTGTGGCGACGCCGCATCTGTTCCGGAAAGTCGCTGTTCCGGGCCTCTGCGTCGCCGGCTGAAGGAGGAAGGGATGCTGAAGCGGATCCATCCCGTCGCCGGCGCGATCGCACTGCTGGTCATCGCCACATTCTGGATTTCGACTGTTGCCAGTGAACTGTTCGGCTCTCCTGAAACCGTGGCAGCGGTCAAGCTGGCCATTCCTTGGGGCTTTTTGCTTCTTGTGCCGGCTCTTGTCGCCACCGGCGGTTCAGGCATGAAACTCGCTGCCGGGCGGCGCGGCGGGCCTTTGGGCAAGAAAATGAAGCGCATGCCGCTGATTGCGGCCAACGGTCTGCTCGTGCTGATCCCTGCCGCCCTGTTCCTGGCGGCAAAAGCTCGCGCCGGCGTATTCGACACGAGCTTTTACGCGGTTCAGACGCTGGAGCTTGTTGCCGGCGCGGTGAACCTCGTTTTGCTCTGGCGCAATTTTCAGGATGGGCTTCGCTTGTCCGGCAGGCGCCGCCGCGTCTGATCGACCGGCGATCGTGGAGCAGCTGGGATCACCCCGCGCCGCCCGCGCGGGGTTTTTGTTGGCCTGAAATCTGTGGGCAGCGGCTGCCAATGGCCTTGCTTTGCCTGCCCCTGCTGGGCGAACCTCTCGCAGACCGTCTTTTACCGGCGGCCCTCATGAATGGCCCATAGGTCATGATGGAGGGCCGATGGTCAGGAGCGAATGCGACGCCGAGCAGGGCCGAGGGGCCCGTTGCGAGGGAACGGCCCGAGGTTGACCGATAGGTCAATCCCGAGGGCCACTGATATAACGGGGCGCGAGGGAGATCACGATGAACCTGAAACATTGGCTGGGCGCTGCGGCGCTGACGATCGGCATGGTTGCGGGGGCAGGGGCCGCCTCCGCCCAGACGGCGATCAAGTTCACGCTCGACTGGGTGTTCCAGGGGCCGACCTCGCCGTTTCTCGTCGCGCTCGACAAGGGCTATTACAAGGCCGAGGGTCTCGATGTGACGATGGACCCGGGGCAGGGCTCGGCCGGCGCCGTGCAGCGCGTTGCCACCGGCGCCTACCAGATCGGCTTTGCCGATGTGAATTCGCTGATCGAATACAACGCCAAGAACCCCGGCAAGGAAGTGCTGTCGGTGTTCATGGCCTATGATTTTCCGCCCTTCGGCGTCTACGCGCTGAAGAAGAGCGGCATCAGGACGCTGAAGGATCTCGAGGGCAAGAAGCTGGGCGCCCCGGTGTTCGATGCCTCGTTCCGCCTGTTCCCGGCCTTTGCCAAGATCGTCGGCATCGACCGGGCCAGGGTGGAATCGGTCAACCTGACCCCGCAATTGCGCGAGCAGAGCCTGGTGCAGGGCTCGGTCGATTTCATTTCCGGGCATTATTTCTCGTCGATGCTTGATCTGAAGGCGCGCGGCGTGAAGGAGGATGACGTCGTCAAGTTCATGTATTCCGACCATGGCATGAACGTTTACGGCAACGGCATCATCATTGCGCCCGAACTCGCCCAGAACGAAAAGCTGGTGCAGGGCTTCATCCGCGCCACCGTCAAAGCCTGGCGCGAGGTTGCGGCCAATCCGTCGATCGGCGTCGCGGCGGTCAAGAAGCGTGATCCCCTGGCCGATGAGAAGCTGGAGGCCGAGCGGCTCGATATCTCGCTGAAATCCAACGTGCTGACGCCTTACGTCAAAGCCAACGGCATGGGCGATGTCGATCCCGAGCGCTTCGGCAAGGCGCTGAAGGAAGTGGCTGACGCCTTCGGCCTGCCAGCCGCGCCCGCTGCCGATAAGGTGTTCACCAACCGCTATCTGCCGCCCAGGGCCGAGCGGATGGTGGCGCCGTAAGCCGATGACCATCGCCGGAACGGAGCCGCCACTGGTCGAGATGCGTGCCGTCAGCCTCGCCTACGGGCGCGGCAAGGATACGACGCTGGCGCTGGCCGATGCCACGCTCTCCATCGACAAGGGCGAGTTCATCGCCGTCGTCGGCCCGTCCGGTTGCGGCAAGTCGACGTTGATGAAGCTGGTTACCGGCCTGCTGCCGCCGACCGGCGGCGAGATCCTCGTGCACGGGCAGAAGGTGACCAGACCCGTGCGCGGCGTCGGCATGGCGTTCCAGAACCCGACGCTGATGCCGTGGCGCACGACGCGCGACAACATCCTGCTGCCGCTGGAAGTGGTCGAGCCGCACAAGCAGCGCTTCCGCGCCAACAAGGCCGAATATGTCGCGCGGGTCGAGGCGCTGCTGACCTCGGTGGGGCTCGGCGGCTTCGGCGACAAATATCCCTGGCAATTGTCGGGCGGCATGCAGCAGCGCTCCAACCTCTGCCGCGCGCTGGTGCATGAGCCGGAAATCCTGATGCTGGACGAGCCGTTCGGCGCGCTCGACGCTTTCACGCGGGAAGATCTGTGGGGCGTGATGCAGGCCCTTTGGATGGAGCGCAAATTCACCGCCGTCCTGGTCACGCATGACTTGAGGGAAGCGACCTATCTCGCTGATACAATTTATGTAATGTCGAAAAGACCGGGCCGCGTAATCGTCCGCAAGCCGATTGATATTCCGCGCCCGCGCACGCTGGAGACGACCTTCGAGCCGCATTTCGTCGACATTGTTCATGAGCTGCGCGACCTGATCCGGCAGGAGTATGCGTGATGGCGCAGGCGTGCCCTTTGCCCCTCACCCCACCCTCTCCCCGTTATAAACGGGGAGAGGGAGCGTGCATGCTGTTGCCGCTCCGCTCTTCCCTCTCCCCGTCAAGAACGGGGAGAGGGGGCTGCCGTTGCCTCTCTGCTTTTCCCTCTCCTCGCATGCGGGGAGAGGGTCAGGGTGAGGGGCGAGGGAAGGAACCCGTCCCATGAATGACAGCCAACGCCACCTTCTGAAACTGGCCATGCCGTGGCTGGTGATGGCGGTCCTGCTGCTGATCTGGGAACTGGCCTGCATCCTGCTGGCTGTTCCGGAGATCATCCTGCCGCGGCCGACGCGCATCTTCGAGGTGTTCGTCCAGCGCTTCGACATCCTGCTGCGCTTCTGTCTGGAGACGTTGTGGACCACGGTGGCGGGCTTTGGGCTGGCGATCGTGTTCGGCTTGCTGCTGGGGCTGGCGATCGGCGCCTCGCCTTTTGTCTATTCGGGGCTGTATCCGCTGCTGATCGCGTTCAACGCCATCCCGAAGGTGGCGATTGTGCCGATCCTGATGATCTGGCTCGGCGTCGGCGCAACGCCGGCGATCATCACTGCCTTCGTCATCTCGTTCTTCCCGATTGTCGTCAATGTCGCCACCGGCCTTGCCACGATCGAACCGGAGATGCGCGATGTGATGCGCTCGCTCGGGGCGACGCAATACGAAATCCTGACCAAGGTCGGCATTCCGCGCGCCATGCCCTATCTCTTCGCCTCGCTCAAGGTGGCGATCACGCTGGCCTTCATCGGCTCGGTGATTTCCGAAACGGTGGGCGGCAACCGCGGCATCGGCTTTCTGATGCTGTCGGCCGGCGCACGCAACGATGCGCCGACGACCTTTGCCGGCCTGTTTGCCATCGCCATCATGGGGGTGGCGATGTATGCGCTCTGCGCCCTGATCGAAAAGCGCATGACGCGCTGGGCGTTCCGTGGCGAAATGGCGGTGTGACGCGCCATGACCGCCGCTCATCCCGACGCCCGGTTCTGGGACCGGTTCGCCCGGCGCTACGCAGCCGCCAGCATCCGGGATACGGCGGGCTATGAGCGCACGCTGGCGCGAACGTCCGAATTGATCCGGGGCATGGCCTCCGTTCTGGAGATCGGTTGCGGCACGGGCACCACGGCCTTGCGGATGGCAGGCGGGGTGCAGCACCTTTTGGCCACCGACATCGCGCCGCAGATGATCGCGATTGCCCGCGAGAAGGTGGCGGCGCAGGGGTGCTCCAATGTCGCCTTCGAGGTGGCGGCGCCGGACGCGATCACCGCACCGGACGGCGGCTTTGATGCCATTCTCGCCTTTAACGTCCTGCATCTGCTGCGCGACGATGCCGCCACGCTGGCCCATCTGCACACCCTCCTGAAGCCGGGCGGGCTGCTCATTTCCAAGACGCCGTGCCTTGTCGAACTCAACCTGTTCATCCGCCTCGCCATTCCGGTGATGCGCCGGATCGGGCTCGCCCCGTATGTGCGGGTGCAGGATGCGGCCACGCTGGAGAGCAGGATCGCGGCGGCGGGCTTCACGATCATCGAACAGGCCCGCCATGGGTCCACCGGCAAGGACTTCCGCACCTTCCTCGTCGCCCGGCGGCCTGCGTGATAGGCTCGCTGCATGGGTCGTTTTTTTTCCGCTGATTTTTCCGCTCAGGCCGGCGTTCAGGGGCTGATTGTCGCGCTGGTCGGCTATGCCTCCTCCGCCGCCATCGTCATCGCCGGCCTCAAGGCCATGGGCGCGGGCACGGCCGAGATCGCCTCGGGTCTGCTGCTGCTCGGGCTGGGCAAGGGCGTTGCCGCCATCGGACTCAGCCTGTGGACGCGGATGCCGATCTCCATCGCCTGGACCACGCCGGGACTGGCGCTGCTGGCGACCTCGCCGCTGCCGGCGGGCGGATTTGGCACGGCTGTCGGAGCCTTCATCATCACCGGCCTGCTGTTCGTGCTCGCCGGACTCTGGCCGTTGCTTGGCCGGCTGGTGGCCGCCATTCCGCATCCGATCGCCAGTGCCATGCTGGCGGGCATCCTGCTCAAACTCTGCCTTGCGCCATTCGTGGCCTTGCAAGCGCTGCCGCTGCCGGCGCTTGCGATCATCGCGACCTGGCTGCTGGTGCAGCGCTTCGCCCGCCTCTACGCGGTGCCCGCTGCGGTGCTGGTGACTCCTTGCC
>DAOMXG010000105.1:0-8485 GCA_035436995.1 Beijerinckiaceae bacterium
GCGAAGTGGAGCCCGGTTCGCGCAAAGAAAATGCGACAAAACAAAAAGATAGAGCGCTTTTTGTGAATTGGAATTCACTGAAAGCGCTCTAGTTTTCGCCTCTTCGCTAGTCTTGTCAGACCCGTCGGCCGTTCTCGCCGTAATAGAGCACAATTTCCGCCGCTGCCGCGCTGGGATTGCCGCCCGTCACCTGCATGGCCGCATCCAGCCGGTCGAAGGCGGCAAGCTGGGCGGAGCGGGCCTCGCCTCCAGTGACCAGAGGGATCAGGGCCTCGGCCAGAGCCGCACCGGTAGCCTGTTCCTGCAACAGCTCCGGCACGACCGGCTCACCGAGGATCAGGCTGGGCAGGATCGGAGTGGAGACGGTCACCAGCGCGCGGATGATCTGCTTTTCGATGGCCGAGACCTTGTAAGCAGTCACCATCGGCACCTGCGCCAGCCCCAGTTCCAGTGTCACCGTGCCGGAGGCGGCAAGAGCCGCGCGGGCTCGGCGAAAGGCCATCCATTTGGCCTGCTCGCCGATGACGATCTCCGGCTTCACCGGCCAGTCGCGCAGCGCCGACCGCACGGCATCGGCGACATGGGCCACCGCAGGCAGGAAGAATGCGGCCTTGGGAACCTCCGCCGCGACGCGCGCCACCGCTTCCCCGAACACCGGCATCAGGCGGCTGACTTCCGACAGGCGGCTGCCCGGCAAAATCAGCACGTTGCGCCCGAATTCCCGCTGCAGGGCGTCTTCGGGCCGCGGACGGAGTTCGTTGAACCGTTCGATCAGCGGATGGCCGACATAGCTGCACGCCGGGCCGCCCAGCCGCTGGTGCGCTTCCGGTTCAAACGGCAGGACCGCCAGCACGTGATCGATATAGGCGCGCATCCTGGCCGCCCGGCCCGGGCGCCAGGCCCAGACGGTCGGTGAAACATAGTTGAGGATCGGCAGATCGGGCCGCATGGCCCGCACCTTGCGCGCCACCCGATGGGTGAAGTCCGGGCTGTCGATGATGACCAGCACATCGGGTCTGGCCTCGATCACCGCCCGTTGTGTGCGGCGGATGCGGTCGATCAGCGTCGGCAACCGCTTGAGCACCGGCACAAAGCCCATGACCGCGATATCGGCCATGGGAAACAGGCTGTGCAATCCTTCCCCTGCCATGGCCTCGCCGCCGACGCCGCTGATCTGCAGGTTCCAGCGGCGTTGGCGCAAGGCACGGATCAGCTTGGCCCCGAGCGCATCACCGGACGGCTCGCCGGCGACGAGAAAGACATGGAGGGGGCCGCCGACCGGCATGGGCGCGCTCAGGCCTCTCCTTCGCGGCGCGGCTGACAAATCGCCCGGTCGCCGCCCTTGCGAATGAAATCAAGGATTTCAACAACCTGCGGATGGGCATGGAACTCAGCCGCGACATCCTCGACGCGCTCTTTCAGCGTGCCCTCTTCGGCAAACAGCAGGCGGTATGCGCGCCTGAGATCGTGGATGGCCTCACGCGAGAAATTGCGCCGCCGCAGCCCGACCATGTTGAGCCCGGCCAGATGGGCGCGGTTGCCCATCGCCAGACCATAGGGGATCAGGTCGTTCTCCAGTCCGGTCAACCCTCCGACAAAGGCATGGGCGCCGACGCGCGTAAACTGGATCACCGCCGAACCGCCGGCACAGATGACGAAATCGCCAAGCGTCACATGGCCGGCCAGCATCACGTTGTTGACCAGAATGACGTTGTTGCCGATCAGGCAATCGTGCCCGACATGGGCATTGGCGAGAAAGGCGCAATTGTTGCCGATCACCGTCTTGGAGCCGCCGCCCTCGGTGCCGGGGTTGATGGTGACACCCTCGCGGATGATGCAGTCGGCGCCGATCGTCAGGCTCACCGGCTCGCCGTGGTATTTCAGATCCTGCGGCTGATGACCGACCGAGGCAAAGGGATAGATGGTCGCGCGCGGGCCGATCGATGTATGGCCGGCAATCGCGACATGGCTTTGCAGCTTCGCCCCGTCGCCCAGGGTCACATGCGGGCCGATATGGCAGAACGGGCCGATCGAGCAATCGGCACCGATCACCGCGCCGTCCTCGATCACCGCCGAGACATGAATGTTTGAGCCATGAACGTTACTTGCCATGTCAATCCACCAGCATCGCGCTGACTTCGGCCTCGGCCACTTTCTGGCCGTCGACCACCGCCTCGCCGCGGAACCACCACATGTTGCGCCGCTGGGCCGTTTTGGTCATGTGATATTCGAGCCGGTCGCCCGGCCCGACAGGCTTTCTGAACTTCACCTTGTCGATGGTCATGAAATAGACCGCCCGCAGCTTGGCGCTCGACGGGCGCGCCGCAACGCACATCGCCCCGGCCGTCTGTGCCATGCCCTCGATGATCAGCACGCCTGGCATGATCGGCTGGATCGGAAAATGGCCGGTGAACTGCGGCTCGTTCATCGTCACGTTCTTGATGCCAATGCCGCTCTCGTCGCCGCGAACATTGATGATCTTGTCGACCAGCAGGAACGGATAGCGATGCGGCAGCAGCTCCATCAGCCGCATGATGTCGAAGGTCTCGAGCGTCTTGCCTTCGTCGGTCATTCCAGCCCCCTTTTCCCGGTCATTCCTTCCCGCGTTCCGCCAGCCTTGCCAGCGCCGCCACTTCACGCATCGTCTGCCGGGCCGGTTTGGCCGGAGCGCCAAGATAACGCCCGCCCGCGGCCAGATCGGTCATCACACCCGACTTGGCACCAACCTGCGCGCCCATGCCGATCCTGACATGACCGGCAACGCCGGCCTGCCCGGCCAGCACGACGTAATCCTCAAGGGTCGAAGAGCCGGAAATGCCCACCTGCGAGACGATGACGCAATGCCGTCCAATGCTGACGTTATGGCCAATCTGCACCAGATTGTCGATCTTGGTGCCTTCGCCAATCACCGTATCGCGGGTGGTCCCGCGGTCGATGGTGGTGTTGGCGCCGATCTCCACATCATCCTGGATGATCACCCGTCCCACCTGCGGCACCTTCACATGTCCGCCTGGACCCATGGCAAAGCCGAACCCGTCCTGTCCGATCCGCACGCCTGGATGCACGATGACGCGATTGCCGAGAAAGGCATGCTGAACCGTCGCGCCGGCGCCGATCGATGCATCGCGCCCGAGCTTCACGCCGGGACCGATCACCGCGCCCGGGCCAATGATGCAGCGTGCGCCGATCTCGGCGCCCGGGCCGATCACCGCGCCCGGATCGACCGTCACATGTTCCTCAAGCCGCGCCGTCGGGTGAACCGACGCCCCCGGCGAGACGCCCGCGCCGCCGAACAGCGACATCGGTCGCATCGCCGCCGGATAGAGCACAGCCGCAGCCTGCGCATAGGCCCGATAGGGCTGCGCGGTCACCAACGCCACAACGCCGGGCGCCAGCCGATCCTTGAGCTTGGCAGCGATGAAACAGGCGGAGGCCGCTGTCGTCGCCGCAGCATCGGCATAGGCGGTGTTTTCTAGGAAGGTCAGATCCCCGCCGGTCGCCATCTCCAGCGGAGCGACACGCCGCACCGACAGGCTGCGGTCGATCCCCTCGGCCACCGTGGCGCCGGTCAACTCGATCAGCCTTGCAACCGAAAGCGGCTCAGGCAGCGGGAAAAAGGCCGGAGCCGTCATGAGATATGATTCCGAAGGCAGACGGGCGGGAAGGACCCCGCCCGGTCATCATGCTCAGAAGCGGGTTCCGCCGGAGAACCGGAAGGCCTGCAGCCGGTCGCGGCCAAGATAGGCCCCCGAGACCGGATCGCGGTAGCCCTTGTCCTTGGTCAGGGCATAGGCATAGTCGAACCGCAGCGGGCCAAGCGGCGACTGCCACAGCAGGCTGGCGCCGACCGACGAACGGAGCATGTTCTTGTCACGCACGTTGACGCATTCGGCCTGCGTGGAGGTCACCGTCAGGGTGGTGAACGGGCAGGTCCCGCCCGCGCCGAGGCCATTCAGCGTGCCGCTACCATCCACGTCGAACACCCTGGCGCCGCGATAGCCGAACAATGTGCCGGCATCAGCGAACACCGCGCCCTTGATGCCCAGTTCACGCGGCACGCCGGGCAGCGAGAACTGTGCTTCCGCCGAAACACCGTAATAGCTGGTTCCGCCCAGCGCATTGCCGGTCGGATCGCCGTTCATGTCGCGCGGACCGATGCCGCCCGGGGCAAAGCCGCGAACCAGATTCGGCCCCATGAAGAAGTGGTCGGTCATGCGCAGCTTGGACG
Organism: Beijerinckiaceae bacterium; assembly: GCA_035436995.1. Classification (GTDB taxonomy): domain Bacteria; phylum Pseudomonadota; class Alphaproteobacteria; order Rhizobiales; family Beijerinckiaceae; genus JAIUNP01. The sequence goes on from DAOMXG010000105.1 coordinate 4,229, forward strand.
AGCCGAAGGTCGAATTCACCTTGCCGAAGCCGGAGATGTGGCCGCCCTGGAACCGGAGGATACCGACGATCTCGTCGGCAATCGGGTAGTAGTAGCGTGCATCGGCCGTCACGCGCCCGAACTTGCTGTCGCCGCCGAGGCCGGCGATTTCCGGACGCAACTCGGCATAAATGCCGCTGGTCGGATCCTTGGGGTTGTCGAGCGTGTTGTAGACCAGCGTCAGGCCGGCGAGCGACGTCACCGTGCGGCCAGCCGCCTCCTTCACCGCAACCGACGCCTCGCCGTTGGAGAGGCAGTAGTTGGCACCGCCAACCGTCGTCACGCCTTCGCCGAGACCGAACGTACAGTCGTTGTAGGGTCGCGCGTTGGTGTTCGGGATCGTCAGCCGCTGCGAATAGAGCGAATAGCGGATGCCCAGCGAGAATTCCTCGGTGAACGGCAGCGACATGCGCACCGTGCCGCCGGTCGTGCGCGTCTCATAGCGCGAATACTGCGAATTGAACGTCTGCTTCGAGAACAGATCGAAACCCGCCGCCAGACGGCGATCCATGAAGAACGGCTCGGTGAACGAGAACTCGTAGCCACGGCTGCGCTGGCCGTTCGAGGCGGAGACTTTCACATACTGGCCGCGGCCAAGGAAGTTGGTCTCCTGCACGGCAGCCTCGGCGAGGAAACCGTCCGAGGTCGAATACCCGCCGGAAATCGAGAACGAACCGGTGGCCTGATCCTCAACATCGACGTTGATGACCACGCGATCGGGCGACGAGCCCTGTTCGGTCGAAACCTTGACGTTCTTGAAATAGCCCAGCGCCTTCAGGCGGCGCTCGGCACGATCAAGATAGACCTTGTTGAAGGCATCGCCCTCGCCCATGTCGAACTCGCGGCGCACGACATAATCGCGCGTGCGGGTGTTGCCGCGCACATTGATGCGCTCGACATAAACGCGCGGGCCCTCTTCCACCGAATAGACGATGTTGACGGTCCGGCTGGACGGATCACGGTCACCGCGCGGACGCACCTGGGTGAAGGCATAGCCGCGCTTGGCGGTCTCCGAGGCAATCGCCTCGACCGACTTTTCCACCGCCTCGGCGTTGTAGATATCCCCCTGCGAGGTGCGCACGGCCCGCTGCAGCGTGCCGGTATCCACGTCACGGACGCGCGAATCGACCGCGACATTGGCGACGCGATACTGCTCGCCTTCCTCGACGGCGATGGTGATCACATAGCCCTTCTGCTCGGCGCTGTATTCAGCCGAAGAGGACAGGACGCGGAAATCGGCATAGCCGTTCTTCAGGTAGAAGCGGCGGATGCGGTCAACGTCGGCAGCCAGACGATCCGGATCATACACGTCGGACGTCTTGAGCCAGCCGAACAGGCCCGACTCGGTCGTCTCCATCGTGTTGCGCAGCTTGGAGGCGGAATAGGCATTGTTGCCGACGAAATTGATCGCCGAAACACCGGTCTTGCCGCCCTCGGTGATCACGAAGGCAACGTCAACGCGGCCATTGCCGGAATTGACGATGCGCGCATCGACCTTGGCCTCGCCCCGGCCGGAGCGGCGGTAGATCTCGAGAATGCGCTGCACGTCATTGTCAACCAGCGCCTGGCTGAATGGTCCGCGCGAGCGGCTCTGAACCTCGCCCTGGAGCACCTCGGCCTTCAGCTTGGAATTGCCCTCGAAGCTGACGCGGTTGATGATGGTGTTTTCCGCCACCTGCACGATGATCTGGCCGCCGGAGCGGTTGATCCGAACGTCCGAGAACATCCCGGTGGCATAAAGATCCTTGATGGCCTGATCGATCCGGGCGCTCGAATAGGATTCGCCCGGCGCCAGCTGCAGATAGGACCGGATGGTCTCGGCATCGGTGCGGGTATTGCCACGCACCACGATCTGCTGGGCCAATGCCGGGAGGGTAGCTACACCCGAGGCCAGAAGCCCCAGCATGCCGACGGCCAAAGTCCTGGCTGCGCGCCGCGCCCGGCGCCTGGCCACTCCGCTGTCCCCATCAATCGTCTTCATCATCGCTTCGCCTATTTCCGCGGAACCGAACGCATCATTTCTTGGCCGGGCGGCACCGGCAACAAACCGTTTACAAATGCCGCATCCTGCTTCTAGCGGGTCGGTCTCCCAATGCAACCACAAATCCGTCGCAGGTTGATTTTCGGCGCCTTCGTGGCCTTCCGGTCACGTCGGCTGTCGGCATCATCCCTGCCGAAGCTGGATAATGTCGTTGATCGTCACGAACAACATCAGCATCAGGACCAGCGCAAAACCCACCCTGAAGCCGATTTCCTGCACCCGGCGGCTCAGCGGACGCCCGAATACCCCTTCCACCGCATAGAACAGCAGATGGCCACCATCGAGCAAAGGCACTGGCATCAGGTTGATGAAGCCGATCGAGATCGACAAAATCGCAACCAGCACTAACAAGGAGGAAACACCCGATTCCGCCACCTTGCCCGACACCTGGGCGATTCGGATCGGACCGGAGAGCTGGTCTGCCTTTTCCCGGCCGGCGATCAGGCCGCCGAGATAGTTCACCGACTGGCTGATGACGCCGCCGATCTGCTCCACCGCCAGCACCGACGAGCCGATCAGCCCGTGATGAACCACCCGCTGGTGCTCCGGCCTGGTCGATGAGGTCACACCCAGCGTCTTGGAGCGCAACGTGCCGATCGAGGTCTTCTGCTCGGTCACGCGCGGCCGCGCTTCCAGCGTGGTGACGATTCCGCTGCGCTCGATATCCATCTGCAGCGCCCGGTCATCCGGATTCTGCACCACGAAACGGCGCACGTCATCGAAGGTCGCCACCTTGTGGCCGTTGATCGCGATGATGCGGTCGCCCGGCTTGATCCCTGCCTGCTCCGCTGCCGTGCCGGCCACGACCGTCTCGATCACCGGATCGACGACATACTGGCCGGACGACATCAGGCTGGCCAGGAATATGAAGAAAGCCAGGATGAAATTGGCGATCGGCCCGGCCGCAACAATCGCGGCGCGCTGCCACAGCGGCTTGAACTGAAACGCCGTGCGGCGCTCTTCCGGGTCCATCGCCGCCAGCGCTTCCTCATCCGGCACCGAGGCACCGTTGAGATCGCCCTTGAACTTGACATAGCCGCCGAGCGGAATCGCGCAGATCTTCCATTCGGTTCCGTGCCGGTCGGTCCAGCCGACCAGCCGGGTGCCGAAGCCAAGCGCGAAAGCCTCGACCCCTACCCCGCACCAGCGCCCGACCAGATAATGGCCAAGCTCATGCACGACAATCACCAGCGCCAGAACGAACAGAAACGGACCCAGATAGCCCAGCAGGCTCCAGAGGTGGCCGCCGGCCGCATTCAGGATATCAAACATGCAATCCTCCAGGCGCCATGACCGCATCAAACTCCGGCACCGAGCGGGCCAAAATGTGCCATGCGCAGCCCCTCAGGACAACACCTCGCGGGCTCTAGCCCTCGCCAGACGGTCAATCGCCTCGGCCTCTTCGATCGACCTGGGAGCAGACAAAGCGGCCATTGACGGCAGATTCATGACCGTTTCCACACTTTTAACTATATCGAGAAATCCAATCGATTTTTCTAAAAATGCCGCCACCGCGACCTCGTTGACCGCGTTGAGAACCGTCGCCATGGCCCCGCCATGCCGCAGCGCCTGCCGGGCCAGCCGCAATGCCGGAAACCGGTCAAGGTCCGGCGCGAAGAATTCCAGCCGGCCGATGGCGACCAGATCGAGCCGCGCCGCGCCCGAGTCGCTCCGCTCCGGAAAGGCCAGGCAATGGGCCATCGGCACCCGCATGTCGGGAACGGCCATGCCGGCATTGACGCTGCCATCGGTGAAGGTGACAAGCCCGTGGATCGCCTGCTGCGGATGCACCAGAACGTCGAGCCGATCCTCCGGCAGACCGAACAGGAAATGCGCCTCGATCAGTTCCAGCCCCTTGTTCATCATCGAGGCGGAATCGACGCTGATCTTGGCGCCCATGGCGAAGTTCGGATGCTTGAGCGCCTGCTCGACCGTGGCAGCGGCAATCGCTTCCAGCGGCCAGGTGCGGAACGGTCCGCCCGAGGCGGTCAGGGCAATCCGCTCGACCTGATCCATCGGCGCGCCACCCAGTGCCTGGAAGATCGAATTGTGCTCGGAATCAAGCGGCAGGATGGTTGCATGCCCGGCGCGCGCGATCTCCAGCACCGCAGCGCCGGCCGAGACCATCGCCTCCTTGTTGGCGAGCGCCACCGTCGCACCGCGCCGCAGCGCCGCAC
>DAOMXG010000106.1:0-8295 GCA_035436995.1 Beijerinckiaceae bacterium
ATCGGGCTGGCGCTGGCATGCGCGTTGGCCGAGGCCGGGGCGCATGTGACGCTCTGCGCGCGTTCTGGGGACGAACTGGATGCTGCTGTCGCGGCGCTGCGGGGCCGTGGCGACACCGCAGAGGCGCTGCCGCTCGATGTCACGGATCAGGTTGCGGTTGAGGCCGCGCTATCCGCGCGGGCGCCCTTCGACATCCTCGTCAACAATGCCGGCATGAACCGGCCCGCGCCGTTCGTTGATGTCGATATGGCCGATTTCGACCGGATCATGGGCCTCAATGTCCGCGCTGCCTTCGCGCTGTCGCAGCGGGTTGCCCGCGGGATGATCGAAGCAGGCAGGCCGGGGGCGATCATCTACATCTCCTCGCAGATGGGGCATGTCGGCGGCATCGACCGCACGGTCTATGCCGCGTCGAAGCATGCGATCGAGGGTTTGACCAAGGCGATGGCGATCGACCTGGGGCCCAAAGGCATCCGCGTGAACTCCATCGGCCCGACCTTCATCCGCACCGATCTGACCGCCTCGACCTTCGCCAACCCGGAGCGGCTCGCCTGGATCCGATCGAAGATCAAGCTCGACCGGATCGGCGAGGTCGAGGACATCATGGGGGCGGTGGTGTTCCTTGCCAGCGATGCCGCCGCCCTCATCACCGGAACCTCATTGCTGATCGATGGCGGCTGGACCGCCGGCTGACTTTTGGAGACCAGGACCATGCCCATCAAGGGGTTCGACCCGCGCTGGAAGGACTTCCCCGACTACATCATCGGGATCACGAAGGAGATCTGGGAGGATCGCGGCATCGCGGCCCTGCACCAGTACTACGCGCCGGACATCGTGGTCCGTTCGCCCGCCTCCATCGTGCGCGGCAACCAAACTGTCATCGGCGCGACGATGGCGACGCTCGCCGAATTCCCGGACCGGCAGTTGCTGGCCGAGGACGTGATCTGGAGCGAGCATGCCAGCGGGCTCCTGTCCTCGCACCGCATCGTCTCGACGGCGACGCATGCCCGCGACGGCGTCTATGGCAAGGCGACCGGCAAGACCCTGACCTATCGCATCATCGCCGATTGCGCGGCGAAGGCGAACCAGATCTTCGACGAGTGGCTGATCCGCGATCAGGGCGCCATCGTGCGCCAGATGGGCTGGGAGCCGAAGGCCTATGCCGCTGACCTGATCCAGCGCGAAGGCGGGCCAGAGGCTTGCGTCAAGCCGTTCGCGCCCGACCGGGACATGGCGGGCGGCTATACCGGCAAAGGCAATGATCACGCGGTCGGCCAGCTTTATGCCGACATCCTCACCCGGATCATGGGCGCCGACATGGCCGCGATCCGCACCGAATATGACCGCGCGGCGCAACTGGAACTGCCAGGCGGCGTCACCGGTCATGGCTGGGAGGCGGCCGACCGGTTCTGGATGGGCCTGCGTGCCGCCTTGCCCGATGCCACCTTCACCATCCACCATGTGATCGGTCGCGAGGACGCCATGATGCCGCCGCGCGCCGCGCTGCGCTGGTCGCTCACTGGAAGACATTCCGGCTGGGGTGCCTTCGGTACGCCGACCGGTGCGGACATTCATGTCATGGGCATCAGCCATGCCGAGTTCGGGCCCTTCGGCGGCGAGAACGGCTCGCTGCGGCGCGAATGGGTGCTGTTCGACGAAACCGCCATCTGGAAGCAGATCCTGCTGAAAGCAGGCTGAACCGATCTGCCTGTGCGCGCGTCCGTGCGTGGCCGTTTGCATACGAATGCAGTCTGAGGAAAGGACAAGAGAATGACCCCGCAAGAGATGGAAGCGCGCATCGTTCGCTATGGCGATCTGAAGCCATGCAAGACCGCCTTCATCGATGCCCATACGCCGGGCTCGAACCAGAAGGAGAACTTCACCATCATCGGGGGGGGGGTGTCGGAGAGCCCCGATCAGCATGTGCATATCCGCGAGACGCCGGGCTTCAACATCGGCGCCGCCGGTCAGCCTCCCGGCTGCCGGAACTCGCTGCATTCGCACCGCACGGCGGAGGTTTTCTTCGTGCTGAAGGGCCGCTGGCGCTTCTTCTGGGGGCGCTGGGGCACGGCGGGCGAGTTCATCGCCGAGGAGGGTGACATCTTCAACATCCCGACCGGCATCTTCCGGGCCTTCGAGAATGTCGGCACCGATTACGGGATGATCATGGCGATCCTTGGAGGCGATGACGCCGGCGGCGGCGTCATCTGGGCGCCGCAGGTGATCACCGATGCCAAGGATTACGGCCTCGTGCTCGGCAAGAACGGCAGGCTCTATGACACCAAGAAGGGCCAGAAGCTTCCCGATGGCGTGCCGCCCATGCCGCTGCTGACAGACGAAGAGCTGAAGGCCTATCCCGAGCCCACGACGGCCGATGTGATCCCCAATTGCGTCGCCCGCTACTGGGACCTGATGGCGCTCTCCGACCGGCAGCCGGCCAAGGTGATCGGCGAGCACGGCAAGCTCAAGGACCGGCCCGGTTTCGAGGTCGAGTTCCTGTCGCGCAATTCGATCTCCGCGACGCTCTACAGCCTGAACCGGCATGAAGTCCTGATGCCGATGCGCGGACACTGGCGCCTTGGCTGGAGCGGGGGCAGCACGGTGCTGAATCCGGGCGATACGGTGGCCATCCCGCCCGGCCTGGAGCATTCGCTCGCGCCATCGATGACCGGCGAAGCCTCGCTCTATCGCGTGATCAACACGGATGATCCGGCCGGCGCGACCGGGCGGCTGCTCTGAGGAGGCTGTCATGTCGCTGATGGCCACCCATGTTGGCTCGCTGCCCCGCTCGCAGAAGGTTGTGGATTTTCTCTTCGCGCGCGAGCGCAACGAACCCTATGACGTCGCCGCCTTCGATGCGGCGATGGCGGAGGCCGTGATGGAGGTCGTCCGCCGGCAGAAGGAGGCGGGGATCGACATCGTCTCGGACGGCGAGACCTCGAAAATCTCCTACGCGACCTACGTGAAGGATCGCTACACCGGCTTCGATGGCGACAGTCCGCGCAATGCGCCGGCCGATCTGAAGCTGTTTCCGAGCTTCCTTGAACGTCTCGCCAAGGCCGGCGGAACACCGCAATATGCGCGTCCGCAATGTGTTGGCCCCGTCCGCTCGAAGGGGCAGGGTGAGTTGCAGAAAGATATCGCGGCGCTGAAGGCCGCGATGGCTGCCCATGGCGTGCAGCGTGGTTTCATGAATGCTGCCTCGCCAGGCGTCATCTCCCTGTTCCTGCAGAATGCGCATTATGCGACCAGAGAGGCGTATCTGGCCGCACTGGCCGATGCGATGCGCGACGAATACCGGACCATCATCGAGGCTGGGCTCGATCTCCAGCTCGACTGTCCGGATCTCGCCCTGTCCCGGCACATGCTCTTCACCCATCTCTCCGACGATGACTTCCTGAAGGTGGCCGGTCTGCATGTCGAGGCTCTCGAACACGCACTGACGGGGCTGCCGCAGGACCGTATTCGCCTGCATATCTGCTGGGGCAACTACGAAGGGCCGCATTGCTGCGACATCGACATGGGGAAAGTGTTCCCGCTGCTGATGCGCGTGCCCGCACGCTACATCCTCTTCGAGACGGCCAATCCGCGGCACGGTCATGAATGGACGGTGTTCAGGGACCGGGCGCGCGAGATCCCGGCTGACAAGATTCTCGTGCCCGGCGCGGTCGATACGACGACCAATTTCATCGAACACCCTGAACTTGTGCGCCAGCGGCTGGAACGCTTCACCGCCATCGTCGGCCGCGACCGGGTGATCGCCGGTTCCGATTGCGGTTTTGGCACCTTTGCCGGCTTCGGCGCGGTCGATCCCGAGATCGCCTGGGCGAAACTCGCCACGCTGAAGGAGGGCGCAAGGCGCGTCGCATGAGCCCGCTCGTGCTGGTTCCAGGCATGATGTGTGATGCCAGGCTGTGGGGCGATCTGCCCGGAGCGCTGGGGCGGCGGATGGTGATCCATGCGCCGTGTACCGAAGCCGACACGGTCGCCGGGCTGGCCGCCGCGATCCTGCGCGATGCACCGCCGCGCTTTGCGCTGGCGGGCTTGAGCATGGGCGGCATCGTCGCGATGGAGATGCTGCGGCAGGCACCGGAACGGGTGGAGCGCCTCGCGCTTCTCGACACCAACCCCTTTGCCGAACGGCCCGAGATGCGGGCGCGTCGGCAGGGGCAGATCGACCGGGCGCTGGCCGGGGATCTCGCCGCCGTTATCCGCGACGAGATGAAGCCCAACTATCTGGCCCTCGGGACCCGGCAATCAGCCGGTGCTGGACCTCTGCTACGCGATGGCGCTGGCGCTCGGGCCGGATGTCTTTGTGCGTCAGTCGCGGGCTCTGCGTGATCGCCCGGATCAGAGTGCGACGCTGCGCGCTTTCAAGGGGCCGGCGCTGGTGCTGATGGGAGAACATGACCGGCTGTGCCCTCTGGAACGTCACGAGGCGATGCACCGGATGATGCCGCAATCGTGCTTGGCGATCATCGCTGATGCCGGGCATCTGCCGACACTCGAACAGCCACAGGCGAGCGTCGCCGAGATCGAAGGTTGGCTCGAAGCATGACGACGTCGGTAATACCGACCACCAGCGCTTTGCCTACAGCAATTGCCTGCCGCTGCCTGAGTTTGCACACCGCACGCGCGGAACGGGATGCTGTCACCCGTCGAGTTCGTCTCCACCTTCAACCCGCGTCGGGCTCTGGCGCTGCGCAATGTGAAAAGCTCCGCGCCATCGCCCGCCGCATCCACCACCCATCAGGGCAAACCCAACCCCGCAAACGAACTCAGAACTGGATAATACTTGGGGGCAACGTCAGCTGAATTTTTAGCTATGTGAGAGCGCCTTTCTGAAGGTGCCTCCGCCAAGCGTCGGAAGTGTCGAGGCAATTTCTTCGAATTAAGCAATTGATATCATTTTGAAAAACGGTTGGTGCCCCTAGCCGGAATCGAACCAGCACTCCTTGCGGAAACCGATTTTGAGTCGGTCGCGTCTACCAGTTCCGCCATAGGGGCAACGCAGGCGGACTATAGCGAGCGGGGCCTTCGGGTCAACGCGGCAGAAGGGAAAATCCGTGTTTTGTCGAAGGCCTCCGTTTTAGAAATCGGGCTTTACCTGAACCGATCTGCCAGCTATCCCCCGACTCATGCTGAAGCGCTTATACGACTGGACCATCAGACTGTCGGAATCGCCGCGCGCACCCCATGCCCTTGGTGTGGTGTCGTTCGCCGAAAGTTCGTTCTTCCCGATCCCGCCGGATGTCATGCTGCTGCCGATGGCGATGGCCAAGCCGCACAAGGCCTGGTTCTATGCAACGATCTGTACCGTGACATCGGTGCTGGGCGGCATCGTCGGCTATGCCATCGGCGCACTGCTTTACGACAGCCTCGGCCAATGGCTGATCAAGGTCTATGGGCTGGGCGACAAGCTTGATTCCTTCCGCGCGCTCTATCAGCAATGGGGCCATTGGATCATTCTCATCAAGGGTTTCACGCCGATCCCCTACAAGCTGGTGACGATCGCCTCCGGACTGGCGGCCTATGATTTTTTCTGGTTCGTCATCCTGTCGATCATCACTCGCGGTGGACGCTTCTTCTTTATCGCCGGGATTCTCAACCGGTTCGGAGCGCCACTGAAACAGTTCATCGAAGATAATCTGACCCTTGTGGCGATCGGCTTGCTGGTGGCGATTGTCGGCGGCTTTTACGTGGTCAAGTTCCTCATCTGACTGGAGAGGCACATGGGCGCTATGCCCTTGCGAATCACACCGGCGCTGCTTGCTCTGGGGCTGGCGGCCGCCTCGCTCATCGGGGCATGGGTCTTCCAATATGGATTGGGCTATGCGCCGTGCAAATTGTGCCTGTTGCAGCGTTGGCCCTATTACATCGGGCTTGTCCTGGGTGCGGGCGGGCTGATCACCTATGGCCTGGGGCATGACCGGACGGCGATGGCGTTTTGGGCCCTGTTTGCCCTGACCTTCCTGGTCGGCGCCGGACTTGGCATCTATCACGCCGGCGTCGAGTGGAAATACTGGGCGGGGCCGACCGATTGCGGGGGCGCCTTCAACGCAATGCCCAAGCAGGTGACGGACCTGCGGGCCGCGCTTGCAACAACCAAGGTGGTTCGCTGCGATGAAGCACCGTTGCGCATTCTTGGCCTGTCATTTGCCGGCTGGAATGTCGTGGTGTCGCTGGTGGTGGCCGGACTTGCGGGCCGGGCGGCGATGGGCGGGACAGGTCGCTACGGTTCCAGTTCGCTGTCCCAATAGAGATAATCGAGCCAGCTCTCATGCAGATAATTGGGCGGAAAGTGTCGGCCGCTGGCGTGCAGCTGGCTGAGGCTGGGAGCAAAGGGCCGGTTGCGCGGTCGCATCAGAGCTTCATCGGGCAGTTTGTCGCCCTTCCTGAGGTTGCACGGCGAACAGGCCGCGACGACATTCTCCCAGGTGGTCAGCCCGCCTTTTGATCGCGGGATCACATGATCGAAGGTCAGATCGTCCCGACTGCCGCAATATTGGCAGGAAAAGCGATCGCGCAGGAAGACGTTGAACCGGGTAAAGGCCGGGCTGCGCGATGGCTGGACATAGGACTTCAGCGATACGACCGATGGAAGCCGGATCGACATCGATGGGCTGTGAACGACGCGGCTGTATTCGGAGACGATGTTGACCCGATCGAGAAACACCGCCTTGAGTGCATCCTGCCAGGACCAGAGCGACAAAGGATAATAGCTCAGCGGCCGGTAATCCGCATTGAGCACCAGCGCCGGACAGGCTTCCGGCGAGATTGCGGGCTGGACGTGAACCGTCACACCGCTACTCCCACGATCCGAATCGCACCATTCCCAAAAGGCGCCGCTATGTAAGCAGGCCAAGAACGGCTTGTGAAGGCGGATCAGTCGCGGAGTATCAGCGCGTCGGCACCGGCTTGTCGCCGCGATAGTCGTAGAAGCCGCGCTTGGCCTTGCGGCCCAGCCAGCCGGCCTCGACGTATTTCACCAGCAACGGGCAGGGACGATATTTGGAATCCGCCAGCCCTTCATAGAGCACCTGCATGATCGCCAGACAGGTATCAAGGCCGATGAAATCGGCCAGTTGCAACGGCCCCATCGGGTGATTGGCCCCGAGCCGCATGGCCGTATCGATGGCTTCCACCGTGCCGACACCCTCATAGAGCGTATAGATCGCCTCGTTGATCATCGGCAGCAGAATGCGGTTGACGATGAAGGCGGGGAAATCCTCCGAGACGGTCACCGTCTTGCCGAGTTTGGCGATGAAGGTCTTTGCCGCGTTGAAGGTCGCATCGTCGGTGGCGATGCCGCGGATCAACTCGACCAGCTGCATCACCGGCACCGGATTCATGAAATGGATCCCGATGAACTTTTCCGGCCTGTCGGTGGTCGAGGCCAATCGGGTGATCGAGATCGACGAGGTGTTGGAGGCCAGCAGCGCCTCGGGTTTGAGCAGACGCGACAAATCCTGGAAGATCTTGCGCTTGATCGTCTCGTTTTCGCTCGCCGCTTCGATAACCAGATCGCAGTCCGTCAGGCCGGCAAGGTCGGCGGCGCCATCAATGCGGGCAAGCGCAGCCTTCTTGTCGGCATCGCCGATGGCCCCCTTCTGAACCTGACGCGAAAGATTGCCGTTAATGGTCGCGAGTCCGGCGTTGATCCGGTCCTGCGCCACATCATGAACCAGCACATCAAAGCCGTTGAGCGCGGCGACATGAGCAATGCCGCTGCCCATCTGGCCAGCGCCGACAATGCCGATCTTGCGAATTTCCAACGCCATGGCAGTCCATTCCGTGCGTGCAGGTTCAGAAAAAAAACGGGGCGCAAGGCCCCGTTCTGTGATCAGCCTTTTGCTCTGTCGAGAGCGGCGGCCAGGTCGGGCATGACCTGGAAAAGATCCCCGACGAGGCCATAATCGGCAACCTGGAAGATCGGCGCATCGGCATCCTTGTTGATGGCGACGATGACCTTGGAATCCTTCATGCCGGCAAGATGCTGGATGGCGCCGGAAATGCCGACCGCGACATAGAGGTCAGGCGCGACGACCTTGCCGGTCTGGCCGACCTGCCAGTCGTTGGGGGCATAGCCGGCATCGACCGCTGCGCGCGAGGCACCCACCGCCGCGCCGAGCTTGTCGGCTACCGGCTCGATGAACTTGCCGAAGTTCTCGCTTGAGGCGAGCGCGCGACCGCCGGAGACGATGATCTTGGCCGAGGCCAGTTCCGGCCGGTCGGACTTGGACAATTCCTCGCTGACAAAAGTCGCCCCGGCCACGGCGCCGCCACCCGCCAACG
>DAOMXG010000107.1:0-8267 GCA_035436995.1 Beijerinckiaceae bacterium
GGGTCGGGATTGTTCTTGCTGGCGGTCGCGAACACGCCGCCGATGCAGCCGTAATCGACGAGAGCCGGATCGAGCACGGCAAGATCGGCATTGTTCTTGAGGGTCACGCCGATGATCGCCTCCGGTCCGAGCAGGCGGCGCGCATCGGCGGGGTGCATGTCGTCACGGCCGAGGTGTACGCCATCGGCTTCGGCGGCGAGCGCCACATCGATGCGATCATTGATGATGAGCGGGATGCGGCCGGCAAGCGCTGCCTTCACCTGGCGGGCGCGTGCGACAAAGGAGCGGGTGCCAGCATTCTTGTCGCGCAGTTGCAGCAGGGTGGCGCCACCGGCGGCGGCTGCATCCGCAAGCCGGTCAAGCGGACGGCCGCCGGTTCGCTCGGGGTCGAGAATGGCGTAGAGGCGAAGATCGACGTGGTTCATGCAAAACGGACCCGTTCGGCAAGTGTGGCAGGATCAAGGGTGGCGAGCGCGTCGATCAGGCGGACGGCAAAGCTGCCGGGGCCGGTCGCGCCTTCGGCGGCGCGTTCGGCGGCGATGCCATAAAGCGCGAGCGCCGCAGCGGTCGCGGTCATCGCATCCGGTTCAACGGCGAGGCAGGCAGCAATCACCGCGCCCAGCGCGCAGCCGGTGGCAGTCACCTGCCCGGCGAGGGGATGGCCGTTGGCAAGGCGCAGCGTGCGGCCGGCTTGCGAAAGGGTGTCAATGGCGCCGGTCACCACTGTCACGGCGGTGGCGGGAATGGCCAGCAGGCTGGCTGCCTCGGCACGGTTGAGCTTGACGACCGTGGGGCCGGCCGCAACCAATTCCGCGGCGAGGGAGCGACGCGGGCCGGAGACATCGACAAACACCGGATCGAGCACGAAAGGCTTGCCGCCCTGCCGCGCCAGGGCAGCGGCCAGCGGGGCCGTGTCGCGACGCTCGGCGTCCAGCATGCCCAGATTGATCAGCAAGGCATCGCAGCCGCCGACAAAGCCGGCAATCTCCTCCCGGTTGGCCGTCAGCGACGGACGCGCGCCCAACGCCAGCAGGGTGTTGGCGGTGCGCTCTGCGGCCACCGGGCTGGTCAATGCATGGACGCGCACGCGACCCGTCCTCAGGCGCGTCAGCACCTCTGCCATGGACAGGATGATCGGTTCGTTCGACATGCCGTGCTTTCCTCCGCCGGAATGACCCGGATCAGGTTCTACGGGTTGGCATGGTGCCTCTCAGCCCGCATCCATGACGGGCACCCCGAGCAGCTTTCGGTCCGGAGCGTCCGACCTGACCGGATCAGGTTGGATGCGCCAGGCTATTGGTTTCTCATCATCTTTTTCCGCCAGCCGGTGTCCACTTGGCGGGATGATGCTCTAGATCACGCCGCATTTTGATGGAATCATCAAAATGCGGATAACGTGATCGGTATCAATAAGTTAGAGCATGGCTTCTGCGATTAACCGGTATCCACTTAATCGCGACATGCTCTAGCTAAGGCGAGCGCAACAGAATTGCAACCGGCGATCACAGCGGCCGTGTCGGGCTGGCCTCACGCTGGCTGCGCCGCTCGATGCCGAGGGCGCGCTCGCGCAGGATGACAAAGATCCCGGAGGCAATCACCACCGTAGCGCCGATCAGCACCAGCCGGTCCGGTATCTCGGAGAACACCAGCCAGCCGATCAGCAGCGCCCAGATCATCGAGGTATAGTCAAACGGCGCGATGATCGAGGCATCGGCATAGCGATAGCAATGGGTCAGCAGGATCTGGCCGATGCCGCCGAGAAAGCCGATCATCGCCAGCATGGCAAAATCGCCGGAGGGCGGCCAGACCCAGGCATGGGAGGGCCAGAGATGGCCGAGGCCAAAGCTGACAAGCGACAGGACGGTCGTGGTCAGCGAGAAATAGACGACGATGGCGCCGGTGTGTTCGGTGGCGGTCAGCTTGCGCACCTCAATGGTGGCAAAGGCGGCGCAGACAGAGGCCGCAAGCGCCAGCGCCACGCCTTTCCAGCTGCCGCTGCTGCCGGCCAGATGGGTTGGCGACAGATGCGGCGTCAGCATGATCAGAACGCCGACAAGCCCGACGATCACCGCCGTCCAGCGATAGATGCGGATGACCTCCTTGAGCAGCAACCAGGCGAGCACCACCGTCAACAGCGGCGTCGTGTAGGACAGGGCCGTGGCATCGGGCAGCGGCAGGTATTGCAGGCCGGCAAAGCCCAGAAACATGCCCAAGGCGCCGATCAGACCGCGCCTTATGTGGCCCCTGAGGTTAGTGGTGACGAAAGCGGCAGACAGCGGTCGGGCATAGGCCAACCACAGCAGGACCGGCAGCAGGGCGAACAGCGAGCGGAAAAACACCAGCTCGCCCAACGGAACGCGGGTGAAATCCGGTGCGGTCGCGACATAGCGGACCAGGCCGGACATGGCGGTAAAAGCCAGCGCCGAGGCGATTTTCAGCCCGATTCCGAACAGTGGCCGGGCGGCAGGCTGTTGCGGGGGCGGCAGGGACGACGGTGCGGTGGTCACGGGCGGCAAAGGGCAGAGTGCGATCGGAACAGGCGGGAATGATCGTTATCAAGAGTTTGTAGCATGCTCTATCGCAGCAAAGCGCCTGTCGGGGAAGGAAAAAGCTGGCCGGACCGCGCTCAGACAAACAGGCGCAACCGCTCGTCGGGTGTCAGCATATCGAGCACCGACAGGCCGGAGCGGCGGGGCGGTGCTCCTTCGGTCGCCGCCGGGCGTATATCCGGATCGGCCAGTATCGCATCGACGGCGGATTGCACGCCGGGTGTATCCGGCCAAAGCGGGCGCGGCTGGTCGAAAACCGGAGAGTCCTCCGCAGCCTGCGGGTATGCCTTGGCGCAGCGCTCGATGCCCAGGACATCCAGCAGGGTGGCGATGCGGGTTTCGACGAAGCGGAGGGTTTCCGTCACCTTGCGGATGCGCTGGGCGGCAATGTCCTGCGAGGCGCAGGCCAGATAGATCTCGGTGGCAGAGGCTTCCAGAGCGTCACAGTCGAGCGGAGCGCCGCCGCGTTCGCGCAGCGTCCAGGCCTGCTCCTGCATCTTCTCGGCCGCTGTCAGGATCGAGGCCGTTGCAGCTTCCGCAGCCCTGACCACCGCGTCAAGTTCTCCACTGGCCGTAATGAGGCGGCCCGGGCAGCCCACGCCGGGGCTGTGGCAGCCGATCTCGCCCTGGGTCGCGGCTATGGCGGCGGCAATCTCGGTCAGGGCCTTGCGGAAGGGCAGGGTATGATCCCGGTCGGAGAGGGCCTTGACCTGCCGGTCCACCCGGTCGAGCGCGGCCAGAATGGCAGCAGCGTCGTCGCGGCGCTGGCGGCTGGCGAATTCGGCGAGGAACCAGCGACCGCGCTCGGTTTGCCTTACGGCAGCCTCGATGGCGGCAAAGTCGCGAAACTGCGGCATTTCAGGGGATGACGATGACATGACGGCCGATCCGCAGACTGGGAGAGTTGCCGCAGTTTGATGGGTTATGGTTAATAGCCGGTGCAAAGTGCCATTTCTTCAGCGAGTCTGTTCCCTTGCCTGCGCCCCTGACGCCCGAGGCCCAGCGTCTCACCCTCAAACCCGATGCCCTGGTGTCGCGGGAAGGGGATTTCGTACGGGTGACGCTCAGCGGCGATTGGTCGGCCGCCAATGCGCATGAATGCGAGGATGAGGCCGATGCCGTGCTGACGGCGGTCAAGGGGGCCAGCCGGGTGGTGATCGACGCCAGCGGCATTGCCCGGCTCGATACGCTGGGGACATGGGTGCTGTCGCGTGTCGGCCATGATGTCATCGAGTCCGGATCGAGGCTGGCGGTGACGGGCGCTAGCCCGGCGCATCGGCTGCTGTTTGATGAGGTGCAGTATCGACGCCAGCAGGAACCGCCGCCGCCGCGCGGCATCGTCGGCTTTGATATCCTCAGCGATATCGGCGAGGCGATGGTGGATGCGTTCAGGGATCTGGTCAACGGCATTGCCTTTCTCGGGGCGATCGTCGCCGCCTGGGGGCGCATCCTGACCGGCCGCAGCCGGTTCCGGCTGGCGGCCCTGGTCGGCCAGCTTGAGCGGGTTGGGCTGCGCTCGGTGCCGATCATCGTGCTGATTTCGCTGCTGGTGGGCGGCATCATTGCGCAGCAGTCGGTGTTCCAGCTGCAGAAATTCGGAACCGTGCATTTCGTCGCCGACGGGCTCGGCGTGCTGGTGCTGCGGGAGCTGGCCGTGCTGATCACGGCGATCATGATCGCCGGCCGCACCGGTTCGAGCTTTACCGCCGAACTCGGCTCGATGAAGATGCGCGAGGAGATCGACGCGCTGCGCACGATGGGCCTCAACCCGATCGAAGTGCTGGTCGTGCCACGCATTCTGGCCCTGCTGATCGGACTTCCACTGCTGACCTTCATCAGTTCGATGGCGATGCTGTTTGGCGGCGGGCTGGTGGCGATGATCTATGGTGATGTCAGCCCTGATGTCTTCCTGTCCCGGTTGCAGGCGGTGATCGGCGTCAACACCTTCGTCGTCGGCATGCTGAAAGCGCCGTTCATGGCGCTGGTGATCGGCATCATTGCCTGCATCGAAGGACTGGCGGTGCAGGGGTCTGCCGAATCGCTGGGCACGCACACCACCTCGTCGGTGGTCAAATCCATCTTCATGGTGATCGTGGTGGACGGGCTGTTCGCCATGTTCTTCGCCGCGATCCGGTATTGAGGCGCCATGACCGACCCTGTCGCAGCCCCTGTGCCCAATGCCAATGCCGCCAACGATGCGGTGATCGAGGTGCGGGATCTGACGGTCGCCTTCGGCGAAAAGGTCATCATGAACGGCCTCGATCTCGACGTCTATCGCGGCGAAATTCTCGGCTTCGTCGGCGCGTCCGGCACGGGCAAATCGGTGCTGATGCGCACCATTCTCGGGCTGGTGCAGCAGAAGGCCGGAACGATCCATGTCTTCGGACAGGATCTTGCTACGCTGTCCGCGTTTCGCCGGCGGGCCATCGAGCGGCGCTGGGGCGTGCTGTTCCAGCACGGGGCGCTGTTTTCCTCGCTGACGGTGAAACAGAATATCCAGATGCCGATGCGCGAGTATCTCAGCATGTCCGAGGGGCTGCTGGACGAGATGGCGCGGTTGAAAATCGAACTGGTCGGCCTCAAGCCCGATGCGGCGGACAAGTTTCCGTCGGAATTGTCGGGTGGAATGATCAAGCGCGCCGCGCTGGCCCGGGCGCTGGCGCTCGATCCGGAAATCCTGTTTCTGGATGAGCCGACCTCGGGGCTCGATCCGATCGGTGCGCAGGATTTCGACGATCTGATCGCGACCCTCCAGCGCACTTTGGGGCTGACTGTTTTCATGGTAACCCACGATCTCGACTCTCTGGCCGGCGTCTGCGACCGCATCGCCGCGCTGGCCGAAGGCAAGGTGATTGCGCAGGGGGCCATCGAGGCAATGCTGACGTCCGAACACCCCTGGCTGCGCGCCTATTTCCATGGGTCACGCGCCCGCCGCGGCAGCCTTGCCAGCGGCCAGTTCCGCTCCTCGATGAAGGCCTGAGCGATGGAGACGCGCGCCAATTACGCTCTGGTCGGGCTGTTCACCCTGGCGGTGCTGGCGGCGTGTTTCGGCTTTGTCTACTGGTTCCGCGCCGCCAACCACGGCAGCGAGAGGCTCAGCTACCGGGTGGTGTTCACCGGCTCGGTGTCCGGCCTGTCGAAGGGCTCGTCGGTGCGCTTCAACGGCTTGCGCGTCGGCGAGGTGACGGCGGTCGAACTGCTGCCGGATGATCTGAGCCGCGTTGCCGCCTATATCGAGGTCGACCGGACCACGCCGGTGCGGACCGATACCCGCGCCCGGCTCGAATATCAGGGGCTGACCGGCGTTGCCTCGGTGCATCTTTCCGGTGTTCAGAGCAGTGCGCCGCCGCTGACCAATCCGGACGGCAAGGGGGCGCCGACGATTTTCGCCGATCGTTCCGATTTCCAGGACCTGTTCGAAACGGCGCAGCGGCTGGCCGGGCGGATCGACAGCATCGTGACGCGGATGGACAAGATCCTGGCCGATGGCGAGGCGCCGTTCAATTCGACCTTGCGCAACATCGAGGGGTTCAGCCGCGCGCTCAACGACAATTCGCCCGGAATGTCGGCGTTTCTGGCGCAGATGACCACAACGGCGCAGCGTTTTGCGCTGCTGTCGGACCGGTTCGACCGGCTGGTCGAGGGCGCGGATGAGATCCTGCGCGGGCTTGACCGGCAGAGCCTCAATCGTTCGCTCGCCAATTTCGAGAGCTTTTCCAAGACGCTCGGCGACAACAAGACGCAGATCGAGGCGCTGGTCGGCGATGCGGCGAGCCTGGCCAAACGTCTCAACGAGGCGGCGCCGAAGCTTGATGCCGCGCTGGGCGATGCCTCGAGCCTGATGAAATCCATCGACGGGGCGCGGCTCAATGCCATGGTGGCGGATGCCGAAAAATTCGCCAAGGCGCTGGGCGCCAAGGCCGGCGATGTCGAGACCGCGCTGGGGCAGGTTGCCGAGATCACCCGCAAGGTCAATCAATCGGCCGATCGCCTCGATAGCGTCATGAAGGCCGCCGAGGATTTCCTGACCGACAAGCAGGGCCGCAGCGTGATGGTGGAGATCGGGGAGACGGCCAAGTCGATCCGCACGCTCGCCAACAATCTCGACAAGCGCACCGGCGAGATCACCGCCGGCATCAACCGGTTCACCGGGCCGGGCTTGCGGGAACTCGAGACGCTGACGAGCGATGCGCGCAAGGCCGTCAACGATGTCGGGCGGGCCGTCCGGTCACTGGAACGCAATCCACAGCAGTTGATCACCGGCGGGCGGTCCTCTATTCCGGAATACAGCGGCAGTCGCTGACGGAATCATGATGGGCGGGCGTCGAGTGGTCGGACAGGTGGCAAGGGCGCTCACGACAGCGATCGCTATCGCTTGGCTGACCGCCTGTTCGAGCCCGCCGCCGGCAACCTTCGATCTTGGTGCCGCGCCAAGGCCGGCTGCGCCGATGGGGCGGGGGCAATTGGCGGTCGCCGAACCGCAGGCCGTGACGTTTCTCGATTCCGAACGGATGGCGGTGCGCACATCCGGCAATACGATCGCCTATCTTCCAGGTGGCCAATGGGCAGATCGATTGCCCAAACTGGTGCAGGCGCGGCTGATCGAAAGTTTCGAGAATGCGCGGCGTATCCGCAGTGTCGCCCGGCCAGGCGGACGCATCATGGCGGCCCATCAGCTCAACAGCGATATCCGCACCTTCGAGGTGCAGGAGGCAAGCCGTGAGGCGGTGGTGGAGATCACGGCGCGCATCGTCAATGACCGGACCGGTCAAATTGTCGCGGCTGAGCAATTTGCGGCGCGCGCGCCGGTCGAGTCTATCGATGCAGCCGGGGCGGCAAAGGCGCTCGACGCGGCGAGCCAGAAGGTTCTGGCCGATCTGGTGCGCTGGGTGTCGGAGCGGGCATGATGCAAGTCAGTCCGGATCTGGGCTCCTGCCGGCATTGTGGACGCGGACCCGTGCATGTCTCGGCGCAATGGTGCCCGCATTGCGGCGGCGTGGCGCCGCATGTGCGCATGCCGCCGGCACGTAACTGGAGGCCGCTGCTGGCGATCCTGGGACTTGCGGCCGTGCTGATCGCCGGGGTGGCCGCGCTCTACTTCGTCGGCCGGTAAGACGGGCTGCCTGAAACCCCGCGAGGGCATTGGAGCAAGAAGGCCGATCTGACTGGATCGCTCTTTTGCTCGAATTTATTCCGACCGCATCATCTTTTCCGCCAGCCGGTATCCACCTGACGGGATGATGCTCTAAAAAGACGGCCGGGGATTCCATCCCAGGCCGGCTTTTCGTTACCGTTTCCCGCGTCAGCCGATGCGGCCGGCAGCATGGGCGAGCATGGTGTAGACCTTGCCGCTGTCCGAACTCAGATAGCTGCGTGCGGTCTTGCCCGAGCGTGTCACATCGCCGGTTTCCTCGAGCAGGCGCTCGAATTCGTTGATGTAACGGTCCACCGTTTCATGGAATTCCTGATCGCGGCGATACTTGCGGCTGATCTCGTCAAAGGTCTGCTGGCCCTGCACGGTATAGAGCCGGCGGGTGAAGGGATTGGCCTCGTTGCGGCCGTAGCGATCCCAGGCGTCCTCAAGAACCTCTGGATCGACCATGCGGGCGATGTCGAGGGTCAAAGGATCGGCAGCCGGAGCCTGTGCGGCTGGCTCGGCGGTCGAGGCGCGCTGCAACAGATCCGACAGCCAACCCTTCTGGCCGGGACGGGCCGCCG
>DAOMXG010000108.1:0-8168 GCA_035436995.1 Beijerinckiaceae bacterium
TCCACCCCCTTGAGAAACCCCCGAGGATATTTCTGGAACAAAGATGGGGCAAAGGGACGAGGATATGGCGGCGCGGATCGGGGCGCTGGTCGAGGCCGAGATCGCCGGTTTCGACGCCTCCTCGCGCGCGGGGGCGATGACCTTGCAGGATTTCCAGGCGCGGCGGGTCAGGCGGCATCGGGCGGTGACGGTGAATTTCTCGGGCGGGATCACCCAGACCTGCTGGACCGTCTGCCGGTCGGACGGGTGTTATTCGGTCCTCTATGTCCCCCGCGCGGAATGCTTCGCGCTGTGTGTGGACAGCGATTTCGGGCCCTTGGATATCGGCGTGCACGGGCGGGCGCTCGATTGCTTCGCGTCGGTTTGAAATTTGTGATGGGGAGCAGGCCTTGCATCAATGCGACAAACAAGGCTGTCCTGGGTGGCACACTATTTCTGGCGGGAACGAGTAGATTGTCAGACCAATCAATCGAGATAGATCTCGGCGACGTAACGCGAACAATGCACCCGCTGCCTTCGGTCGGCAGGATCCCCATCTTTCCAGCGTTTGAAGATTACTTGTTCATGGTCTCGGATATCTGTTCCGCTGTCGGTATTGATTGCGACTTCATCGCTATGAACGGTGAAATACACAACGCCATCGCTTATCGTGGGGAATTTGGCGAGCGGATCATCGTATACGAGCGGCGGTTCAGCCCAACCATTGGATACGATGGTGCTCAGGTCGTAATTGCGCACGAAATGGGGCATCATCATTGCGGCCATCTTTCAACCAGAAGCGGGATCGGGTCTCATCAAGTCGAACTCGAGGCCGATGCGTTTATGGGCTTCGCGATGAAAATGATGAGCATTCCCTTCGAAAGCATCCAGCGAACTTACGAGCTTTTGGGTATGGGGCCGGAATCAGAAAGTCATCCGTCACTCACAAGAAGACTCGCTGCATCTAGATTCGGCTATCAAGCTGGTTCCTTGGAAGATGCGTGCAATATTTCAATCAACGAGGGGTCAAAAATAGCATGAGCACCGTCATCAAGAACGGCACCATCGTCACCGCGGATCTGACCTACAAGGCCGATGTGCTGGTGGAGGGCGGGGTGATCACCGCCATCGGGACGGGGCTGAAGGGCGACAGGGAGCTGGACGCGACCGGCTGCTACGTCATGCCGGGCGGGATCGACCCGCATACCCATCTGGAGATGCCCTTCATGGGCACCTATTCCAGCGATGATTTCGAGAGCGGAACGCGGGCGGCGCTGGCGGGCGGCACCACGATGGTCGTCGATTTCGCGCTGCCGAGCCCGGGGCAGGGGCTGCTCGACGCGCTGCAGATGTGGGACAACAAATCGACCCGGGCCAATTGCGACTACAGCTTCCACATGGCGGTGACCTGGTGGGGCGAGCAGGTCTTCAACGAGATGAAGACCGTGATCGAGGAACGCGGCATCAACACCTTCAAGCATTTCATGGCCTACAAGGGCGCCTTGATGGTGAACGATGACGAGATGTATGCCTCGTTCCAGCGGCTGGCGGAACTCGGCGGGATCGCCATGGTCCATGCCGAGAACGGCGATATCGTCGCCGAGATGACGGCCAAGCTGCTGGCCGCGGGCAACACCGGGCCCGAGGCGCATGCCTATTCGCGGCCCAGCCAGGTCGAAGGCGAGGCGACCAACCGCGCCATCATGATCGCCGACATGGCGGGTGTGCCGCTCTATGTGGTGCATACCTCCTGCGAGGAGGCGCATGAGGCGATCCGGCGGGCCAAGCAGAACGGCAAAAGGGTCTGGGGCGAGCCGCTGATCCAGCATCTGACGCTGGATGAGAGCGAGTATTTCAACCCCGATTGGGACCATGCGGCGCGGCGGGTCATGTCGCCGCCTTTCCGCAACAAGAAGCATCAGGACAGCCTCTGGGCCGGGTTGCAGGCCGGCACGCTGTCGGTGGTGGCCACCGACCATTGTGCCTTCACTACCGAGCAGAAACGCTATGGCTTGGGCGATTTCTCGAAGATCCCGAACGGGACCGGGGGGCTTGAGGACCGGATGCCGATGCTCTGGACCCATGGCGTCGGGACCGGGCGGCTGACGATGAACGAATTCGTGGCCGTGACATCGACCAATATCGCCAAGATCATGAACATGTATCCGAAGAAGGGCGCGGTTCTGGTCGGCGCCGATGCGGATCTGGTGGTCTGGGATCCGGCCAAGGAGAAGACGATCAGCGCGGGGACGCAGCAATCGGCCATTGATTACAATGTCTTCGAGGGCCAGAGGGTCAAGGGCCTGCCGCGTTTCACCCTGACCCGGGGCAAGGTCGCCGTGCATGACGGCGAGATCCGCACCGAGGAGGGGCATGGCAAATTCGTGAAGCGCGAGGCCAATGGCGCGGTCAACCGCGCGCTGTCGAGCTGGAAGGACCTGACCGCGCCCCGGCCGGTGGCGCGGTCGGGCATCCCGGCGACGGGGGTGGCGATGGTGTAATCGCCATCCTCTGCCGCCCTGGCACCTTCGGGCAGCTTGATGTTCTCAAGATGCACGGAATCGTTGATGTCGAGGCCGGCAAGGTCGGCGGTGATGAATTCCGGGATCGCATCGCCCGGGACGTTCATTTCCACCGAATGGGCGACGATATTGAGCGCACCGCCGCGCTTGAGGCCCGGAGACGCCTCGTGGCCGGTGAAATGCACGGGCACCTCGACCCAAACGCGGCTGCCGACGCCAAGGCGCAGGAAGTCGATATGCACCGGCCTGTCGCGCACCGGATCAAGCTGGTAGTCGCGCGGAATGGCGCGGAACTTCTGACCATCGACGTCGATTTCAAAAACCGTGGTGAGGAAGCGGCCGGCATAGATGAGCCGGTTGGCAACCGTATAATCGAGCGAAATCGACACAGGGGGCTCGCCGGCGCCGTAGACGACGGCCGGAACGCGGCCCTCGCGACGAACAGCCCGGGCGGCCCCCTTGCCGGCCTTCTCGCGGCGCTTGGCCGAGAGCTGCTTGACGTTGGACATGATAGTTTCCTTTTGTTGACTATGGACGGCGCGGGCGATCTGCTCGCACACGACCATCCCGGTGCCTCCAGGGGTGTCTGGCCGGGACGGCGCTCCTTAGGGTAAAACAGCGCCGAGGGCAAGGCTTAGAGCATCATCCCGCCAGATGGATCCCGGCTGGCGGAAAAAGATGATGCGTTCAGAATAGATTGGAGCAAAAGAGCGATCCAGTCAGATCGGCTTTTGCTCCAGCGCAACAGGAGGAGACGGATGGCCACCGGCAAACCAGTTCATCATTATCGCGTCACGGTGACATGGGCCGGCAATCGCGGCGCCGGCACGCAGCACTACCGCGCCTATGGACGCGATCATCTGCTGGCCGCGGCCGGCAAGCCGGATATCGCGGGCTCGGCCGATCCGGCCTTTCTGGGCGATCCGGCCCGGTGGAATCCGGAAGAGCTGCTGGTCGGGGCGCTCTCGGCCTGCCACAAGCTGTGGTATCTGCACCTCTGCGCCAGCCACGGCATTTCGGTGACGGCCTATGCCGACGAGGCCGAAGGTAGCATGATCGAGGACAGCGATCGCGGCGGCTGGTTCACCGGCGTCATCTTGCGTCCGCTTGTCACGCTTCGCGCCGGTGACGATGCAGCGCTGGCCCTCAGCCTGCACGAGGCGGCGCATGCCAAATGCTTCATCGCCAATTCGGTGAATTTTCCGGTGCTGGTCGAGGCGGTCGTCGGCTGAGGCCGGCTACCCACGAGGCGATCAGGCGCTTGCTTGCGGCCCGACCTTGCGCTTCTCCGCATTGAAGGCGAAGCCGCCGACCACCGGATGCACGGTGAAAAACACCCGCTCGTCGGGCGCGATGACGCCAAGGTCGACATCCCGGTCAGGCAGGATGGCGGTGGCGGCCTTGCCGTTGAACACCAGAACCTGCCGCCCGTGCGATACTCCGGCAACCGCCCATTTCTTCAACTGGCTGTAATAGGGCTCCTGGCGCCAGGCCGTCGGCTGGGCCGGATCAACCTGCGCCATCAGAAACTTCGACTGCGGATCGATCGACAGAACGAAGCGGGCGCGGTCCGGTTTCCATTCAGGCCCAAGGAACGGGGCGAGCATCCAGAAACAATGATAGGCACGGCAATGGGCCGGGCGGGTCTCATGAATGCCGCAGCCCCTGCCGGGTTTGCAATGCGGGCACCATTGCCCCATCGGCTTGTTCAGCGCCTCGACATCGAACACCTTGCAGCACAGGGTGCAGGAACCGCAGTCACGCCCAGGGGCCGGGGTCGAGGCAAAATCGGCAGGATCGAGGCGCTGGCTGCTCATCTCTGGCTCAATCGAACAGGCTGGAGACCGATTCCTCATGCGCGGTGCGGGCTATCGCGTCGCCGATCAGCGTCGCGATCGACAGGACGCGGATGTTGCGGGCAACGCGCACCGCCTCGGTCGGCTGGATCGAATCGGTGATGACGAGTTCCTTGAGCTTGGAGGCGGTGATGCGTGCCACCGCGCCGCCCGACAACACGCCATGGGTGATATAGGCATAGACGTCCTTGGCGCCGTGGGCGAGCAGCGCATCGGCGGCGTTGCACAGGGTGCCGCCGGAATCGACGATGTCATCGACCAGGATGCAGGAGCGGCCCTTCACATCGCCGATGATGTTCATCACCTCGCTCTCGCCCGGTCGCTCGCGGCGCTTGTCAACAATGGCGAGCGGCGCTCCGATGCGGCGGGCCAGCGCGCGGGCGCGCACCACGCCGCCGACGTCCGGCGAGACGACCATGACGTTGGCGCAATCCATCCGTTCCTGCACGTCGCGCACCATGACCGGCGCCGCGTAGAGATTGTCGGTCGGAATGTCGAAGAAGCCCTGAATCTGGCCGGCGTGCAGATCAAGCGTCAAAACACGATCCGCCCCGGCCTTCTCGATCATGTTGGCAACCAGCTTGGCCGAGATCGGCGTGCGGCCCGACGAGCGGCGATCCTGCCGCGCATAGCCGAAATAGGGCATCACCGCGGTGATCCGCTTGGCCGAGGAACGGCGCAGCGCATCGGTGATGATCAGAAGTTCCATCAGATGGTCGTTGGTCGGGAATGACGTCGATTGCAGCACGAACACGTCGCGACCGCGCACATTCTCCTGGATCTCGACGAAAATCTCCATGTCGGCGAAGCGGCGCACCTGACAGGCGGTGAGCGGCTGCTGGAGGTGCGCGGCGATCGCATCCGCCAGCGGCCGGTTGGAATTGCCCGCGACGATCTGGATCTTGGACGACATGAACAGAACCCCTGATGATGCAGCCGCCATCGGGACTCGGCAGTTGCATAGCCGCGCTCCCTTTAGAGCAGTTTGATTTGATACGGAAGCGCCTCTGTTTCAATCGGCGGCGGCGCGCGCATTGGACAGGCCGGGGCGGGCCGCCACCGGCGCCGATTCCTGCGGCTGGGATATCAGGAACTCTCCAACGCCGTCGAGGCTGCGGCCGGCAATGCGGCGCAGCGCAGCCTCGTCCATCGCCGCCCAGGGGTCGGCATCGCGGCGGCTCAAGGTCTCGCTGCCGGCGACGCGGCGGGCCCGATTGAGCGAGGCGTCAAAAACATCCCAGACATAGCTGACGGACGTGCCGCCTTCGCCGGAATAGGCGCTCAGATAGCCGCGCAGGCGGAAGCGCGGCTTGTCGGCGGCGTCGATGAAGGCCATGTCGCGAGCCTGGGCTGCTTCCGCCAGGGCAGCGGAAAAGCGCGGCGTCACCGTGTCCGGCAGGCCATCCAGCGAGACCATCGCCAGCGTGATGTTGCGGCCGACGACGATCTTGCGCTCGGATCGTGCGGCCAGATCAAGGCCGGAATCCTGACAGGCGGCAAGGCCAAGCAACGCCGCCATCATCAGAAAAACACCGGTCCGCCGCATCGCCGTCTCTACCCGCACAAGCCGTTAACGCTTTCTTTACCCTTCGGGCGAAGGGAGGGGAAGAGGCAGATCCGGCCTTCCGCGCGGAATGGTTTACCGCACCACCAGATCGAGCGAGGCAAGGTTGAGCGCTTCGGACCCGGTCTCGGTGACAAGATAGGTGCGGCCGAGGCACATGGCGGTTTCGCTGGCCGAATCCATCAGGATCATGTGGATGAACATCACCATGCCCGGTTCCAGCACCCAGGGATTGTTCTCGTAGAACATCGGCCAGTCCATCCAGCTCGGCGTGAACTTGGCGCCCAGCGAATAGCCGCAGGCATTGAGACGATGGGCGCCGAGGCCGTGGGAATCGAAAACCTTGGCATGGGCGGAAAACACATCCCCGGCGGTGCGGCCGGGCTTCAGCGCCGCCTCGCAGGCCAGCAGCGCCTCCTTGACCACGCCATGGTAGGTCAGATGCAGCGGGCGCGGTGTGCCGACGACATGGGTGCGCATCGCCGCGACATGGTAGTGGCGGCAGGTGCCGGCAAATTCGAGCGTGATCTGGTCATTGTCGGAGAGTTTGCGCCGGCCGGCCTTGTAGCGGCAGAGCAGCGCGTCACGACCGGAGCCGATGATGAATTCATTGGCCGGGTAATCACCGCCACCGGCAAAAATGGCGTTGTGCTGCGCGGCCAGGATGGCGCCTTCATCGGCACCGGGCCCAAGTTCGGCAATGGCGGCAGCATCAGCCAGATCGCAGAGTTGTGCCGCCTTGCGGACGTAGGTGATTTCCTCGGCCGATTTGATCGCCCGCAGGCGCGTGACCAGATGCGAGGCATCGACCAGTTCGGCAAATCCGGCAAAGGCCCGGCCCAGCTTGAACCCATTGGCGGCAACCAGACCATAGCTTTCGTATTCGACGCCGATGCGCCGGCCGGCAAGGCCGAGATCAGCGGCAAGGGCTTTGAGATCGGCGGCGGGATTGGCATCCGCCGCATCTTTCCAGATGCGGATATCGGCGATGTTCGAGGTATGGCGTGCCTGGCGCAGGTCTGCGGAGCGGGTGAGCAACGCGCCGCGGCCATCAGCGGTCACCACAAGGCACTGGAAGAAGCAGAAGCCGAAGGTGTCGTAGCCGGTCAGCCAGAACATGCTTTCCTGCTGAAACAGCAGCATCGCATCGAGACGCTCGGCGGCCATCGCGGCCTGCACGGCCCTGAGACGGCGGGAGAATTCGGAAGGCGAGAAATGCAAGGCCATGATGCTCGGTCCCCGTTGCCTCGGGCAAGGATAGACCAGCAAACAGGCCAGGCAAAAAGAAAACGCCCCGCCGCTCCTGAGGAGCTGACGGGGCGGACAGAAATCCAGGCTTTGGGGGCGATGTGGGCCTGGATCTCGAGTCTGTAGTTCCGGACCGGCCGAAGCCGGGGTCACACCGGATTGTTTCTACATAAACGACAGGTCCCGTCCTGGTTGTGCGCTGGCGCACAGGATAGAAGCGATGTGGCATTGGCCAGCGCTTAACCATGCCCGTTCAGTGAATGTTTGCAGGGATGCCGTAACGTCGCCGCGACAGTTGACAATGTGGTGGAGTTCATCGTGGCGGGCTTGCGGTTTCGGCTGGATCTTGGACTTGGCAGGTTGCGTGGCGAACCGGCGGAGCCGCAGGGCGCCGCGCTGGCGTTCCCTCTTGCCGGTGTTGATCCATTTGTCGGTTACCCGAGCAGCATCGGCACGGTCGCGCCGTCCGGCCGGGCTGAATGGACGGTCCAGAACCTGTTTGCCCGCGTGCCCGACGATCTTGCCGCGCTGATCTCACCCGATCCGCGCGATGCGCAGCGCACCCTTGCCGCATTGGTCGAACGCCTCGAATTCTACCGGACCAAGATGGCCGAGTATCAGGAGCGGGCGGCGCGGAGCGGCAACAGCGCGGTATCGATCGAGACCTATATCAGGCTGGTCTATATCCAGCTGTTCAGCGAAATCGCCGGGGTGTTTCGTCTTGACCTGACGCGGGAGGCTTACGCCCAGGCGCGGGCGGACGCGTTCGTCCGCGTCATCCGGCAAATCAAGCTGATGACCACGGCGGATCTGATCAAGGTGGCCGATCTCATTCAGGACGAGGTGCTGAACGCGATCATCGCCCGCTCGGCATGGATCGCAAGCGGAGACAATGGCCCGGCGGCGCCCCCTCCCAAGGCCCCGCAGATCATTCTGCCGCAGGGAACCTTTGAGCCGAATGCCGCGCCCCGCCCTGCGGCGACCCAGGCAGCGGAGCCC
>DAOMXG010000109.1:0-8070 GCA_035436995.1 Beijerinckiaceae bacterium
ATGGGACTGGAAGAGCGGAAGTTATCTGCCCGATCACGTCTGCGTGCAGGAGCGCCTTGCAGAAGAGAAGGACGCCGACGCGTTCGACAGACCGCGGACGCGCCGCCGTGTTGAACGCGTCAAGCGGCAGTTCGAGGCGCTGCGGCCGCGCCGCCGCATCGTTCGCCGCCAGACGGACGGGTTCGATCTCGATTTCGACGAGGTGGTGCGCGCGCGCTGCGATCTGATCGCGTCGGGGGAGGCCAGTGACCGGCTCTACCAGGCGATCCGCGACGACGAGCGTGATCTGGCGGTGAGCGTGCTGATCGACGTTTCCCGTTCGACCGAAAGCTCGGTTGGCGGCCGGCCGGTCATCGAGATTGCCCGCGAGGCGCTGGCGGCGCTGATCGGCGGCATCGACGCCTGCGGTGATGCGGTTTCGGTGCATGCATTCTCGTCGCTGCGCCGCGACCGGGTGATGGTCGAGAAGGTCAAGGATTTCGGCGAGGACAACAACGAGTTGATCCGCCGCCGCATCATGGGCCTGACGCCGAGATTCTACACGCGCATGGGCGCGGCGATCCGTCATGTCTCCCGGCATCTGGCGGGCCATACGGCGCAGCGCCGGCTGCTCCTGGTCATCACTGACGGCAAGCCCAACGATCTCGACCATTACGAGGGTCGCCACGGCATCGAGGATACCCGCCGCGCCGTGCAGGAAGCCCGGCGGCTGGGGCAGGCGGTGTTCGCCATCACCGTCGATGCGCGGGCCCGTGACTACATCCCCTATCTCTTCGGCCGCAATGGTTTTGCCATGGTTCCCGATGCCGAGAAGCTGATCGAGGCCCTGCCGGACATGTATCGCCATGTCGCAGGCTGACGGGCGGGCGGCGGGCGATCCCTTTGCGGGATTGCCGGGCCATCCGATGATGTGGATCCTGATCGGGTCCGAATTGCTGGTGTTCGGCGCTGCGCTGATCGCCTTTTCTGCGGCTCGGCTTCAGGATCCGGCGGGGTTTGCCGAGGCGCAGAACCATCTCGACCGCCTGACCGGGCTGATCAACGTGCTTGTTCTGGTGACCAGCGGGCTGTTCGCGGCCCTGGCCGTCGGCGCCGCGCGGATCGGAAACATCCCGCGCACCCGCCTGCACCTGGCGCTGGCCAGCCTGCTTGGCCTGGTGTTTCTCGGCTTCAAGGGGGTCGAATACTCGTCCGATCTGGCGGCGGGTTTCACCATCGACAGCGGGACATTCTTCACGCTCTACTATCTGATCACCGGCTTTCACGCCCTGCATGTCGTGCTGGGGCTTGTCATTTTCGCGGTGGTGTTCGCCTGGCCCAGCCATTTCAATGTCGAGACCGGAGCCGCGTTCTGGCATATGGTCGATCTGGTCTGGCTGCTGGTGTTCCCGGTCATCTATCTGGTGCGCTGATGGACGACGATGCGAAACGGCTGCTCCGCGCCTGGCTGATCATGGCCGGGCTGACGCTTGCCGCCATTCCGGTCGGCCATGCGACCACAATGCGCCCGCTCGGCGCCGGGCTGACATTGCTGCTGCTCGGGCTTGCCTTCGTCAAATCGGCGCTGCTGCTGCATGACTATCTCGATCTGCGCCATGCCCCACGCTGGAACGCCGGGTTGAGGAGCGGCATCCTTGTGCTGCTGGGGATCATCGTCGGCCTGTCGCTGGCCGCCGGACTGGCCTGATCGTCAGTGCTGCGTGCCGGCCGCCTCCGCCGAATGGGCGAAGGCGGAGACCTGTGCGATATCCGAGATCGTCACTTCGGCGCCTTCGACCCTGACGCCGATGTCGCGCAGCCGCAGGAAGGCGCGCGACAGCGATTCCGGCTGCATGCCCAGCCTTGCCGCGATCAGCGATTTGTCGAAAGGCAGGGCGATCGATACCGGCCCTTCGCTGATATCGGTCAGGGACACGAGAAACTCGGCCACCCGTTCGGGCGATTTCAGCGCCTTGAGCTGTTCGATCTGCTGCATCAGGCCGAACAGGTGCTGTGCGGTCGAGGCGATCATCGCCAGCGCGATATCCGGTTCGCGGTGGATGATTGCACGGATTGCCGTGGCGTCGATCCGCACAAGCCGGGCGCGAGTCACCGTCTCGGCAGAAACCGGGTAGCAGCCGCCGGCAATGGCGATGGCATCGGCCAGCGTCTGGCCGCGGGTGAATACGCCGATCACCGTCGGGATCCCGTTCGGCGCTTCCCGCACGATCTTGACCCAGCCGTCGAGCACCAGAAACAGGGCTTGGGCCGGCTCATGCTGCCGGAACAGCCGGCTGCCGGGCATGTGCACCTCGACCACGCTTCCGGCGAGAACCTTTTCGGCGACACGCGGGTTCAGGCTGCGGAACATGGCCGTCGCCCTGAGCGCCTTCAGTTCGAATGGTTCAATCGGGATTGCCATACCGTGTCCCCCCGATGGTGTGTTCTGTCTTGTTGCCAGATGGTCGTTACAAAGCCCGGGGCCAACCTTGAAATCGGTCAAGCCCGGGCGGCTATTCGTGTCCGGCGCATCCGCTTGCGGGCGGATTCCGCTGTCTTGTCCGGCTTGCCCGGTATCATGGCGCAGCGTTCCGGATATGCTTTGCCCTCCGCAATGGATTGCACGCAGGCCCGGATCATCGGATCGCTTGCCATGCGCGCCTGCTGGTCCTCGGGGGAGAGGCCGGCGAGCAGCGGGCAGAGACTGGGGTCGAACACGCAGTTCGACTGGAATGATCGCTGGGCCTTCATGAGCCTGCTCCACGATTGTTGGCCCGGGGCATGTCCGCCTGCAGGTCTATCCGTTGCTGCGGCGAGCCGGAGCGGCGCAGGCGCACCACCACCACATCTTCGGCTGTCCCGACGCGGGGGCGATCGAGGCGGATGCCGACCAGCCCCTCGTCCACCCTGATGACCCCGGTCGGCACCGGCGCCCCGCGCGAGGTCAGCGCGGTCGACAAGGTCTTGTCCTCTGCCCCGAGGGCGACATCGTAGAAGGGTTCTGCGCCATTGCGACATTGCATGCGGGTGATGCGCCATTCGATGCGCCCCTCCGCGACCCCTTCGGCCACCGTCTCCGTAGAACAGGCCAGCAGCACGCCGGCCTGCAACAGCATCAGCCCGACCACCGGTATGGCGAGCATCGCCACCAGCACCAGCGCCCCCTTGATGATGCGGCGGTTGGCGGCCTGTCCGGTCGGAAGCGGCAATTCGGCTCTCATGATGCAGCCTCCTCTGCCATGCGAAGGCGGGCCATCGTGGCGCCGGGAATCTCCCCGGTGAGGAACCGGGCCGAAAGCTGGTCGATGCTGGCAATATGGGCAAGGACCAGGTTCGGCAGGTCGCGGGCGATGTAAAGCCGCAGTCGCTCGGGCGTGGCTGCGGCGTCCTTGAGCATTGCGTCAACATCGTCGATCAGCCGCCGATGCTGGGCGACATGGCAGCCCAGAACCGGCAGGCCGGCGGCCTCCATCAAGGCTTCCTCGCGGGCAAAATGTCCGGCCAGTTCGGCCCGGCACCGTTGCAGCGCCGCATGCAATCCGGCATCGGCAACACGCGCCGCCTGCGCCAGCGCGTCCTCGATCCTGGCGTGGTCGTCATCCATCAGGGTAACCCCGAGCGGAATGGAGGGCGGCAGCATGGGCGCCTCGTTCAATGGCTGGTGCCTTCGGAGAAGGTGATCTTGTTGTAGACGTTGTATTTGCCGGAAGGCTTGCGCATCGGCATGCGCTTGATCTCGGCGAAGCTCTGGGCGTCGTAGATGATCAGTTCGCCGGGATCCTCCCAGATCGAGACCAGCACCTGCTTGCCATAACGGTCGAACTCCACATGGGCGGCGGTCTTGCCGGGGCTTGGTGTGATCGAGCGGACGATCTCCAGGCTGCGCTTGTCGAGGATCGACATCGTGTCCTTGGCCTTGGACATCATCGAATCGGTCCAGGCGAAGGGTGAGTTCTCGTGGCTGCGCATGAAGAAGCCGGGACCGGGCGTCGTCACCGTCTTGACCGTTTTCCATTCATCCATGGCGATGATCGAGACGAGACCCGAGCGCAGATGCGGCGTGGCCATCAGCGGGCGGCCATCATGCTTGAAGGTGATGCCGGAGCCCAGATGCGGCAGGCCGGGCAGGGCCATTTCCGCCACCTGCACACCCCGGTCGAGATTGTAGACCCTGGAGGCGGCGCCCTCGCGCGCCGAGCCGAACACATGGGCATAGGAGGGATCAAAGAAGAAATCGTCGAGGGGCTCGCCGGTCTTGATCCGCCGCAGCGGGAAATCGCCGGATTTTGTCGGAATTTCCCAGATCTCCGCAACGTCCTTCAGCGCCACGACGAAACTGTCGCGCGGGCGGGCCTGATACACCGCCGAGACGCGCGACGACTTGCCGGCGGTGTCCACTGCATCGAAAATGCGGATCAGCGACAGATCCTCGGCATTCAGCAGCACGAGGCTGTTGGGCAGGTAATTGGCCACCGCGATGGTCTTGCCATCGGTCGACAGCGCGATGTTGCGGGCGTTAATGCCGGCGCGGACCTCGCCGATCTTCTGCAACGACCAGATGTCGTATTTTTCCACCCAGCCATCGCGCGACATGAAGTAGACGAAGCGGCCATCGGGCGAGAATTTTGGTCCGCCATGCAGGGCAAAGCGGGTCGGGAACCGGGTCAGCGGTTCGAGCTTGTCGCCATCGAGGATGGTCGCGTGGTGATCGCCGATCTCGACGACAACGAACAGGTTGAGCGGATCGGCACTGAACACCGGTTTGGCAAGCGCCGGCGCTGCCCGCTCGATCGAACGGCTGGCGCTGATCTCCATCGGCCCCCAGGCCGGCATTTGCGGCAGCGGTCTGGAGATATAGGCGGTCAGCGCCTCGATCTCGTCCTTGGCCAATGTCTGGCCGAAGCCCGGCATCTGCGTTGCCTCGCGCCCTTCGGCGATGACCTTGGTGATGGCCGGCCCGCGCAGGCGACCCATGTTCTCGGGCAGCAGCGCCGGGCCGATCGCGCCGAGACGGCCGGTGCCGTGACAGGCGACACAATGGGTCTGATAGAGCTGTTCGGCATCAGCCGCCGCCGCCGATGTCGCCAGCAGCGGCAGGCAGACAAGCGCCAGCAGGAGTTCAGACAGACGCTTCATGACTCACTCCACGGAACGGGGTCACGGTGATGCGGGGGGCGGCGTTGTCGAGGCCGATTTCCGCATCGCTGAGATAGCAGCCGGGGTCCTCGGCCCAGGGATCGCCGGTCACCTTCAAGGCCCGGATGCGGGTGTTGCCGCCGCAGATCGCCAGATGCGCGCAGGCGCCGCAGCGACCGGTGACAGCGCGCGGCCGCTGCTTCAGCCCGGCAAAGACCGGATCGCTGAGATCGGTCCAGATGTCGGAGAACGCGCGTTCTTTGACATTGCCGAGCGTATGGTGCCACCACATCGTGTCGGGATGCACCTGGCCGAGATTGTCTATGTTGGCGACATTGACGCCCGAGGCATTGCCGCCCCAGCGCACAAGCATGCGCTCCAGCCGCTCGGCCTGGTCGGGGTGATGGGCGCGCACCCAGTGCAGCAGGTAGACCGCATCGGCGTCGTTGTTGCCGGTGACGATTTCAAGATCGCGCCCCTCGTCAATGGCGCGGACAGCGCGGGCGATCATGAGGTCCATGGCGCGGCGGGTCGAGGCCCATTCGGAATCGCGCCCGCGGTTCTTGTTGCCGCGCCCGGCATAGACCAGATGCGACAGGTAGAATTTCGGAAAGCGCTCCGCCTCGCACAGGTCGATCAGCGGTTCGAGATGACGCTCGTTCTCCTGGGTCATGGTGAAGCGCACGCCGACCTTGACGCCGCGATCGCGCAGCAGCCTGAGCGCCTCCACCGACTGGTCGAAGGCGCCGGCCTTGCGGCGCACCACATCATGCGTTTCCTTCAGCCCGTCGATGGAAATGCCGACATAATCATAATCGGCCTCGGCGATGCGGTCGGCCATCCAGGCGTCGATCAAGGTGCCGTTGGTTGACAGGCAGAGGAAGAAGCCCAGCGCTTTGGCACGTTTTGATATCTCGAATATGTCGCGTCTCAGCAGCGGCTCGCCGCCGGAGAGGATCAGCACCGGCACGCCGAACGCCTTGAGATCGTCGAGCGTTTCGAACACCTGCGCGGTCGACAGTTCGCCGGGAAAATCGACATCGCCGGAGATCGAATAGCAGTGCATGCAGGTCAGGTTGCAGCGGCGGATCAGGTTCCAGATCACCACAGGGCCGGTCATGCGGAGCGGTGGAGCGTTGCCCTTGGGCCCCGCCGCATGGGCAGACTGACCGGGCTTGAGGACAGTTCTGAGATAATGGGAGAGGCGGAACATGGCTTTTCCCTCACGCGGCCGGTTGGCCGGTTAGTCTGAGACCGGTCTTTTTCAGGATACGGCTGGAAAACAGGACATCATGCGCCCGCGCACCGGCGCCTGCGAGCGCGGCAATCTCGCCAACTTTCTGATGCACCTCGTCGCGCGATCGGCCGTGCACCATGGCAAAGACATTGTAGCGCCAGGCCGGCAGGTGGCGCGGCCGGCGATAGCAATGCGAGACGAAGGGCAGGGCGCCGATGCGGGGCCCAAGTTCGGCAACGCGGCTGTCGTCGATGTCCCAGACGCTCATGCCATTGGCGATGACACCGAGAGCGTAGTGGTTGGGGATGACGCCGATGCGGCGGATCGCGCCGATCTCCAGCAGCGCGCCGAGCCGTTCCATGATCACTGCGCGGGATCGGTCGAGCGCCCGGGCAAGATCGCCATAGGGGTCGGGCGTCAGCGGAAGCCCGCGCTCGGTTGCCTTGATGAGGGCCTGGTCGGAAGCTGACAGCATCGTCACACCTCCACCCGGAAACCGACGAAGAATTCCTCTTCCTTCGGCATCAGCCAGACTTTCAGGCCGGTCTCTTCCTCAATGGCGCGGGCCGTCGCCCGGATCCGTGCCGGATCGAGCGAGGAGAGCACGAACCACATGTTCAGCGCGTGGTCCCGTTCGTAGTTATGGGCGATTTCAGCATGGGCGTTGACCTTGGCCGTCACCTCATCGAACCGCTCGGAGGGGACCGACATGGCGGCAAGACAGACCGCGCCGCCGAGTTCCTCGGAGTTCCACAGCGGGCCGAACCGGGAGATCGCGCCGGCCTCGACCAGCGCGCCGATGCGGGCGATCAGCTCGGTCTCGCTGAGCCCCAGCCGGGCGCCGGCCTCGGCGAACGGTCGTTCGCTCACCGGAAACCCACCCTGCAATCCGTTGATGATGACGCGGTCTGCATCGGTCAGAGTGATCATTCCGCCGCCTCCCTTGACCGCGAGAACACCGCGCCGCGCTGCTTGAAGCAGCGCAGCGAGAACAGCACGGAATGTCCGGCCAGATGCGGCGCTGCCTGTTGCGCCAGCCCGTCAACCACGGCCATCGCCGAGGCCCGGTCCCTGCCGTGGATCATCGTGAACAGGTTGAAGCGCCAGTGCGGCAGCCGGCGCGGCCGCCGGTAGCACAGCGTGACGCCCGGCGCGGCGGCAAAACCGTCCGCCACCTGATCGACCGCCGCCTCGGCAACGTCCCAAACCGCCATCGCATTGGCCGAATAGCCGAAGGCGCGATGGCGGACGATGATGCCGAACCGGGTGATGATGCCGCGTTCAATCATCGCCGCGAGACGGTCGATGACGGCGCTTTCAGAGGTATGCAGTCGCTCGGCCACGGCAGCGAACGGGCGCGGAACCAGCATCAGCCCCTGCTCGATGGCGCCCAGAAGTCGCCGGTCCTCGGCGTCGGCCTTCCCGATCAGCGGCTTCTGCACCGGCTTGGTCGCGCGGTTGCCGTAGAGCGAGAAGCCGAGATCGATGTGGTAGGATTTTTCCAGCGGCAGATTGAGCACCGCCAGCCCGGTCTGTTGCTCGATTCCGGCCAGCGTTGCCGTGACATCGGCCCAGTCGCGCCCGGTCACGACGAACCACAGATTATAGGCGTTTTCGCGCTCGTAATTGTGATTGACGCCGGCAAACCCGTTGATCACCGCGGCAACGGCCTCGATCCGCTCTGGCCGAGCTGCCACCGCAGCCAGCGTCGAGGCGCC
>DAOMXG010000110.1:0-8062 GCA_035436995.1 Beijerinckiaceae bacterium
CGCCTGCTGACCGGCTCGCGGCCAAACTGGGGCTGGATGCCGCCGCGCCGCTGCCGGCAGCCTCCGTCAACGATGCCCGGCTCGCCGATCTCAAGCGCGAACGCGAGCGTATCGGCGCGGTCAATCTCAGGGCTGCCGAGGAACTCAGCGAGGTCGAGACCACCCGGTCTGATCTTTCCCGCGAGGTCGAGGAACTGACCGAAGCGATCCGCCGGCTGCGCAAGGGCATCGAAAGCCTCAATTCCGAAGGGCGCACGAGGCTGATCACCGCTTTCGATGTGGTCAACGGCCATTTCCGCAACCTGTTCACCCGCCTGTTCGGCGGAGGAACAGCCGAACTGCAACTGATCGAGTCCGATGATCCGCTCGAAGCCGGGCTGGAAATACTCGCCCATCCGCCGGGCAAGAAACCGCAAGTGCTCACCCTCTTGTCGGGGGGCGAGCAGGCATTGACCGCCACCGCGCTCATTTTCGCGGTGTTTCTGACCAATCCCTCGCCGGTCTGCGTGCTTGACGAGGTGGATGCTCCGCTGGACGATGCCAATGTCGAGCGGCTGTGCAACCTTCTCGATGACATGGTGCGCGAAACCGCCACGCGGTTTGTCGTCATTACCCACAATCCGATCACTATGGCGCGCATGGACCGGTTGTTCGGCGTCACCATGGCAGAGCGCGGCGTCTCCCAGCTGGTTTCGGTCGATCTTGGCGCTGCCGAACGCCTGGCCGAGGCCGGCTAGGCCTGCGGCAGCGGCGGCAACCGGTCCAAAAACCGCGGACCATTGCGGCAACAAAGGTCTAATGCGTCATTTTTTCTTTGTTTTTCAACGAATTAAACAATCGTTCCCACGCTTGACACGGTGTCGGGCCGCACATATGGTGCGCGCGCTTTCAAGGGGTTGGATCAGCCATCCGGTCGCTTGCCACTTCACGGCTTCCGGTCGCATTTTTTCGGGCGCTGGCAGGCAAGGGGCAACGGGCATGGCCGATAAAATCACCGCAGGCGAGGACGAGGCGCTCAAACGGCGGCTCGACCAGCTTGGAAAAGTGCTTGACGGGAAGCGTCAGGACGCCGAAGAGACCGCGCGTCAGGCTCGCAAGGGGCCCGACGGGGGACTTGGCAAGGCCATGGGGACCGGCTTTCGGGTTGCCTCGGAACTGGCCGCTGCCATCCTGGTCGGAGGGCTGATCGGCTGGCAGGTGGATGCATGGGCCGGCAGCGGCCCGTGGGGCCTCCTCGGATTTCTCATGCTCGGCGTCTTGGCCGGGTTCTGGAGTGTATACAAGCTGGCGGCACGCCCCACCGGGGGCGAACAGCCGCCACACAATGGATGACCCGCCTGCGGGCGGAACAGACGACGAGGGCTGAATCGTGGCAGCAGGTGCAGGGCCGGTCATTGATCCGATCCATCAGTTCGAGGTTCACCCGATCGCGAAGTTTTCCCTGTTCGGGCTCGATGTCTCGTTCACGAACGCCTCGCTTTACATGGTGATCGTGCTGGCGGTGGCCGCATTGATCCTGCTGGTCGGCACCGCCGGGCGTTCGCTGATCCCCGGGCGGCTGCAGTCGATGGCCGAGATGCTCTACGAGTTCATCGAGGATACCTGCCAGTCGACGATGGGCTCGCATGGCCGCAAGTTCCTGCCGCTGGTGTTTTCGCTGTTCATGTTCGTGCTGTTGTCCAACCTGATCGGCCTCATTCCCGGCACGTTCACGGTCACCAGCCACATCATCGTCACCTTCGCGCTCGCGGCGGTGGTGATCCTGACCGTGCTGATCTACGGCATCGCCAAGCATGGCCTGCATTTCTTCGGGCTGTTCGTGCCGTCGGGCGTGCCGAAGCCGCTGCTGCTGCTGATCACGCCGATCGAAATCATCTCGTTCATCTCGCGGCCGATTTCGCTGTCGATGCGACTGTTCGCCAACATGCTGGCCGGTCATATCGCGCTGAAGGTGTTCGCCGGCTTCCTGCTGATGCTGGGCGCCGCCGGCGGCTGGTTCGCGCTGGCTCCGCTGCCGCTGGCGATGATCGTTGCACTGACCGCGCTCGAATTCCTCGTTGCCGGCCTGCAGGCCTTCGTGTTTTCGGTGCTGACCTGCATCTACCTTAACGACGCACTTCACCCGGGCCACTAACCCTTCCTTCAACCAACGACTATCCCTATCCCAAATCAAGGAGTTCAATCATGGATCCGAATGCCGCCAAGCTCATCGGCGCTGGTCTTGCCGCGATCGGCATGGGCGCCGCCGCGATCGGCGTGGGCACCATCTTCGGCAACTTCCTGTCGGGCGCGCTGCGCAACCCGTCGGCGGCCGATGGCCAGTTCACCCGCGCGTTCATCGGCGCGGCGCTTGCCGAAGGTCTTGGCATTTTCGCCTTCGTCGTCGCGCTGATCCTGCTGTTCGTGAAGTAATCCGGCTTCGTCCGGATTACCCCCACACGGAAAACTAACATGTCGTTCTCTTTCATCGGCGCTGCATATGCGGCCGGTGCGCCGACCGGTGGCGGAAGCTTTCCGCCGTTCGATTCGTCCACCTTCGCAGGGCAGCTGTTCTGGCTGGCGATCAGCTTCGGGCTGCTCTACCTGATGGTCTCGCGCGTCGCGATCCCGCGCATCGGCGGAATCATCAGCGACCGGCGCGCGCGCATCGAGAATGACCTGAACGATGCCGCCAAGGCACAGAAGGCCGCCGAGGATGCCGCCAAGGCGTTCGAGGCGAACCTTGCCCAGGCCAAGGCCAAGGCGCAGGGCATTGCCCAGGCGGCGCGTGAGGCTGCGTCCAAGGAAGCAGATGCCAGGCGTCATCAGGTCGAGGCCGAACAGGCCGCCAAGCTGATTGCGGCGGAGAAGTCGATCGCAGCAACCAAGGCCAAGGCGATGGGCAATGTCGGCGCCATCGCCGAAGAGGCGGCGGCGGCGATTGTCGATAAGCTCGGTGGCAAGGCCAAGGCGGCCGATATTGCCGGTGCGGTTGCCGCCCTGGCCAAGAAGTGAGGAGACGCCGATGACCGATACCCTCTGGGTTGCCATTGGCTTCCTGATCTTCATCGGGATTGTCGTCTGGGCAGGCGGCTTCAAGGCCCTGATGTCCGGGATCGATTCGCGCGGCGAGAAGATCGCGGCCGAACTCAGCGAGGCCAAGCGGCTGCGTGACGAAGCGCAGGCCCTGCTCGCATCCTACGAGCAGAAAAAGGCCGAGGCCGAGAAGGATGCTGCGACCATCATCGAGGCCGCCAAGCTTGAAGCCGAGCGTTTCAAGGCCGAGGCCGCGCAGAAGCTTGAGGATTTCGTGGCCCGCCGGCAGAAGCAGGCGGAACTGAAGATTTCCCAGGCCGAATCCCAGGCAGCGGCAGAGGTGAGGGCCGCCGCGGCGGAACTTGCTGCGCAGGCCGCCGGGCAGGTGCTCGCAGCGCAGTCCGGCACCGAGACGGCTTTCAAGGCCGCGCTTGGCGAGATCAAGGCCAAGCTGAACTGACATTGGGCTTGACGGATTGGCGAAAAGGGCCACCGCAAGGTGGCTTTTTTCATTGCCGACCGGCATTCCCTTCCTTGACATCGGGACGGATCCGGTCAGCCTTCTTTCATGCTGCGCCGGTTCCTGCCCCTCCTTTTTCTGTTCCCTCATCCGGCCAACGCCGAGCAGTCCGTCACATTTGTCTCCCGTGATGCAACGACGCTCAATGCGAGGCTGTTCCAACCCTCTGGTGGTGACGGAAAGCGGCCGGCGATCGTCCTGATGCACGGCTGCGGCGGGCTGGCGCGCAAGGATGGCGCCCTGTTCAAGCGGCATCAGGACTGGGCGGAACGGTTTCAGGCTGCCGGTTTTGTCGTTGTTCTGCCGGACAGTTTTGCCTCACGGGGGCTGGCGTCGCAATGTTCGGTGACCAATCGCGCGATCAACCCGCAGAAGCGGACCGGCGATGCCCTGGGTGCACTGGATTTTCTCAAGGCCCGCGCCGATGTCGATCCGGCGCGGATTGTCCTGATGGGCTGGTCCAACGGCGGTTCGACAGTGCTGCGGGTCGCCGCTCTTGCCCCGGAAACGCCAGGGTTTGCCCGCGTGATTGCCTTCTATCCCGGCTGCCGGCCCCTGCTCAAACATGAATGGCGGGCGAAAGTCCCCACGGCCATCCTGCACGGAAAGGCGGATGACTGGACGCCGATTGAGCCTTGTCAGGAATTGGCGCGCATCGGCGGCCCGGTGACAATCGATGTTTTCGAGGGGGCAACCCACGGGTTTGATGCGCCCGATACGCCGCTGCGTCAAAGAAAGGGCCTTGCTTTCTCCAAGTCGGGCGATGGCAACGCCACCTCCGGCACGCATGGACCCTCGCGCCAGCAGGCCATCAACCGGGTGATGGAGCTGCTGCGCGGGCCGTGACGATTTTGGATTACACCAGCAGCCCTCGGAGATGACCTGTCGGTCATCCTCGGGCAAGACCGTCGCAACGTCTTTTCAACAGCTGCTCGGCGTCGCTTCGCTCCTATCCAACCGCCTGCATTCTCGACCTGTCGGTCATGCATGCAGGCCGTTGGTATCACTCCGCCGTGATCGGCTTGGGTGGCGTCCACTTCAAGACCGGCTGACGGGCGGCGCGGGTCTCGTCGAGACGGCGGCGCGGCGCGTGATACGGTGCTCCGGTGAAGCGTTCTGCGTGACCAGCCTTTGCCGCCATCGCCAGATCGCGCATCGCCATGATGAACAGATCGAGCGAGGCGCGGCTTTCCGATTCGGTCGGCTCGATGAGCATGGCGCCATGGACCACCAGCGGGAAATACATGGTCATCGGATGATAGCCCTCGTCGATCATCGCCTTGGCCAGATCGAGCGTGGTCACGCCGGTCCCCTTCAGCCACTGGTCGTCGAACAGCGCCTCGTGCATGCAGGGATGATCGCCGAACGGCTGGCTCATCAGGTCGGCGAGGCCGGCGCGGATATAATTGGCGTTGAGCACGGCGTCTTCCGAAGCCTGCCGCAGGCCATCGGCGCCATGCGAGAGCATATAGGCCATGGCGCGCACATACATGCCCATCTGGCCGTGAAACGCCGTCATGCGGCCAAAAGCCTTGCTGCCCTTCGCATGCTCGACCAGTTCCAGCCGGCTGCCCTTGCGGCGCAGAAACGGCACCGGCGCGAACGGTGCCAGACGCTCCGACAGCACCACAGGACCGGAGCCGGGCCCGCCGCCGCCATGCGGGGTCGAGAAGGTCTTGTGCAGATTGATGTGCATCGCATCAACGCCGAGATCACCCGGCCGGGTCTTGCCGACGATGGCGTTGAAATTGGCGCCGTCGCAGTAGAAATAGGCGCCCGCCGCGTGCATCGCGTCGGCGATGGCGGCGATCTCCGGCTCGAACAGACCGCAGGTGTTGGGGTTGGTCAGCATGATCGCCGCCACATCCGGGCCGAGCAGCTTCTTCACCTCGGCGACACGCACGGTGCCATCGGCATCGGCGGGGACGGCGCGCACCGAAAAGCCGATGAGCGCGGCGGTGGCCGGATTGGTGCCATGGGCCGATTCGGGAACCAGAACGACGCTGCGGGTTGCTGCCTCGCCCCTGGCGGCAATCGCCGCCTTGATCGCCATCATGCCGGCAAGTTCGCCATGGGCGCCAGCCTTCGGCGACAGCGCCACCGCAGGCATCGCCGTCAGCGTCATCAGCCAGTGGCCAAGCATCTCCATCAGCTTCAGCGCGCCCTGCACCGTCGATTGCGGCTGCAGCGGGTGAATGTCGGCAAAGCCGGGCAGCCGCGCCATCTTCTCGTTGAGGCGCGGATTGTGCTTCATCGTGCAGGAGCCCAGCGGGAACATTCCGGTGTCGATGCCGTAGTTCTTCTGGCTGAGGCGCACATAATGGCGCATCGTTTCCGGCTCCGAAAGCCCGACGAGGCCGATAGCGCCGGAACGCCGGAGCTTGCCCAGGCGCACTTTGACCTTCGGCGGCGGCGGCAGATCGACGCCGGTGGTATCCGCCCGGCCGATCTCGAACAGCAGCGCCTCTTCCTGCACCAGCGC
This sequence comes from Beijerinckiaceae bacterium, assembly GCA_035436995.1. Classification (GTDB taxonomy): domain Bacteria; phylum Pseudomonadota; class Alphaproteobacteria; order Rhizobiales; family Beijerinckiaceae; genus JAIUNP01. The sequence continues at coordinate 6,018 of DAOMXG010000110.1, forward strand.
ACGGTTGCCGGTGAAGGTCGGATGGCCGGCTCCCTCGGCAGAACCGGCTGCGGTGGGGCGTCCCTGGTTGTTGAGCATCAGAGCACCTCTTTCAGCTTGGTGGCGAAGCCCGCGCGATCCGCTTCGGTGGTCACTTCGGTGGCAGCGACGATCAGGCAGTCGTCAAGCCCGGCGCGCGGCAACAGGCGCGAGACCGGCACGCCGGCGAGAATGCCGCGCCGGGCCAGCTTCTCGACGATGCGGTCGGCGCGTCCCGGCAGACGCACGGTGAACTCATTGAAGAAGGCGCGGGTCAGCACCTCCACGCCCGGAACGCCCTCCAGCCTTTCGGCCAGATCAACGGCATGGGCATGGTTGAGTTCGGCAAGCCGGGTCAGGCCCGCTTCCCCCAGCAACGTCATGTGGATGGTGAAGGCGAGCGCGCAGAGACCGGAGTTGGTGCAGATGTTCGATGTCGCCTTCTCACGACGGATGTGCTGCTCGCGGGTCGACAGCGTCAGCACAAAGCCACGCTGCCCCGAGGCATCCACCGTCTCGCCGCAGAGCCGGCCCGGCATCTGGCGGATGTATTGCTGGCGGGTGGCGAACAGGCCGACATAAGGGCCGCCGAAATTGAGGCCGTTGCCGATCGACTGGCCCTCGCCGACAACGATGTCAGCGCCCATGGCGCCGGGCGATTCGACCAGACCGAGCGAGACCGCCTCGGTGAACACCGCAATCAGCAGCGAGCCGTTGGCCTTGCAGGCTTCGGCCAGCTTGCTGAGATCCCTGAGGTTGCCGAACACGTCCGGTGTCTGCACCACGATGCAGGACACAGTCGGGTCGAGCGCCTTGATGAGGTTTTCGCCCGCCGTCATGTCGGCCGGCAGCGTCACCACCTCGTCGCCAGCCATGCCGGAGAGCGTGCGCACAACATCGGCATAATGCCGATGCAGCCCGCCCGAGAGCACCGCCTTGCGGCGGCGGGTGATGCGATGGGCCATCAGCACCGCCTCGCCCGTGCCGGTCGAGCCGTCATACATCGAGGCGTTGGCGACATCCATGCCGGTCAGCGCCGCAACCTGGGTCTGGAACTCGAACAGGACCTGCAACGTCCCCTGCGCGATTTCCGGCTGATAGGGTGTGTAACTGGTCAGGAATTCGGAACGCTGGATCAGGTGATCCACCGTCGCCGGGACGTGATGGCGATAGGCGCCGGCACCGACGAAGGACGGCACCGAGCCGGCAGAGGTGTTCTCTGCCGCAAGCCGCGCAAGCTCGCGCTCGACCTCGATCTCGGATCGGGCGAGCGGCAGATCGACCAGCTTCTTCAGCCGTTTTGCGGCGGGAATGGATGCGAACAGATCATCGACGGAGGCAACGCCGATGTGCGCCAGCATCGCGGCACGATCGGCATCCGAATGGGGCAGGTAGCGCATGGACGGGTCCCGGCTCAGCTGATCGAGGCAAGGTAATCGGTGTATTCGGCCTCGCTCATCAGCTTGTCGACCTCCGCCTTGTTGGCGATCTTCAACTTGAGAAACCAGCCTTTGCCCATCGGATCGGCATTGACCATGTCAGGGGTCGCGGCAAGCGCGCTATTGACTTCAACGATGGTGCCCGCGACCGGCGCGTAGATCTCGCTGGCCGCCTTGACGCTCTCGACCACCGCCGTCTCGGCGCCCGCCGCCACCGTCTTGCCGATGGCGGGCAGATCGACGAACACCACGTCGCCGAGCTGTTCCTGCGCGTAGTTGGTGATGCCGACCGTGGCGATATCGCCATCGACGCGGATGTATTCGTGATCCTTGCTGTAACGGACGATGCTCATGGGTCGGAACCTTCCGGAAAGGGGTTGCTTGGACAGGAGTTACTTGGAACGAACGTAGCGATTGGGAACGAACGGCATCGATACGATGCGCGCCGGCAGGGGCTTGTCGCGGACGATCAGGCTAACCTCGGTGCCGGGGGCAGCGAACGCCGCCTCGACATAGCCCATCGCCAGCGGGCCATTCAGCGTCGGGCCGAAGCCGCCGGAGGTGACTGTGCCGATGCGCCGGCCGCCA
>DAOMXG010000111.1:0-8047 GCA_035436995.1 Beijerinckiaceae bacterium
CGAAATGGCGGCGATCGCCGACGACCGGGCCGTGCGCGCCGTGGTTATCGCCGCCGAGGGGCCGGCGTTTTCCGCCGGGCATGATCTCAAGGAAATGACCGCCCGAAGAGCCGATGCGGATCGCGGCCGCGCCTATTTCACTGACATCATGGGCCGCTGCGCCACGATGATGAAAGCGGTTGTCCGCTCGCCCAAGCCGGTGATCGCGGCGGTCGAGGGGGTGGCCACCGCCGCCGGCTGCCAGCTGGTCGCCAGTTGCGACCTTGCCGTTGCAGGGATGAATGCGAAATTCTGCACGCCGGGCGTGCATATCGGCCTGTTCTGCTCGACGCCGATGGTAGCGCTGACCCGCAATCTCGCCCCCAAACATGCGCTGGAAATGCTGCTGCTCGGCGAGATGGTGCCGGCGGCGGAAGCCTACCGCGTCGGCCTGATCAACCGCGTGGTGCCTGCCGGCAAGGCGCTGGATGCGGCGCGCGAGATGGCGGCGATCATCGCCTCCAAATCGCCGCTGACGCTGAAAATCGGCAAGGAAGCCTTCCACCGCCAGCGCGAGATGGATCTCGACGCCGCCTACGCCTATGCGGCCGGGGTGATGGTCGACAACATGCTGGCGCGCGATGCCGAGGAAGGAATCGGCGCGGTGCTGGGCAAGCGCAGGCCCGAATGGCGGGGGGAGTAGCGCCTTTTTAGTGGCCCTTGCCAGGGCAAGGGCGTCCCTCGCATCAGCTCGGCGTCGCTTCGCTCCCAACCAGAAACTCCCGTTGATGACCGGCCGGCCATCACGCAGAGTCGCCGGGATTGAGGTTGCCCTTATTCCCGCCGCCCGTAGGCCAGCCAGTAGCTGAGCGCGACACCGCCCGCCCCGCCGACGATATTGCCGAGCGTGACCGCCAGGAGGTTGTTGGCAAAACCGCCCGCCGTCACCGGTGCGCCAGCCAGCCAGCCGGCCGGGATCAGATACATGTTGGCGATGCAATGCTCGAAGCCGAGCAGGACGAAAGCGGCGATCGGCAGCAGGATTGCCAGGATCTTGTCGGTGGCCGAATGGCCGGCGAAGGTCAGCCAGACCGCAAGACAAACCAGCGCATTGCAGAGAATGCCGCGCGTGAACGCCTCGACAAAGCCGAGATTGACCTTGGCGGTCGCGATCTTCGCGGCGGTCGCACCCATGCCGCCCGAAAGCATCCCCGCCACCGCCATCAGAGCGACAAGCGCCAGCGAGCCGGCCAGATTGCCGAAATAGGCGATGATCCAGTTGCGCAGCATGGCGCGCGTCGCAACCTTGCGGTCAACCCAGGCCATGACGATCAGCGTATTGCCGGTGAACAGTTCCGCGCCGCCGATCACCACCAGCACCAGCCCGAGCGCGAACACCAGCCCGCCCAGGAACCGCGCCGGGCCAAAGGCAAGATCGGCGCCGGTCATTGTCATCGTATAGGCTGCGGCGCCGAAACCGATGAACACCCCGGCAAGCACGCTCAGGGTTGCGAGCGGCACAAAGGCCAGGCCGGCCTTGCCCATTCCCGCCGCCTCGATGCGCTGGGCGATCTCGGCGGGCTTGTAGGCATCAAGACCGGTGGGGTGAATGGGATCGGGCATCGGCGTCCTCGCTTGTCCTTTTGCCGATTCATGCCGGCTCCGGGCAGCCCTGTCGAGAGGCGAACCCTTGACATTCGGCCGCGCCCGCCCACCTTGCAGCGCATGGATCACGATCAATACCCCGACGCATACATTCTCGACATCCTCAAGACCACGAAAACCGTGGCGCTGGTGGGCGCCTCCGACAACGAGGCGCGGCCGAGCTTTTTTGTGCTGAAATACCTCATTGAGCGCGGCTACAAGGTCATTCCGGTCAATCCGGGCCGCGCCGGCTCGACCATGGTGGGCCAGCCGGTGTTCGCCAGGCTCGCCGACATTGCCGAGCCGATCGACATGGTGGAAGTGTTCCGCAATTCGGAAGCGGCAGCGGGAATCGTCGATGAGGCGCTGGCGCTCGATCCGCTGCCCAAGGTCATCTGGATGCAGCTTTCGGTGCGCAATGACGCCGCAGCCGCCAAGGCGGAAGCTGCTGGCATCCGGGTGGTGATGAACCGCTGCCCGAAGATCGAATATGGCCGGCTTTCCGGCGAGATCGGCTGGACCGGCGTCAACTCGCGCACCATTTCGGCCAAGCGCCCGCAACTGCACGGCAAGGGCGCGCAGAAGCTGTCGATCTGGCGGAAAGTGTGACGCGGACCCTGCGTGCCCTTTGCCTTCAACGGGCGCGGTGAACAGCCCGTGCAGTCCTGGCCAACCCCCTCCCGCGCCGGTGGCGCGACCTCCCCCTCAAGGGGGGAGGAAGGCTGCCTCAGCCGGCGAGGCGTGAACCAATCAGTCCTTGGCGCGTTCGACGTAGGCGCCGTCGGCGGTCTGAACCACGACGCGGGTGCCGGCGGTGATGTGCGGCGGCACCATGACGCGGGCGCCGTTCGACAGGATCGCCGGCTTGTAGGAGGACGAGGCGGTCTGGCCCTTGGTGACCGGCTCGGTTTCCATGATCTCCAGCGTCACACGCGCCGGCAGTTCGATTGCCACGGCCTTGCCATCGAACATCGACAGGATGCAGACCATGTTCTCCTGCAGGAACTTCGACTGGTCGCCAATGACGTCGTCGCTGACCTGGACCTGTTCGTAGTTTTCCTGGTTCATGAAGTGATAGCCGTCGCCGTCCTTGTAGAGGAAGGTGTGTTCCTTGTCCTCGACGAAGGCGCGCTCGACCTGCTCGGTCGTCTTGTAGCGCAGCGAGATCTTCACTCCGTCGGAAATGCGGCGCATGTCGATCTGCGTCGTCGGCGTGCCCTTGCCGGGAAAGAAGCTCTCGGCGGTGATGACGGCGTAGAGCTGGCCCTCGTGTTCGAGGATGTTGCCCTTGCGGACGTTGCTGGCGATGATTTTCACGGGCTGACCCTGACGGTTCGATTGGAAACGGTTGGCGCTCCTTTGCCCTATCGGGAGGCATTTGGGAAGGGGCGAGCTGTGACGGCCCGAAAGCGCCGGGCAGGCTGTCGCAGGGCGCATGTTCTGTTTGACGAACAAATCGTTCTTCGATAGCGTTTGCCAACGTTCGGTGCAGGATCACAGGAGCAAGGCGATGAGCGAGAAGGCCCCCGGTTTCAACACACTAGCCGTCCATGCGGGCGCCGCCCCCGATGCCGCCACCGGCGCGCGGGCGACGCCGATCTACCAGACGACGTCTTTCGTTTTCGATGACGTCGATCACGCCGCCTCGCTGTTCGGCCTGCAGGCGTTCGGCAACATCTACACCCGCATCACCAACCCGACGACCGCCGTGCTGGAAGAGCGCGTCGCGGCGCTGGAGGGCGGCACGGCGGCGCTGGGCGTTGCCTCGGGCCATGCGGCCGAGCACCTCATCTTCCACACGCTGCTGGAGCCGGGCGACGAATTCGTCGCCGCCAAGAAGCTCTATGGCGGCTCGATCAACCAGTTCAACCACGCCTATCGCAAGTTCAACTGGAATGTTGTCTGGGCCGACACCGACGATCTCGCCTCGTTCGAAAAGGCGATCACGCCGAAAACCAAGGCGATCTTCATCGAGTCCATCGCCAACCCGGGCGGTGTCGTCACCGACATCGCGGCGATTGCCAAGATCGCCGACCGCGCCGGCATTCCGCTGATCGTCGACAACACGCTGGCAACGCCCTATCTGATCCGCCCGTTCGAGCATGGCGCGCATATCGTCGTGCATTCGGCGACCAAGTTCCTCGGCGGTCATGGCAACTCGATCGGCGGCGTCATTGTCGACGGTGGCAAGTTCGACTGGCTGAAGTATGGCAAGAAGTATCCCTCGCTGACCCAGCCACGCCCGGAATATTCCGGCATGGTGCTGGCCGAGACTTTTGGCAATTTCGCCTTTGCCATCGCCTGCCGCGTCCTCGGCCTGCGCGATCTTGGACCGGCGCTCTCGCCGTTCAACGCCTTCCTGCTGCTGACCGGCATCGAGACGCTGCCGCTGAGGATGCAGCGCCACTCGGACAATGCACTGAAGGTGGCCGAGCATCTTGCCAAGCATCCGAAGGTCGCCTGGGTCAGCTATCCGGGCCTGAAGGGCGACAAGTATCATGCGCTGGCCAAGAAATATTCGCCCAAGGGCGCCGGCGCTGTGTTCACCTTCGGCCTCAAGGGCGGCTATGACGCCGGCATCAAGCTGGTGTCGAACCTCAAGCTGTTCTCGCATCTGGCCAATGTCGGCGATACGCGCAGCCTGGTCATCCATCCGGCTTCAACCACCCATCGCCAGCTCACCGACGAGCAGAAGGTGGTCGCCGGCGCCGGGCCGGATGTGGTGCGCATCTCGGTCGGCATCGAGGATGCGGACGATCTGATCGCCGATCTCGATCAGGCGCTGGCCTGATGGCAGGGCCAAAGCCAAGGACACGGTTCACCCCGGCGGAAGCGGCTGCCCTGCCGTTCCCTCCGGGGCGGCTTTCCACCCTGGCATTCGACGACAACGGGCTTGAGCTGCGCCACTATGCGCCGAAGGGCCGCGATGACCAGACGCCGCATGACCGCGACGAGATCTATGTCGTGATCAGCGGGACGGGACGGTATCGCCGGGCGGGTGAGGTGGTGCCGTTCGGGCCCGGCGACGTGCTCTATGCCGCCGCGCATGAGGAACACCGCTTCGAGGATTTCACCCCGGATTTTGCGACCTGGGTGATCTTCTGGGGCGAGACGAAGTAGGCATTGCGCAGGGCACGCGAGAGGCCCGGACGGCCTCTGCCTTCAATCCTCTTCCGCCTTGAAGCGGCGGGTATTGGTGACGAACGGCGCGATGAACGCTACCGCCGCGACCAGCAGGATCACCACCGCGATCGGGCTCTGCACCAGTACCAGAGGATCCCCCAGGCTGATCTGCAGGGCCCGCCTGAGCTGGCTTTCCGCCATCGGTCCGAGAATGAGGCCGACCACCATCGGCGCCACCGGATAATCATGCCGGCGCATCAGGAAACCCATGATGCCAAAGGTGATCAGCATCAGGAGCTCGGCCACCGAACCCTTGGTGGCGATCGAGCCCATGGCGGCGAACATCAGGATGCCGGAATAGAGCCACGGCGTCGGGATCTTCAGAAGCTGAACCCAGAGACCGACCAGCGGCAGGTTCAGGATCACCAGCATGACATTGGCAATGAACAGCGAGGCGATCAGCGTCCAGACGATCTGCGCATTCTCGGCAAACAGCAGCGGACCGGGGTTGAGGCCGAATTGCTGAAAGCCGGCCAGCAGGATCGCCGCCGTCGCCGAAGTCGGCAGCCCCAGTGACAGCAGCGGCACCAGCGTTCCGGCAACCGAGGCGTTGTTGGCCGCCTCTGGTCCGGCGACACCCTCAATGGCGCCGACGGTGCCCCATTCCTCGGGATGCCTGGACAGCCGCTTTTCGGTCGAATAGCTGAGGAAGGTCGGAATTTCCGCCCCGCCCGCCGGCAGCGCGCCGATGGGAAAACCGAACAGCGTGCCGCGGATCCACGGTTTCCAGGAACGCTGCCAATCCAACTTCGACATCCATAGCGAGCCAGAAAGCTTCATCATCTCGCCCTGTTCCTGGCGCTGGGAGACGACATACAGCGCCTCGCCGATGGCGAACAGGCCGACGGCCAGCGTCGTGACCTCGACACCATCGAGCAATTCGGGCAGGCCGAAGGTCAGCCGCGACTGGCCGGTCAGCTTGTCGATGCCGATCAATCCAAGCGCCAGACCAAGGAAGAGCGAGATCATGCCCTTGAGCGGGGAATTGCCGAAGGTCGCCGAGACCGTGACAAAGGCCAGCACCATCAGCGCGAAATAATCCTCAGGGCCAAACTGAACGGCAAATTTCACCATCCACGGCGCAAGAAAGGCGATGCCGAAGGTGGCCAGCGTGCCGGCCACGAACGATCCGATGGCGGCCGTGGCCAGCGCCGGCCCGGCGCGGCCGCTCTTGGCCATCTTCGAGCCTTCCAGCGATGTCGCCATCGAGGCGCTTTCGCCGGGCGTGTTGATCAGGATCGAGGTGGTCGAGCCGCCATACATCGCCCCGTAATAGATGCCGGCGAACATGATGAGCGAGCCGGACGGATCGAGCTTGAACGTCACCGGCAGCAGCAGCGCCACCGTCACCGCCGGGCCGATGCCGGGCAGCACGCCGACCGCGGTGCCAAGCAGCACGCCGAGGCTGGCATACATCAGCTTGTGGAAGGTCAGGGCAACAGAAAAGCCCTGCATCAGCGCATGGAACGACTCCATAGCCCCCTCCTCAACCGAACAGCCGCTCGATCGGGCCTTGCGGCAGCGACAGAGCCAGGAGCTTGGAGAACAACAGATAGATCAGGGTGGCCAGAACCACGCCGATGGCCGCATCGGCCATCAGGGCACGCCGGCCAAAGGCATAGGAGGTGACCGTGAACAGCACCGTCATCGCCGGAATGAAGCCGGCACCGCTGCCGATCATCACGGTCAACGTCAGAAAGCCGGCAACCACGATCGCGACCGCGCGCCAGTCGGTGCTTTCGATCTCGAAACGCTCGCCCTTGACTGCCGAGAGCAGCGACAGGACGCCCAGAATCGCAAGGCCGCCGGATATCACCTTCGGCATTGCCGTGGGGCCGACGCCATAGGCAACCGCACGATCGACCGAATAGGTGTCGTAGAACAGCACCCCGGCGACAAACAGCAGGAAAAAGCCGACAATCGCGGCGGAATGATCGCGCCGAACGCGCGGTTGCTGGTCATTCATCGAAAGCCCCCCGATTGCCGGCCAGCACTCTGCTCGCCGGCCGGCACCATACGCCTGACGCGGGCAGCGCCCCCCTGCTGCCCGCGCTGCACTCTCTTACTTGACGAGGCCCACGGCCTTGAGAACGCCCTCGACGCGGGTCTGCTCGGCCTTCAGGAATTCGCCGAACGCCGGCTCGGCCAGATAGGCATCATCCCAGCCGCGCTGCTTGAGAACGTCCTGCCATTCCTTCGACTTGACCATCTTGTCGATGACATCCGACAGCGCCTTCTTCTGATCGGCGCTGATGCCCGGCGCGGCCACGACCGAGCGCCAGTTGATCAGTTCTAGGTTGATGCCCTGCTCGCGCAGCGTCGGCGTCGGGTTGCCGGGCAGCTTGCCGCCGGAGGTGACGGCGATGGCGCGCAGCTTGCCGGCCTTGATCTGGCCCTCGAACTCGCCCCAGCCGGAAATGCCGGCGGTCACGCGGTTCGACAGCAGCGCCGCCAGCGCCTCGCCGCCGCCGGCGAAGGGCACGTAATTGACCTTGGAGCCGTCGAGGCCCATCGTTCCGGCGATCAGCGCGGCCAGGATATGATCGACGCCACCGGCCGAGCCGCCGGCGAAGGTCACCTTGGAGATGTCGGCCTTCATCGCATCCGCCAGTTCCTTGGCGTTCTGGATCTTGGACTCGGCAGGAACCACGATCACCAGCGCCTCGGCCGTCAGCCGCGCAATCGGGGTGACCATCGACAGGTTGACCGGCGACTTGTTGGTGATCAGCGAGCCGACCATGACGAAGCCGTTGACCATCAGCTGGTTCGCGTCGCCCTTGGCGGTGTTGACAAACTGGGCGAGGCCGATGGCGCCACCGGCGCCGGGAACGTTGGTGACCTGGATGTTCTTGGCCAGACCCGCCGCAGTCAGCGCCGACTGCATGGAGCGGGCGGTGCCGTCCCAGCCGCCACCGGGCGCGGCCGGCGCCATGATCTTCAGCTCCATCTGTGCGCTGGCGGTCACGACCGAACCAGCCAGCATGGCCGCAGCCATGGCACCCTTGAAGAAGACACGCTTGTTGACAGTCATCCTGGTTTTCCCTCCCGGAAAGAATAGTCGATTATGCGCCAGACACTAGGGAACCCCGGCAGACGAGGCAAGCCTAAAGTCCTAGAGCACTTTCCGACCGGATTGAACCCATTGCGTTTCGCGGGCCGCGTAGCGATCCGGGCGGAGGCTGGCGAAGAGCGTATCCGTCGATACGGCCGAGCCAGCGTCCAAACCGGGCGCCCGCGGCCC
>DAOMXG010000112.1:0-8036 GCA_035436995.1 Beijerinckiaceae bacterium
CGGCCCGTCGCTGGCCGGGCGCGGGCAGATCGCCACGGCCTCGGCGGTTGTTTCGATTTCGCTCAATGTCACCCGCTTCATCGGGCCGCTGATCGCCGCCCCCCTGCTGGTCCTGGGGCTTGAACCGCTGGCCTTTGCCGTGGCGGCGGTGGGTTTTGCCACCAATACCTATTGCCTGTCGCAGATCAGCCGTGATGAAAGCGCCGCCGCTTCGGTGGCGGCCGGCACGGAGGAGGGCGCGTCGGTCAGCTACGCAACCGTGATGCGCGACATGCTGTCGAGCGCCCCGATGCGGGCCGTGCTTGGCCTGCAACTGCTGACATCGCTGCTGGTGCGGCCGATCATCGACATGTTCCCGGCCTTTGCCGATCAGGTGTTCGGCCGTGCCGAAGGCGGGTTTGGCATGCTGAGCGCTGCCGTCGGTTGCGGTGCCATCGCCGGGGCGGCGTATCTGGTCGGCCAGCCGGCCGGGCGGGCCATGCACCGGCATATCGTTTCCGGCTCGTTTCTGTTCGTGGCGATGGGCCTGCTGTTTGCCTATTGCACCAATTTCTGGGCTGCGCTGATCGTGCTCCTGATCTTCGGCCTGGCGATGACGACCAGCGGCGTTGCCTCGACGACCTATGTGCAGGCGCAGACGCCGATGCACCGGCTGGGCCGGGTGATGAGCATCTATTCGGTCATCGCGCGGCTGGCCCCGGCGATCGGAGCGCTGGTGCTCGGCGCCAGTGCCGATCAGGTGGGTCTGGCGCCGGCCGTCACCGTTTTCTCGCTGCTGGCGTTCTGTGCGGTGGCGATGGCAGCACGGTCGTTGCGCGTGGCGTGAGGATTATGCAGGATTGGGACGCCAGATGCGCCCCCCCCCCGGAGAGCCAATGATGTCCCCTCGATCCTCGATCCTGCCGCTGCTGGGGCGCAACCGGGTCATTCCCGTGCTGGCATTCAACAGCGTCGCCGAGGGACTGGCGGTGATCGATGCGCTGGCCGATGGTGGCGTGAGCGTGGCCGAGGTGACCTTGCGCACCGCCTCGGGACTGGAAGCGATCCGCGCGATTGCGGACGAGCGGCCTGACATTCTGGTCGGGGCAGGGACGGTGCTGTCCCCGCGCGATGTCGAGGCCTGTCTGAAGGCCGGAGCGCGGTTTCTGGTCACCCCCGGCACGACACCGTCCCTGCGCGAGGCGCTGGCCGAGGTTCCGGTGCCGGTTCTGCCGGGCGCGGCGACGGTTTCGGAAATGCTGACACTGGCCGAACTCGGCTTTGCCGAATTGAAGTTCTTCCCGGCTGCCGCCGCCGGCGGCCTCGACTATCTCAAGGGGGTGGCCGGCCCCTGTCCGCATCTTCGCTTCTGCCCCACCGGGGGCATCGGGCCTGGCAACATGGCGGATTATCTCGCCCTCAAGACGGTCTTTGCGGTTGGCGGCTCGTGGCTGACGCCGGCCGCAGCCATCGCGGCAGGGGACTGGGCGGCGATCACGCAGCTGGCCCGGCAGGCGACCCGGTGACAGCCGAGCCGCTGACCGCGCTGGCTGGCTGGCTGGCCGAGGCGCGCTGCATCGTCGGCTTTACCGGCGCGGGTATTTCGACCGAAAGCGGCATTCCTGATTTCCGCTCGCCCGGCAGCCCGTGGCTGGCCAACCGTCCGGTTGCCTTTGACCAGTTCATCACCTCCGAACCGGCGCGGCGCGAGGCCTGGCGGCGCAAGTTTGCCATGGACGATCTCTATGCCGGGGCCGGCCCGTCGATCGGCCATCGGTTTCTCTCCCGGCTGGTGGCCGACGGACGCTCGCCGGCGATCATCACCCAGAATATCGACGGGCTGCATCAGGCCGCCGGCACGCCGCCGGACAAGGTGATCGAACTGCATGGCAACGGCACCTATGCCGCCTGCCTTGACTGCCGCAGGATCTACGAACTCGCCTGGGTGCGGGCGCGGCTGGAGGCGGAAGCGACAAGTCCGCGCTGTCTGGCCTGTGACGGATTGGTCAAGTCGGCGACGATCTCCTTCGGCCAGCCCATGCCGGAAGCGGCGATGCGCCGCGCGCAGGAGCTGGCGACGACCTGCGATCTGTTCCTGGTGCTGGGCTCCTCACTGGTGGTTTATCCGGCCGCAAGCCTGCCGCTGATCGCCCGCCGCGCCGGCGCCCGTCTGGTCATCATCAACCGCGAACCGACAGAACTCGACCGCGCAGCCGATCTGGTGATCCACGCCGACATTGGTCCAACCCTGTCCCGGATGGGGAACTATTGATTGGAAAACTTTGTCGGAACCACCAATACCTGTTTGCAGACTTCATCGCTTTGCTATTCTGTTCAACAGATTCGCGCGTTTTGCGGGCGCGCTTGGGTGGGTTCAGACGATGGCCAGTGACGTTTTTGGCGACAAGAAGATTCCGGTGATGCCGGCGGCGCAGGGCCAGTCTGCGGAGCTGTTGCGGCAGGACGGAACGCTCGATCAGAATCTTGATCTCATTCAGATTTCTGGCGTGATCAAATGGTTTGACGTGGCCAAGGGCTATGGCTTTATCATTCCTGACAACGGCCTGCCCGACATTCTGCTGCATGTGACCTGCCTGCGTCGCGATGGGTTCCAGACAGCGCAGGAAGGCGCCAGGATTGTCTGCGAGGTTGTCCAGCGCGCCCGCGGTTATCAGGCCTTCCGCGTGCTTTCGCTGGATCCGTCCACCGCCGCCCATCCGTCCACGCTGCCGGCGGCGCGCACCCATGTGACGGTGACGGCCGAGGGTGGCTACGAGCGGGCGATGGTGAAGTGGTTCAACCGTCTGCGCGGCTTCGGCTTCCTGACCCGCGGTGACGGCACGCCGGACATTTTCATCCATATGGAGACCCTGCGCCGGTTCGGTATTGCCGAACTGAGGCCGGGGCAATGGGTGCTGGTGCGGTTCGGCGCCGGTCCCAAGGGGCAGATGGCGGCCGATATCCGACTGGAGGATGGACCCTCCGGGCCGATGTCGCACTGATCGGCAGCAGCTGGCCTCTTGAGGTGCAGGTTGTGGCGGCGTATGTCTGTCGGCCCGAACGACAGGTGTGCCGATGACGTCGTCCTCTGAAATGCCGGTGCCGAATCGCCGCTGGTTTGTTGTTGCCTTCGTGGCTGTGACGCTGCTGGTCAGCGGCATCTCGCTGTGGACCAATCTCAGCCGCATGGGCGAGGGCGCTTCGGCCGTTGCCAAGGCTCCGGAGGGCGAGCAGGGCAAGCTCGAGATCCTCACCATGACCGGCAAGTATCCGTTCAAGGTCGATGTGATGCGCACCGATGCGGACCGTGCCAAGGGGCTGATGTTCCGCCAGTCGATGCCGGGCGAATACGGCATGCTGTTCGATTTCGAGCGCGATCAGCAGGTCATGATGTGGATGAAGAACACCTATATTTCGCTCGACATGATCTTCATCAGGGCCGATGGCACGGTGCACCGGATCGAGCGCCGCACCGAGCCGCATTCCGAGCGCACGATCAGTTCGGGCATTCCGGTGCGGGCGGTGCTGGAGGTCAATGCGGGAATTTCCGACAAGCTGGGCCTGAAGCCGGGCGATCGCATTTTTCACCCGATGTTCCCGGCCAAGTGATGAAATCGTATATTCAGTTTTTCTTATTTTTCTTAGGTGGTTGCTTCTGCGGCAATTCAGCAGGGTTCTTATTCGACTTTCGTACAAATGCCGCAATAACAGATGCAACGCTTGTCCCAGTTACTATCGCAACGGCGGCGGCAGTTTTATCGTTCTTCGCCAGATAGACCGCAGCAAAAATCATGCCGCCAATGACGGAAACAGCGCAGAGCATCCCAACAAGATTTAAAAAAATTGCTCCATTCAGATCTTTACGCTCAATCTCATATCGCTGGCGCTGTTCTTCCTTTGCCATATTAAGTATGTCGCGGGCAGCGCCTGGGCATATCTGCTCATATGCTGCGAAATCGCGCGCTGGCGGAAGTGGTCCTGAGTGGAAAGATTCCAAGGTCATAATGACCTGTTGAGCCACTCGTGGAGCGTCTGTCGGTCTTGTCCCGGCGTCCTTCAGGACGCGAGCAATCGCTTCCGTCACTTTCCCGTCGGCGGAGTCTGGCCGATCAGGCGTTGTCGAGTTCCCTGCGGCGTTGTCTGTAGGACGCCGCATTGACTTTGATGGATCGTCCGACATCGCGCCAAACCTCTGTAACAGAATAGGTCCCGGCCCGCTGTCCTGTTACCTCGAAAGCTCCCGACACCAAAAGCGCAGGTGCAGCCAAGCCAGTGGTAAATCCCGCGAAGAAGGCCTTTGAGCGGCGTCGGCTGGTCATCTTTTTTGACATTGCTCCCTTCTCCTGTGTAGCGGTTCACAAAGGTTGGTCAAGTCAACGATGGCCACATTCACTTTAGAATTCGTTCCCATTATGACAACGATTAGCTTGTTTCAATCGTTTTTGAGGCGCGTGACAAATTTCAGGTGCGAGTTGCGACGGATTGCCTTTAGCGAAGTGGTTCGGGCTTGTGGTCTCAGCCTGAGGCATGATAGCCGATCCTCTGGATGAGCGGCGTGATCCGGGGTATAGCGCAGCCTGGTAGCGCATCTGCTTTGGGAGCAGAGGGTCGCAGGTTCAAATCCTGCTGCCCCGACCAGCCGCCGTCCGCCATTGAAGAGCCGTGAGGGATCCGATGACCGCCCGCATCTACAAGCCCGCCCGCAACGCGATGCAGTCCGGCCAGGCCAAGGCCAAGCGCTGGATGCTGGATTTCGAGCCCGAGGCTCGCCGCGAGGTCGAGCCGCTGATGGGCTGGACCTCCTCGTCCGACATGCAGGCGCAGGTGCGCATGTGGTTCGACAGCAAGGAGGCGGCCATCGCCTATGCCGAGAGAAACGGCATTCCCTACCGCGTCGAGGAACCGCGCGAGCGGGTGCCGCGCTCGGCTTCCTATTCGGACAATTTCAAGTTCAACCGCGTCGGCCAGTGGACCCACTGACCGTTCGGCCCTCCGAACCGGCCCCTTAGCTCAGCTGGATAGAGCACGTGCCTTCTAAGCATGAGGTCGCAGGTTCGAACCCTGCAGGGGTCGCCATGGCGCCCGGAGCAGGGCGGTATGGCTCGCTTTTGCCGCCTGCCTGTGCCACAGAGGCGGCATGATGGACCGTCTGATTGACACCCTGTCGCGTTCGCATGCCCGCGCGCTTGCCGTGCTGTTCGGGCTGACGCTGCTGTTCTTCGTGCCCGGCCAGTTCACGCTCCAGCCGATGGATCGCGACGAGCCACGCTTTGCCCAGGCCTCCAAACAGATGATGGAGACCGGCGATTACGTCGATATCCGTTTTCAGGAAGAGGCCCGCCACAAGAAGCCGGTCGGCATCTACTGGATGCAGGTCGCTGCGGTGAAGCTGGCCGAGGCGGCCGGGGCGAAGGATGCGCGCGGCACCATCGGCTATTACCGCATCCCCTCGCTGATCGGCGCCATGCTGGTGGTCGGGTTGACCTACTGGACGGCGCTGGCGTTTCTGGCCCGGCCCGCGGCGCTGATGGCTGCGGCACTGATGGCGGGGTCGATTCTTCTGGGGGTCGAGGCCAGGCTTGCCAAGACCGATGCCGTTCTGGCGGCGACGGTTGTGGCGGCGATGGGTGCGCTGGCGCGTTCTTACTTCGCCTTCGTCTCGCCCGATGTGCGGGGAGCGCCCGGCCTCGGCACGGCGCTGGTCTTCTGGATCGCCATCGGCATTGGAATTTTGGTGAAAGGGCCGATCACGCCGCTTATTCCACTGATCGTTGCGCTGTTTCTGGCCTGGCGGGAGCGTTCCTTTGCCTGGCTGAAGCCGATGCGGCCGGCGATGGGGCTGGCGATCGTGCTCGCCATCGCGTTGCCATGGCTGGTGGCGATCGCCATCAAGTCGGGCGGCTCGTTCTTTGCCGAATCGGTCGGCAAGGACATGCTCGGCAAGGTCGGAAGCGTGGCCGAAAAGCACTGGGGACCGCCCGGTTCCTATTTCTTCGCCTTCTGGGCGACCTTCTGGCCCGGCGCTCCGTTGGTGGCGCTGACCGGCTGGTTCTGGTGGTCGGATCGCAAGGACGATGCGGTGACCTTCCTGCTCGCCTGGATCCTGCCGATGTGGCTGGTTCTTGAAGCGATGCCGACCAAGCTGCCGCATTACGTGCTGCCGTTGTTTCCGGCGGTGGCGATCCTGATCATGATGGCGGTGGAGCGGCGGGCGATTCCCTTCGATGGCTGGCGCCTGCCGGTCTCGGCGGGGTTGATGCTGCTGATCCCGGCTGCACTGCTGATCGGCGCTCCGGCGGCCTTCTGGTGGTTTGACCGGGCGTTGCCGCTGGCGGCGATGCCGCTCATCGGGCTGGCGACGGTGCTTGCGGCCGTGGCGGCGCGCAGCCTGTGGCAGGGCGAGGTGCGCGGTGCGCTGCTGGTGGGGCTTGTCGCGGCTGTGCCCCTGTCGATTGCTGCCTTCCGCTTTGGCGTGCCGGAGCTGAAGGCGATCAATCTGAGCCGGCATCTGGCCGAGGTCGCCCGCTCTGCCGGATGCGACAGGCCGGCTTTTGCCACCGCAGGCTTTCGCGAGCCGAGCCTGGTGTTTCTCACCGCGACCGATCTCGACATGATGAGCGGCGGCGAGGTTCCGGCCTTTCTCTATGCGCCGGAAGGCGGCTGCCGCATCGCCTTCGTCGAATCGCGCGAGGAGGCGGAGTTCAACCGGTTGCTGCCGCCGATGGCCACCGGGCATTCTCTGCTCGGCCGCGTCAAGGGCATCAATATCAATGGCGGCCGCACTCTTGACATAGGGGTATGGATCAAGCGCTGACAGGCGCTGCCGATTGGTCTACAAGCGCGCCGGATTGGTGGAACAGATGAACCAGAGCAGCGCCCCGCGTCCCGTGATTTCCGTGGTCGTTCCGGTCAGGAACGAAGAGGGCAATATCGCGCCGCTGGTGGCCGAAATCAGCGCGGCGGTGTTTTCCCTCGGCCCCTACGAGGTCATCTACGTCAATGATGGCTCGACCGACGGCACCGGCCGTGTGCTCGACGAATTGAAGGCGAGCCGTCCCTGGCTGCGCCATATCGTCCACGACAAATCGACCGGCCAGTCGGCGGCGGTGCGGTCCGGCGTCCGCCATGCCCGGGCCGAGATTGTCTGCACGCTCGATGGCGACGGCCAGAATGATCCGGCCTTCATCCCCGTGCTGTTTGGCGCGCTGCATGCGGCAGGCCCCGCCGCCGGGCTGGCGCAGGGCCAGCGGGTCGGCCGGCAGGATACCGCGTTCAAGAAGCTGCAATCGCGCATTGCCAACACGGTGCGCGGCGCGATCCTCAAGGATGGCACGCGCGATTCCGGCTGCGGTCTCAAGTGCTTCCGCCGAGATGCCTATCTGAGCCTGCCGTATTTCGATGCCTTGCATCGCTTCATGCCGGCGTTGATGGTGCGCGAGGGGTTCAAGGTCGTCCATGCCGATGTAGTCGACCGGCCGCGCGGCTCGGGCACCTCCAACTACCGGTTCTTCGACCGGTTCTGGGTCGGCATCACCGATCTGGCGGGTGTCTGGTGGCTGATCCGCCGCAAGAAGCCGACGCCCCTGGCGCAGGAAAGGTAGGCGTCGATCATGTTCGTCATGCAATTGTCGAAGGACATCGGCGGTTATCTCTACGACGTCTTTATCGAAAAGGCCGATCTGTGGCTGCTGATCGGCATCGGCGGGCAATTGCTGTTCACCGCGCGCTTCCTGGTGCAGTGGATTGCATCGGAACGGGCGGGGCGGTCCGTTGTGCCGCTGGCCTTCTGGCTGTTTTCGATCGGAGGCGGGCTGATCACGCTGGTCTACGGCATCAAGCGCCGCGAGCCGGTCATCATCCTCGGCCAGTCGCTGTCGCTGTTCATCTATGCCCGCAACCTGATGCTGATCGCCAGGGAGCGGCGCGAAAAGGCGGAATGACGGCGGGCGATCTGTTCTTTCAAGGACGCCCCGTGTCAGCTGCCCGCCTTCTTTGACGCCAACAGAGCATGTCGCGATTAAGTGGATACCGGTTAATCGCAGAAGACATGCTCTAAC
>DAOMXG010000113.1:0-8004 GCA_035436995.1 Beijerinckiaceae bacterium
GCCGGCCGCCGGGGCGTGCCGTCAGTGCGATGAAGCGGCTACCGAGCCCCGCCTCCCCCGCGGCGGCTTCAAGCAGATCAAGCATCTCGGCTGTATCGACACCGATCACCACAACGTCGAACCGCTGACGCGCAAGCGTTGCACGGGCCTCTTCTGCCGAGCGGGCGACTTCGAGACAGGACGCTGCCCCGCTGATGACAGGTTGCAGCATCGCACGGCAGAATTCGGACGCCTCGGCGAGCAGAACCCGTCGTTCGCCGTCTCCCGCCAGTTCCGTTCCCCCGGCCTGGAACAGGCCGGGCACATCGAGCACAAGAACCGTTTCGCCGGCCAGGATGGCGCTGCCGCAGCAGCCCGGAACATCGACCTCGGCATCGACCCTGAGCGGGGCATCGACGACATCGACGATCGAATCGACCAGGACGCCGACCGAACGGCCGGCATGACGGAACACCAGCATCGGCACCAGCGAATCGGCCGAACGGTTCATTGCCTCGCCAAGCTCGACAACCGGCAGGAGCCCGCCGCGATAGCCCACCACACGCCGGCTGCCCAGTGTCTCGATACTCGAAAGCGGCACCTCCTCGATCCGGGAGACAAGAGCCAGCGGCACCACGCGGGTAACGCCGGCTCCGGCACGCACCAGCAGGAGCGGCAGGCTGGCCGGCCCGGCTTCCGCTTCCGCTGCGCCCGGCTGTTCGGCTGCATCCGCTGCGGCAGGCCCGAGCAATGCCGCAAATCCGGCCGGTTCCAGGATCAGGACAACGCGCCCATCGCCCAGAATCGTCGCGCCCGAGAAGAACGGACTCTGCCTCAGCCGCGACGGCATCGGTTTGACCACGATCTCCTCGGTCTCATGGATTGCCTCGACCGACAGGCCGAACATCCGGCCGCCGAACTCGGCAACAACGATGAGGCCGCTGTCCGTGACCGTTGCCTCAAACCCAAGGATTCCGGCCAGGTCAAGAACCGGGATCAGGCGATCGCGCATCCGCAACGTCGGCTGGCTTGCCAGCATCTCGATCCGCACGTCGCCTTCAGGATTGGACCGCACAAGTTCGACCACGGCAGCCTGCGGCAGGGCATAGCGCTGACCGGCGGTCTCGATGATCAGCACCCCGGCCATCGCCAGCGTCAGCGGCAGTTTCAGCCGGATCCCCAGCCCCTGTCCGGGCCGGTTGTCGAGTTCGATGAAACCGCCGATCTTGTCCAGGGCCTCGCGCACAGCGTCCATTCCGACGCCGCGCCCAGCCAGCTGCGTCACCGCACGGGCGGTTGAGAAGCCCGGCGCCAGAATAAGCCTTGCGACTTCGGCTTCGTTCATCTGTCCAAGGGCATCGGCGCTGACAAGCCCCAGCGCCAGCGCCCGCGCGCCGATGGCCTGAAGGTTCAGCCCGCGCCCGTCATCGCGCACCTCGCAGACGATGGAACTGCCCTCATGGCCGGCCATGAGGCGAATGATGCCATGGGCCGGCTTGCCGGCTGCCCTGCGTTCGGACGGCTCTTCAATGCCATGGGCTGCGGAATTGCGGATCAGATGACCCAGGCAATCCTTCAGCACATCAAGCATCTGCCGGTCGATCTCGGTATCGGCGCCGCCGAATTCCAGCCTGATCTCCTTGCCGAGATCGCGCGACATATCCCGCACCAGCCGCGACATTCTGGCAAAAACCCCGCCCACCGACTGCATGCGCGTCTGCATGACGCCGTCCTGCAGCGCCCCGGTGATGTGCGACAGCCTTTGCAGCGGCAGCTTGTAGCCGCCCGCATCATCCCGCCGGCTCAAGTCGATCAACTGATTACGCACCAGCACCAGTTCGGAGACCATCGACATCAGGTGATCGAGCCGGTCGACCGCAACGCGCACCTTCTGGCGCATCAGCGGCACATCGTCCGGATAGGCCGGCCGTTCACCGCTGTCTTTTCCGCGGCTCTCTGCATCAGATGGTAACCCGCCGAAAGTGACAGGCGCGCCGGCTTCCGCAGCGCTGCGCGTGGCCTGAGCGATCTGGCGGATCAGCCCCGCATCATTGCCCTCCGGTTCGCAGCCGGTCTCTCCGAGAACAGCCACCAGTACCCGGATCTGATCAAGCGTGGCCAGCACCAGGGTGACATCATCCGGCTGAGGTTTGTGCCCGGCGCGAAATCCCTCGACGAGATCCTCGGCGGCATGGGCTAGCGTGCTCAGACGACCCAAGCCAAGAAAGCCACAGGCCCCCTTGATGGAATGCAGCAGATGGAACATCCGCCCCAGCAGCACGCTGTTTGCCGGATCGCGCTCGAACTGCACGAGGTCGGCATCGATGGCCTCGAGCCCCTCGATCGTCTCGATGACGAAATCGCGGATCAGATCCTGCATGGCGCCACTGGTTCCCGTCTCCCGCCGCAGCGACGGGAGCACACCGGACGACTATGCCTGCCAAGGGTTGAGGAAAGGTTTTCGTAACGCTATCGGCCGAGCGTTACGAATTGCCCGACTTACCTTGCGAAACAACGCGTTAGGGCATTTTCGAGCGAAGTGGTTTCCGGTTCGCGTCAAGAAAATACGAAAACAAAAAGATAGAGCATTTTCAAGCGAAGTGGAGTCCGGTTCGCGTCAAGAAAATGCGAAAAACAAAAAAGACAGAGCACTCTGACGTGAGTTGGAGTTCGCTGAAAGCGCTTTAGATCAAGCCGCCGCAGGGCCGGCGGTAATCGTCAGCCGATCCTCGGCAAGATCGAAGGCAACGGCCATGCCGGCAGCGCGCGCCACCAGTCCGGTATAATAGCCCTGAATGGCATGGGCATCGACCCCGCCTGACTCGGACCGTCCGGCGACCAGCTCGGCCGTATGCGGCTGCATCCGCACCATCGCGCCCTTGGCCTCCACCGTCATGTTGGTGACATCGGCCGCATCCGTGAGGCGCACGGTCAGCGTTCCGCCGCGAACGATCGTCGCCGCCGCAATGACCAGAAGGTTGAGCAACAGCTTGACCTTGTTCTTGGCCAGCAGCAGGCGCGGCGCCTCCCAGACGAGCTGGGTCTTGTCGTCCTGGAAGAAATTGCGGCTGACCTGCTCGGCATCGCCCAGATCGATCGCCGCCCCGGCAGAGCCGGCCGCGCCGAACGCGAGGCGGCAGAACTGCAGCCGGGCGGAAGCCTGCTGCGCGCTCTTGCGGATCAGCGACAGGGCAAATTCCTGCGTCGCCGGATCATTGTCATCATCGAGCACTTCAAGCCCGTTGACGATGGCGCCGACCGGCGAAATCACATCATGGCAGACGCGGCTGCACAGCAGCGCCGCCAGATCCATGGAGTCCAGCGTGATGGATTTGCCCTGTTCGCTCATGACCAGCCCGAATCACTGTTGTTGGTATCGCCACAGGGGATACACGCTCGCGCCGGCTTTGAGAATCCTTCAATTGCCTGAAATGCCCCGGCAACCATTGGTTAACCATCGGGAATTTCACGGCAAATGTCACGATTGCGACGGCCTGGCGCC
The DNA here is from genome assembly GCA_035436995.1 of Beijerinckiaceae bacterium. Classification (GTDB taxonomy): domain Bacteria; phylum Pseudomonadota; class Alphaproteobacteria; order Rhizobiales; family Beijerinckiaceae; genus JAIUNP01. The sequence goes on from DAOMXG010000113.1 coordinate 3,482, forward strand.
TTGCGATGGCCCAACTTGGCTGCATGATGGGCGAGCAGCGAATCGTTTGTCGCAGGGAGGGACCGGCCATGCGCCTTTGCACGTTGACACGCCGACAGGGCACAGCCTGGTTTGCATTATGGTCGCTGCTGGTCGCGGTCGTTGCGCTGTCCGGACCGGCGCTGGCGCAGAGCCGGTCACGCGCCCCGGCCAATTCCGGTGAAACCTATGGCACCAGCGAGCTGGTCGGCTCGGGTCACCGGTTCTTCGGCAATGTTTCGCGCGGGCTGGCGCTCACCATTGAAGAAGCCGTGCGCCGGTTTGGCGAACCGAACGGTTATGTGCTCGGCCAGGAAGCATCCGGGGCCTTTGTCGGTGGCCTGCGTTTCGGAGAGGGCACGCTCTATACCCGCAATGCCGGCGACCGGAAAGTGTTCTGGCAAGGCCCGTCCATCGGCTTCGATTTTGGCGGCGATGGCGATCGCACCATGATGCTGGTCTACAACCTGCCCCGCGTCAGCGAGATGTTCCGCCGTTTTGTCGGCCTTGACGGATCGGCCTATTTCATTGGCGGCTTCGGCATGACCGCGCTCGCCTCGGACAACATTGTCGTCGTGCCGATCCGCAGCGGGGTTGGCGCCCGGCTGGGCGTCAATATCGGCTATCTGAAATTCACCGACAATCCGACCTGGAACCCGTTCTGACGCAGCAGGGCGGCTCCCGGGCGACGGCCCCAGCGAATTGACACTTTTATCCTGGCCCGCTTCGTGCAACAGGTGGGCTGGCTCCCATAGTTGCTGGCGGGGGCCGGGATGCGGCAATGATCGAACAGATCATGTATTTCCTGCTGGGTCTTTTGACCGCCGCGCTGGCCACGATCGCGCTGCTGCCGGCGTTGTGGCGGCGTGCCGTGCGGCTGACGCGCGCTGAGCTGGAAGCGACGCTGCCGCTCAGTCCGGATGAAATCGCCGCCGAGAAGGATCAGATCCGCGCCGGCTATGTAGTCGAACTGCGCCGGCTGGAATCGCGCCATGAGGCGGCCGAGGCGGCTGCCCAGGCGCTCAAGGCCGACCTTGGCACCCGCACGACCGCGATCCAGATCCATGAAGCCACGATTGCGGAGCAAAGCGCGGCCATCCTGACACTCAGGACCGACCTTGAGGAGGCGCGCACCCGCATCGCCAACCTCGAACTCGATATCGATGGGCTGGAAGGCGCCCGTCAGAAGCTGAGCGAGAATCTGGCCGGTGCACGCGCCGTCAATCAGTCCCTCAGCGACGATTTCAGCAGCCTCACCAAACGCGCCGAGGAGCAACAGATCCGTCTGGCCTCCGCCGAGACAGATATCGAGCGGCTCAACGGTCGGCTGAACGAGGCGCTGACCCGGGGACGCCAGCTTCAGGAAGAAGGCCACTCCAAGAGCGAGGAATTGCGCCAGGCCGCCCGCAAGCTGCGCGAGGCCGCTTCCCAGATCGGCATTGCCATGCGCAAACTGGAGGCCGCCGAAAAGCTGGCTGAAGAGCGCCAGCAGATGATCGCGCAATTGCAGGACGAGCGGCTCGAACTGATCGACCGCGGCGGCGAATACCAGCGCGAACGCGACCGTGAACGGGCCGATCGGCATGCCATCCAGTCCCAGCTGGATAATCTGACCCGCCAGATCAACGCCAGCACCGCCGAGGCAGAAACCACGCGCGGCAAGCAGAGCGACCTGGTGCGTGAATTGACCCGTTCTGTCGACAATCTACGCAACGACAAGCGTCAGGCCGATGAAGAGGTCTCCCGCCTCCGGATCGAGCGGACGATGCTGGAAAGCGAGGTCCTGCGTCTCCGTCGTGCCCTGCAGGCGCCCCAGGAGGTCACCCGGGAGATCACCCGGGCAGCACAGGCAGCACCGCCGCCTGCAGCCCCTCCATCCGTTGCCGTGCCGACTCCGGCGCCCGCTGTCAAACGGCCGCCGCTTCCTGCGACCATCGGTTCGCCGCTCCCCCCGAGCGAGGCTGGCGAGCGCACCTGACCCGGCGCGCTCAACCGCGCCCGACAAACGGCATCTTGGTCGCCATCACGGTCATGAACAGCACATTGGCGCTGGCCGGCATGTTGGCCATGGTCACAATCGCATCGGCAACGCATTGCGGATCCATCAGCGGTTCGATGGCAATCTCGCCATTGGCCTGCGGCACGCCCGAAGCCATGCGCATCGCCATTTCGGTAGCCGCATTGCCGATGTCGATCTGTCCGCAGGCGATGTCGTATTTGCGCCCGTCAAGCGCCGTCGACCGGGTAAGACCGGAGATCGCGTGCTTGGTTGCCGTATAGGGCGCCGAATTCGGCCGCGGTGCATAGGCCGAGATGGACCCGTTGTTGATGATCCGTCCGCCGCGCGGCGCCTGCGCCTTCATCACCCGCACCGCCTCGCGCGTGCACAGGAACGGCCCGGTGAGATTGGTATCAACCACCTTTTTCCAGTCAGCCAGGCTGATGTCCTCAATCGGACCGCCACCACTCATGCCGGCATTGTTGAACAGAAGATCGACCCGCCCGAATGTCCTGACGGCGCTGTCGAACAGGGCGTGGACCGAGGCTTCATCAGTGACATCGGTGACAACCGCGAGCGCCTGTCCCCCCGCGCTGCTGATCATCTCGGCGACAGCCTCCAGCTCCTTCAGGCGCCGGCCGGCCAGAACGATTGCCCAGCCTGCTGCCGACAGGGCGAGGCTTGACGCCTTGCCGACGCCCGACCCGGCTCCTGTGATGATCGCGACCCTGGCTTGCTTTGACATCCTTGAGACCTTCCGGTGAGCTATTTCTGCGGGCATTCGGCGGCATAGTGATCGCCATACTGGGCAAAGACCTGCCGCACGGCGGTGACCCGGTTCTTACCGTCGGTATGCTTTTCAACCCGCGTAAGATAGAGGTCCTGAATTGGAAAGTTATTGTTTCCAAAAATGAATTTGCCACGCGACGACTCAATGTCGGCCTGCCGGATCGCGTCGGCCAGCGCCGTCCGGTCCGTCGTCTTGCCTGACGTGGCTTCGAGCGCCTTGCTGATCAGCCTTGCCGCGTCGAACCCGCGCATCGCCGCTGCGCCCGGCGCATAGCCATACTCGGCCTCGAAGGCCGCGACAAAGGCCGCGCTGGCCGCTCCCGGAACGCCCTGTGCCCAGTCGCCGCCGGAATAGGCCCCGATGACAGCATCGCCCTGAAAGGCGACATCTGCCTGATCAAACCCGAACGAACCGAGCAGGACTGGCCCGCTGCCAGCCCCCGAGCGATGCAATTCAGCGATGAACCGTGCGCCCGCCGCGCCGCTGACATGCAGGAACAGCGCCTGGGGCTTGAGAATGTCGATCCGGTTCAGCGCATCGGAAAAGTCGCTGGCAGCAACATCGATCAGCAGCCGATCGGCCACCTCGCCCTTGAAGGTGCGCCGGAAGGCCGTAGCGGCGATTTCAGCCTCCTCGCCGGCCGTCGAAACGATGATGGCGCGCCTGAGGTTTCGCTCTTCGGCAAATTTGGTCAGCACTTCGATGGCCTGATCGTCCTGCGGAGCCAGCGAGAAGAAATTGGGCTGGCAGCGCTTGCCGGCCAGCAGCGCCGGTCCGGCATGGGGCGACAGAACGATGGTTCCGGCCGGTGTCGCAGCCTTCAGCACCGGTGCGATCAGCTCTGAAAACAGCGGCCCGACGATGAATGCCGGCGATTTCGCTTTCGCCATCGCCTCGGCCGCCTGCCCGGCGCGCGCTGCGGAGCGTTCGTCGTCGACAAGCTCAATTTCCGCCTCGCTTGGCCCCAGCCGGCCGCCGCCGAGCTTAAGCCCAAGATGGAATCCGTCGCGCACATGCTGGCCAAGAGCGGCAGAGGGCCCCGACATGGTCAGCACCAGCCCGATCCGTACCGGCTCAGCGCCGGCGCCGGTCAAGCTGTGCAGGATGAGAGCCGCGGCGAGCAGCCAGCGTCGCATCTGTCGTCTCCCGGCCCGCCTGCCGCCCGGCAGGCCGTTTCTTGAACCCGTGTCTCTCGTATGACAACTCATTGAACCAATCCGGCGGGAGCGACAAGGCAAAAATTGGCAACAAGACCGAATCTGCCGCCGTTCCTATTCAAGCCGGACAGTCACGCTGTCTGTTGCACCGGCGGCATCCATCACCGTCACACGGGCGAAACCGGCTCCGTCGGGGTTCCAATGGGCCTGTCGCCGCAGTTCGTCCTGCACCACGGGCTGACCATTGACCAGCCAGATCAGCGGCGGCCGTCCACCCTGTGCCTTCAGCGCCAGATCCGTCCGTTCCGGCCCGCCGCCGAGCCCGAGGTCGATGCGGGCGCCATCCGGCGGATAGGCGATCCTGAGTAGCGGTGACAGCGCCGCCGAAGCCGTCTTGGGCAAGTCCTTGCGCAGATGTCTGAGCGGCATCGGCAAGCTGCCGTTGCTGGCCATCAGCACGCCGCGCGGCATGGACAGCGGTTCCGGCTCGCCGCCCATCCGGGCGAAGGCATCGAACAGGACCGGCGCCGCCACACTCCGCCCGGTCAGCCCCGGCACC
>DAOMXG010000114.1:0-7925 GCA_035436995.1 Beijerinckiaceae bacterium
CGGCCCGCTGCCGGTCGATGTGGTGGTCCAGCCCGCTGCCGGGCGGCGCAAGCGCCTGCTGATCGCCGATATGGATTCGACCATGATCGGCCAGGAATGCATCGACGAACTGGCCGATTTTGTCGGGCTCAAGGACAAGGTCTCCGCCATCACCGAACGCGCCATGCGCGGCGAGATCGCCTTTGAACCGGCCCTGCGCGAGCGCGTCGCGCTGTTGCGCGGGCTGGAAGCCGGTATCGTCGACCGCATCCTTGCCGAGCGCATCACGCTCACCCCCGGCGGCCGGTCTCTGGTCGCGACCATGCGCGCCAACGGCGGGGCCGCCTGGCTGGTCTCCGGCGGCTTCACCCTGTTCACCGAAAAGATCGCCGCGATGCTGGGCTTTGATCTCAACCGGGCCAATCGGCTGATTGTTGAACACGGACGGCTGTGCGGCCTGGTCGAGGAACCGATCCTCGGCAGGCAGGCCAAGCTCGATGCCCTGCTGGAAGCCCGCGCCAGTCTCGGGCTGACCGCCTCGGAGACGATGGCGGTGGGCGACGGCGCCAATGATCTGGCCATGCTCTCCGCCGCCGGGCTGGGGGTCGCCTACCATGCAAAGCCGCAGGTCGCGGCCGAGGCTCATGCCGCCATCAACCACGGCGATCTCTCCGCCCTGCTCTACATGCAGGGCTATCGGCGGGACGAATTCGCGGCGTAACAGTCGGCAGTCGGCAGTCGGACGGAAACGCGCGCAGGTGCGATCAAGCAAAAAGGCCGGGGACGATCCCCGGCCTTTCCTGTTTCACGACAACCGACTGCCTGTTCCCGATTGCCGATTGCCTATTGCCAATTGCCCGCGTCACTCCACCGGCAGCGTCACATACCTCAGATCGCCCTGTGCATTGGCAATATAGAACAGCGCATTGGCGCGGCCGTCCTTCTTCAGCTCCTGCAACCGCTTGGTGACATCGGCGACAGTCTTGACCGGGGTGCGCTGCACCTCGACGATCACGTCGCCGGCCTGCACGAAGCGCTCGGCGGCCTTGCTGCCCTGCGTCACACGCAGGATCACGACGCCTTCGACACCATCCTTGATCTGGAAGCGGCGACGCAGATCGGGCGTCAGCGCGCCGAGTTCGAGACCTGCGGCCTTGGTTCCGCCGGCATCGCCATCCTTGCTGTCGGAGGGCTTGCTAGCGGCGCTGGCCTGCTTCTCGCCATCCTCCAGACGGCCGAGGGCAATGGTCTTGGTGACTTCCTTGCCGCCGCGCAGCAGCAGCACCTCGACCTCCTTGCCGACCGGGGTGTCTGCAACGATGCGCGGCAGGTCACGCGAGGACTTGATCTCCTTGCCATCGAACTTGATGATCACATCCTCGCGCTCGATACCGCCGGTCTTGGACGGTCCCTTGGGATCGACGTTGGAGACGAATGCGCCGCGCGCCTTGCCGATATTGAGGCTCTCGGCCATGGCATCATCGACATCCTGGATTGCCACGCCGAGCCAGCCGCGGCGGGTCTCACCGAATTTGAGCAACTGATCGACCACGCCGCTGACCATCGCCGACGGCACGGCAAAGCCGATGCCGATGGAGCCGCCGGTCGGCGAGACGATAGCCGTGTTCACGCCGATCACATCGCCGCTCATGTTGAACAGCGGCCCGCCCGAATTGCCCTTGTTGATGGCGGCATCGGTCTGGATGAAATTGTCATAGGGGCCGGAGCGGATGTTGCGATCCTTGGCCGAGACGATACCGGCAGAGACCGACCCGCCGAAGCCGAACGGATTGCCGATTGCCATCACCCAGTCGCCTACGCGCATCGCGCTCGAATCGCCGAACTTGACCGCCTTGAGCGGGCTTGCCGGCTTGACGCGCAGCACGGCGATATCGATCTTGGGATCCTTGCCAACCAGCTCGGCCTTCAGTTCCTTGCCGTCGTTGAACACCACCGTGATCTCGTTGGCGTCAGCAATGACGTGGTTGTTGGTCACCACCACGCCGGCTGCATCGATGACGAAGCCCGAACCGAGAGAGGAGCCGCGCTGCGGCGGCCGCCCCGGACCGCCGGGACCCTCAGGCCCCCCAGGTCCGCCACGGCGGTTGAAGAACTCGTTGAACAGATCCTCGAATGGTGAGCCCGGCGGAAGCTGCGGCAGCGGAACGGCGCGCTGGTCCACCTTCTGCGACGCTTTGATGTTGACCACCGAATCCATGACGCTCTGCGCCAGATCGGCCAGAGAATCCGGCCCCTTGGCAAAGGCCGGCAACGGCTGCGTGACGATCAGGCTGGTTCCGAGTGCGGCAAGCGCGATCGCGCGCCCCGTCCGCCGCAGCGACGCGGACAAGCCATTCTTGACGCTCTGGAGAAGTGTGGTCGGCATGGGTATCCCTCTCATAAGTCCGGTCGCCCGAGACCGCATCTGATGACCGCCGAATTGCGGCGGAAACGCGACGAAACCGCCTTAACTTTCTGTAATCCCGGCGCTTTCAGCCGATCAGGCTGCGCACCACCCACAGCAGAACGATCCCGAGAATGGCGGAGCCGACACCGACCATGCGCATGGCCGGCTCCGGCATTTCCGAAGCATCCCGCATCGCTTTGCGCATCAGCGACGGGAACGCCGCAAACAGCAACCCTTCGAAGGCAAGCAGCAACCCGATTGCAAAAACAACATCCCTGATGGCTGCCTCCCCCGTTTGCGTGCTCTATGGCTGCTTCTTGTCCCCTTCTGACCGTAGCCTGCCCTTGGGATCATTCAAATAGCGAAAAAAGTCGCTGTCGGGTGAAAGCACCATTCTGGTGTCTCCGCTCTTCAGGCCCGCTTCATAGGCCTGCATCGAGCGCCAGAACGAGAAGAACTCGGAGTCGCGCCCATAGGCTTCGGCGAGGATGCGCGTGCGCTCGGCATCGCCAGCGCCCAGCGCCTCGCGCGCCTGCCGCTCGGCTTCGGCACGGGTGACAACCACGTCGCGGTCGGCCTTGGCCTTGATCCGCTCCGAAGCTTCCACGCCCTGCGCGCGATACTCCGCCGCCTCGCGCTGGCGTTCCGTCTGCATCCGCTGATAGATCGCCTGGCTGTTCTGCTCCGGCAGATCGGCACGGCGGATGCGCACATCGACGACGGAGATGCCCAGCGCTGTGGTCTCGCGATTGAGCTGCTCCTTGACCTTGGCGACCAGGCCGGCACGGTCATCGCGCACCACGGTCTGGAAGGTCGAGCCGCCCAGCACGCGCCTCAGCGCCGAAGTCAGCAGCGTCTTGAGCCGGTCCTCGCCAGCCAGGATCGAACCGGAGGTCGCCTGGAAGAACATCAGCGGATCGGCGATGCGATAGCGGGTGAAGGCGTCCACCACGAGCCGCTTCTGATCGGAGGTGATCACTTCTTCCGACGCCGTTTCAAGATCGAGAACGCGCCGATCCAGCTGGATCACGCTCTCGAAGAAGAACGGCGCCTTGAAGTTCAGCCCCGGCTGGACGACGACGCGCTGCGGCTTGCCGAACTGGGTGACGATGGCCTGTTTGGTCTGGTCGACCACGAACATCGAGGTTGCGACGCCGGCGATCACGACGCCGGCAAGTCCGAGGAATGCAGGATGAATGGCCATGTCAGCGCGCTCCCGTCTGGCCGGTGCGGCGGTTGAGATCGGTCAGCGGCAGATAGGGCACAACACCCTGCCCCCCCTGGCTCTGATCGAGGATGATCTTGTCCATGCCGCCATAGATCCGTTCCACCGTTTCGAGGAACAGGCGCTGGCGGGTCACATCCGGCGCCTTGCGGTATTCGTCATAGAGCTTGACGAAACGGGCAGCTTCGCCCTTGGCATCGGTGACCATCTTTTCCTTTTCGGCGTCGGCCCGCTGCACGATGCGGGCGGCCTCGCCGCGCGCTTCCGGGACAACCTTGTTGGCATAGGCCTGGGCTTCGTTCTGCGCACGCTCGAGATCGGCGCGGGCGGCCTGCACATCGCGGAAGGCGTTGATGACCTGCTGCGGCGGGTCCACCTTTTGCATCTGCACCTGCTGGATGATCACGCCGGCACGGTAGTCGTTCAGCGTCTTCTGCATAAGTTCCTGCACCGCGCTTTCGATGGTCAGGCGCGCACCTGTCAGGATCTCCAGCGCGTTGGACTTGCCGATGACCTCGCGCATCGAGGCTTCCGCCACGGCTTTGACCGTCGCCTCATTGTTGCGCAGGTTAAAGACGAAATCGGCCGGGTTGCGCTCGTCGATACGCCACAGGACGGTAAAATCGATATCGACGATGTTCTCGTCGCCGGTCAGCATCAGGCTTTCCTGCGGCACCAGGCGCCGGCTGCCCGAGCGCCCTTCCACCGAGCGCATGCCGATCTCCACCGACTGGACGCCGATGGTCGGCTTGTCGACCGCTCCGATCGGCGCCGGCCAGTTGTAGTTGAGGCCGGGGCTGGCAACAGAACGGAACTTGCCGAAAACCCGCTCGATACCGACCTCGTTCGGCCGCACCGTATAGATGCCGGTCGCCAGCCAGACCAGAACGGCGACAAGCCCGACGACAACCACACCGGCACCGCCGAGCTGTCCGCCGGGAAATGCCTGCTTCAGCCGATCCTGTCCCTTGCGCAGCAGATCCTCAAGATCCGGCGGGCGCGGACCGCCTCCGCCAGCGCCGCCACCACCCGATGGTCCCTGACCCCAGGGTCCGTTGTTGCGGGGCTGCCATGGCCCGCCGCCATTGTTGCTCCAGGGCATGAATGTCCTCGTTCAGGGCAAAACACAAAACGCGATATAGGAACGCTTGGCCACCAGCGCAATGCACCGCGAGCAAGAAGCTTCAGCGCCGCACATAACTGACAAAGGAAAAATCGGCCTCATCATCCGGACCCGCCCTGTGCGCCTCGCGCCGGGTTTCACGCCATTCCTCGCGACGGATTGGCGGAAACAATGCATCGCCCTGCGGCTCCAGCGCGATTTCGGTGATTTCGAGGCGCGTTGCCTTGGGCATCATGGCCCGGTAGATGTCCGCCCCTCCGGCGACGATCGCGTGGGGAGCGCCCATGCGCAGCATGGCATTGCCGGCCAGGAACAGCGCCTCATCAATCGAATGGGCAATCTCCACCCCCTCGATGCGTCGCTTCGGCTCGCGCGTGACCACAATTGTCTCGCGCCCCGGCAGGGGCTTGCCGATCGATTCATACGTCTTGCGCCCCATGATCACCGGCAGACCCCAGGTGAGCGCCCTGAAATGCTTGAGATCGCTCTTCAGGCGCCAGATCAGCTGGTTGTCATTGCCGATCACGCCATTGCGGGCCACGGCTGCAACCATCACCAGCGGCGGCATGTCATATCCTCCTCAGGCTTCATGCGATCCGACTATGGCGGCTGGCTCTCGTTCAGGCAACGCTACACCGCCACCGGAGCCCTGATTGCAGCATGGTGCTGATACCCTTCGATCCGCACATGCTCGGCGCGGAAGGCAAACAGATCCGTCACCGAGGGATCGAGCACCAGCCGCGGCAGAGGCAGCGGCTGACGCGAAAGCTGCTCGCGCGCCTGATCGAGGTGGTTCGAATAAAGATGGACATCGCCGAACGTGTGGACGAAATCGCCCGGCTGAAGCCCGCTCACCTGCGCCACCATATGCGTCAGCAGGGCATAGGAGGCGATATTGAACGGGACGCCGAGAAACAGATCGGCGGAGCGCTGGTAGAGCTGACACGACAGCCGCCCGTCGGCGACGTTGAACTGGAACAGGCAATGGCACGGGGCCAGCGCCATCCGGGGAATATCCACCGGGTTCCAGGCCGAGACAACCAGGCGGCGCGAATCCGGATTGCGCCGGATCTCGTCAAGCACCAGACGGATCTGGTCGACCGTCTCGCCGTTCGGTCCCGGCCAGCTCCGCCATTGCCTGCCATAGACCGGGCCGAGATCGCCGTTGGCATCGGCCCATTCATCCCAGATGCTGACGCCATTGGCCTTGAGATAGGCGATGTTGGTGTCACCCTTGAGGAACCAGATCAGCTCGTGGATGATCGACTTGAGGTGCAGCCGCTTGGTCGTGACCAGCGGAAAGCCCTTCTGAAGATCGAACCTGAGCTGGGCGCCGAACAGCGACAGCGTACCCGTGCCGGTGCGATCGCTCTTGGCGACGCCCTCCGACAAAACCCGCGCCAGCAGATCGAGATAGCAGCGCATGACCCCCCAACCCGTTCAGAACCGCGGCTGTCCATCCATTGCAAAAACAGCCGGGCGCAGAACGGCTGTCCCGTCCTGCGCCCGCAGCAGCATAGACCGATTCGGCGATCCGCTTACTTCGGATGGAACATCGACAGCGCCTGGAAATGCTCGGCGATGAGGTAATACACCGTCAGGCGCAGCTTGGAGCGGTCGGCCTTCATCTTCTCGCACTGGGCTTTGACCACGGCCGTCAGAGCCGCATCGGATTCCTTGCGGCCGAGCTTCTTCTTGCAGAAGGCATCGACAACACGCTGGATCTCATCGGGATCGGAGGCGGCGACCAGACGCGAGTCATTGCGGCTCATCACCAGCGCATAGGTCTTGGCCATGCCGGCCACGGCCTTCTCGTCCACGGTCTTGGTGTATTTCTTGATGTCGGCAATATAGTCTTTGACGTCGGCCATGTCCTGTCTCCCACGGGAATCATCAAACCCCGCTAAGACCTTATACTTCTCGTGAAATTTCGTCCAGAGCCGCTTTGCCTCTATTTCAGCAAAAGGAGGGATTGGCGTCCTCGCTCCTGGCGTCCCCTTCCAAATCTGCCGTCCCTGCCCTATATTCGTTTCGTTACCGGCGACGGTGACTATGGCGATAAACGGCTATCGTAATAAACCCATCGGACCCGGGGGCAGTACCCGGCGCCTCCACCCAACTCCAGTCGCGGCTGGGGTTTGGCGGGGGCGAAACAGGATCGACGAGGGCGTAAAGGGTGGACTTTTGCCCGGCATGATACCGCCGTTATCGGGTCAAACCTATAGTTGCGAATGACAACTATGCTCCGGTTGCTCAGGCCGCGTAATGCGGTTTGAAAGACCGACTCAAAGCCCTTCTGGTTAGCACCTGAAGGCGGGGTTCGCAGGCACCTGGCAACAGAAGCCTGCACTTCTCACCATTGCCGCAACCTGCCATGCACCACGCCCGGTCGTGCCGATTCCCACCCGGCCCGGAATCGCGTATGCAACCCGTGTGGGCTTCCGCCTGAGGGGTGTGCAAACTGATGGCAACCGACCTGATCCGTTATGATGTGCTCGTCCAGCAGGCGCTGCGCGGCGTGGTGCGCAAGGTGCTTGCCGACAGCACCAAGGACGGGCTGCCCGGTGCCCATCATTTCTATATTTCCTTCGACACCCATGCGCCCGGCGTAAAGATCTCTCCGCGTCTGCGCGAGATGTATCCGGACGAGATGACGGTGGTGCTCCAGCACCAGTTCTGGGATCTGGCGGTGACGGACAGTGGTTTTGAGGTGTCGCTGTCCTTTGACAAGATCCCCGAGCGGATGGGCATTCCCTTCGATGCGATCACCGGCTTTTTCGACCCCTCGGTGAAGTTCGGTTTGCGGTTCGAGGCCGTGCATGCCGAGGCGCAAAGCGCTTCTGCGCCGGAACCGGCAGCCAAGGATCGTCGCGCCGCCAAGCCGAGTGGCGAGGCTTCGCCCCGCAAGGCCAAACCGGCGAAAGCCGACAAGCCAACCGCTGAACCTGTGACCGCACCGGCTGCCGAGGAGCCTGCCGAAGCCCCGGGTTCTGCCGAGGTTGTCAGCCTCGACGCTTTCCGGAAGAAGAAATAGCCCCCCATTCTATCGTGCCTGCATCGCCCGCCGATTGCGCCGGTTCAATGCGGCCTGGCCCGGCTTTGCTAGACTCGCCCCCGGATAAAACGGAGGGTTTCATGTCAAAGCCATTGATTGCCGTCACATCGGCCGCGTTCGCCGCCAGCGCCCTGAT
>DAOMXG010000115.1:0-7909 GCA_035436995.1 Beijerinckiaceae bacterium
GGCGTGATGGGCCTGGGGGCGATGCTGGTGGTGTATCGCATGATGCGCCGGCGGGTGCGCGGCCGGTCGAAGGCGTCGCTGTCCTTCTCCTCGGCGGTGCGCTCTTCCACCGAGACATGATCCGGCAGATAGCTGCCGCTCTTCCAGTCCCATTCCGGATAGGTCGCCTGCCCGATCAGCCGCTCTCGCTCGACATCGCGCGGGGAAAGATCGAGGTGGAACTTCAGCTTGGTCTTGGCCGAGCGGGAATTCTTGGCCAGCGAGACCTCGTCGAGATCCTCGGCCGCCTTTTTTGCGTTGTCCTCGTCCTCATCCTCGATGGCGCGGTTGATGTTGAGGAACTCGACCCAGGACATGATCGATTCAAACCGGTGCAGGATGAGACTGTCCTTGCGGTTGGCCTGATCGGCATCGTGGCGCTGGGCGCGCAGGGTCTTTTCGGACCCTTCGCCGGGGGGCGGTCCGCCCTCATCGGCCTGATCGTCAGAGCGCGGAACGCGGTCCGCCTTGCGCTCCGGGCTCAGCAGCGGCCACAGCGCGACCGGGCGGAAGGGGCGGTAATCCTCCGGAGTTGCCAGTGCGGCCGGATCGCCGTCGCCGGCAATGAGCACGGAAAAGCGGTTGGCTTGCGGCATGCTGCCCACCAGCAGCGCGCGGATCGCCGCTTCAAGCTCGGCCTCGACCGGCGGCAGTTTGGGTTGCGGCCGCTGGGCCAGCAGCGTCGCAGCCAATTCGGCGCGCATGGCGCGAAACCCCGGCAAGGCCGCTGTCAGCCGCCGTTCGGCAGCATGGCAGGCGCGCAGCATCGCCACATCGTCGGCCAGCGGCGTTCCCGGCACCTCGAATGGCGTTTCGACAAAGGCCGCCAGCGCTGCCAGCCAGATGTAGAGCTTGCGGTTGAGCGCGGCATCCTCGAACAGGGCCACTGCGGCAGGCAATGCCAGCGTCTGGCCGTCATAGCTGGCGCGGGTCACATGATCGACATCGTGGCCAAGCTTGCGCCGGCCGGTGACGCGGCTTCTGGCGACCGTCGCAGCCGAGGGCAGGATCTCGGTTCCGACCGCACCGCCGATGGCACGGTAGACCAGCCCGACCGAGGTGGCCACATCCGGATAGGCGACGCGCGCCGCCTCGAACGCCGGTTCGGCACCCCAGTTGCGCACCAGATCATGCCATGCAGAGCCGACGGTTTCCTCAGGCTCCCAGAAATGCGGAATGCGCATGGCGCTCTCCCCTCGCTGGCCGGTCCGGCGCCGGGCTGTCAGCCGAATACCGCCACCACGAGATCCCCCAGGGCGCGCTTGACATCGGCATCGTCGGTCAAGGGCTCGACAAGTGCAACGTCAATGGCCTCGTTGATCTTCATCCCCGAGGCGATGAGGCTGGCGGCATAGACCAGCAGGCGGGTCGAGGCGCCCTCTTCCAGATCGCGGCCCTTGAGCTTGCGGATATGGCCGGCCAGCGCGACAAGCCGATCGGCCACCGCAGGTTTGACGCCTGTCTCGGTCACCAGAACCTCGGCCTCCACCGCCGGCGGCGGGTAGGAAAACTCGATCGCCATGAAGCGCTGGCGGGTCGAGGGCTTCAGGCTTTTGAGAATGTTCTGGTAGCCGGGGTTGTAGGAGACCACGAGCATGAAATTGTCGGGCGCGACAACGGTTTCGCCGGTGCGTTCCAGCGGCAGGATGCGGCGGTCGTCGGTCAGCGGATGCAGGACCACGGTCACGTCCTTGCGCGCCTCGACGATCTCATCGAGATAGCAGATGCCGCCCTGGCGTACAGCGCGGGTGAGCGGGCCATCCTGCCAGACGGTTTCGCCGCCCTTGATCAGCCAGCGGCCGGTCAGGTCGGAGGCTGTCAGATCATCATGGCAGGAGACCGTGGTCAGGCCGGCGGCAAGCCGTGCCGCCATATGGGCGACAAAGCGGGTCTTGCCGCATCCGGTCGGTCCCTTGATCAGCAGCGGCAGGCGATTGCGGAAAGCGGCTTCGAACACCGCGCATTCATTCCCGACCGGCCGGTAATAGGGCACGCTGGTTGCCAGCGCCGTTTCGGGTGAGGAAACCGCATTCATCAAGGAGCCTCGCAGCTTTGGTTGGTCGAAAGCAGGCGGGCCACACCTCTCCGGCGCGGCCCGCCCCGTCTGGTCATTCGGCCGGCGACAGGGCAGCGGCCTCAAGTCCGGTCGCTTCCTTCTTCGGGCCAAGGATGGCGTAGATGAACAGCAGCGCGCCGATCACCACTGCAAGCCCCGCCCCGAAGCGCATCCAGTAGAACAGCGACAGCTGGTCCTGAACCTCCATGTAGCCCATGCCGAGAACGCGCTGCAGATGGGTCTGCACCGCACCGGCGAAGGTGAGCACGAAGGTCATGAAGGCCATGGCGCTGGACATGATCCAGAACGACACCATGTTCAGCACCTGGTTATAGGCGTTGATGCGGAAGATCGACGGGAAGGCGTAGGACATGATCGCGAGATTCAGCGACACATAGGCGCCGAAGAAGGCAAGATGTCCGTGGGCCGCCGTCACCTGCGTGCCGTGGGTGTAGTAGTTGATCGGATGCAGCGTGTGCATGAAGCCCCACACGCCCGCGCCGAAGAAGGCCAGGGTCGAGCAGCCCAGCGCCCACAGCAGCGCCGCCTTGTTGGGATGGTTGCGCTTGCCCTTCCACACCATCATGAAGGTGAACAGCACCATGGCGAAGAACGGGATCACCTCCAGCGAGGAGAAGATCGAGCCGATCCAGGTCCAGTAGCTCGGAGCGCCGATCCAGTAATAGTGATGGCCGGTGCCCAGAACGCCGGTGAACAGCGAGGTGGCGACGATGACATAAAGCCACTTCTCGATCACCTCGCGGTCAACGCCCGTCAGCTTCAGCATGATGAAGGCGAGGATCGAGGCCATGACCAGTTCCCACACGCCCTCGACCCAGAGATGGACAACCCACCACCAGTAGATCTTGTCGAGCGCAAGATTGCTCGGATTGTAGAGCCCGAACAGGAAGAACACGGCGATGCCCCACAGCCCCAGCAGCAGCACGTTGGTGATGGCGGTCTTGCGGCCGGCCAGCACGGTCAGCGTGATGTTGTAGAGGAAGGCGAGCGCGGCGACGACGATGCCGAGCTTGACCCACAGCGGCTGCTCAAGGAACTCGCGCCCCTGCTTGCCAAGCAGCACGTTGCCCTCGAACAGGTTGAACATGTAGGTGAGCACCGCACCCAGCGTGCCGACCACCAGCAGGATAAGCTGGAAATAGGCGATGGCCGGCGAGTGGATCTCACGCTCGGATTCTTCGGGAATGATGTAGTAGGCAGCGCCGAAGAAGCCGAGCAGCAGCCAGACGATCAGCGCGTTGGAATGCAGCATCCGGACGATGTTGAACGGCAGCAGCTCCGACAGGAAGTTCGGCTGCACGTAGATGTAGCCGGCCACCAGGCCCATGAGCACCTGCACGGCGAACAGGGCGAGCGCGGCGAACCAGTACCATTTGGCGATAGCTTGGGTTTCGTATTTCATGTGAGTGATCCCCGGAACTTGGTTGCTCAGCCGGCCTTGTTCGGCGGCCAGTTGTTGGTCTTGATGGTGCTCGACCACTCGAGGAACGAGATCAGATCGTCGAGTTCCGTGCCGGTGAAGGCGAATTTCGGCATCTGCCGGCGCCCGGCGATCCCGGTCGGCTGGTTGATCATCCAGGCCTTCAGCGCTTCACGGGCCGCCTTGGGGTCCTTGTCGCCGCTGTAGCGCTGCCAGACGTTGCCGAGTTCGGGAGCAAAATAGGCGCCCTCACCGATCAGGCTGTGGCAATTGATGCAGGCATGCTTTTCCCAGACATGCTTGCCGTTCACCACCGCCGGGGTGAGTTTGCTCTCGTCGGTCGAGACCGTTCGGATGTAGTTGTGCGTGTGCACGACCAGCCCGACGAAAATCAGAAAGAAGAAGAGGGATCCGCCGTAGAAGATGTTTCTTGCCGCGGATTTCGTGAGAAGCTCGCTCATGCGCCACCCCGATGTTAGACCAGACCATCGTCAGGGATAGTGTCGCAGCCGGCCGCGTCCTTGATGAATGGTAATCGCCCCGGCTTGAGCCGCATGCCGGCCGGATGGCTTGTCAAAGATCAAGGCTGGCGCCGACCATCCGGCGTCATTCTCCACCGGACGGCAAAAGCAACGACTTTCCCGCTAAGGACCCTTCCATGGACCTCGATGATCTCAATCCGGCAGGCGGCCTCGGGGCCATTTCCAAACTGCCGGTGTTTCTCGATCTGGCCGGACGCAAGGCGGTGCTGGCCGGCAATACCCCCGGCCTGGCGTGGAAGGCCGAACTCATCGCCGCCGCCGGCGCCGATGTGACCGTGCTGGCGCCCGAACCGTCCGAGGAACTTGCCGCGCTGGTGGCGCGGGGGGCTCCGGCGGGCAGTCTGAGGCTGGTGGAGCGGGTATGGTCTCCGGCCGATCTAGACGGCGCCGCCATCGCGGTGGCCGATCTGGAGACCCTGGGCGAAGCTGCCGCCTTCAAGGCAGCAGGTGATGCCGCCGGCATTCTGGTCAACACCATCGACAAGGGGGCGACCTGCGATTTCTATTTCGGCGCCATCGTCAGCCGGTCGCCGATCATGATCGGCGCCACCACCGACGGCACCGCCCCGATCCTTGGGCAGGCGATCCGCCGCGCCATTGAACTTGCCGTGCCCGGCTGGCTGGCGCCCTGGGCGGATTTTGCCCGGGCGATCCGCCCTGAGGTCAAGCGCCGGCTCGCCCCGGGGGTGCAGCGGCGCAGTTTCTGGGAGACCTTCACCGAAAGGGCGATGTCGGCGCCGCTTGACGATGCCGGTCGCCAGGACGTGATGCATGCCATCGACCGCGCCGGCATGCTGGCGCGCTCGGGCGGCGGCCATCGCCATGATCTGGTTGCGCCGGCCACGACCGACGCCCTGACCCTGGCCGATGTCAAACGCCTGCAATCGGCCGATCTGATCGTCGAGGAACCGGGAGCGACCACCGCGCAGGCCTTCTATCGCCGCGAGGCAACGCGGCTTGTTATCGGTCAGGCGGGACGGGCCGGTGAGATCGCCGAGGACGAGATCGAGGCCCTCGCCACCAGGACCATCGAATCGGGCCGCCGCATCGTTGTGGTGCGTCTGCCCAGACCCGGATCGGTTGATTTGCGGATCGCTTCATGACCCTGCGCCATACCGGACTGATCATCGCCCCTATCCTGATCGCGGCCATGGCCGTGCTGATGCATCGCAAGGGCGCCCTGCCCCGCGGCGGGCTGATCCTGGTGCTGGCGGTGGTCGCTGCCATCACCGCCGTGCTGATGTCGACCTAGAGAATAGAGCATGCGGCGCCTGCTGATCCTCGGACACGGCTATTGCGCGCGGCGGTTCGTGGCGCTGCATGGCGCTGCGTTCGGCTCGATTGTCGCGACCCGGCGGACCGGCTCGACGGAGGCGGTGGACCGTCCGGTCTCGGCCCTCGACTTCAACGGCCAGCCGGACGAGGCAATCGGGGCGGCATTCGATGAAGCCAGCCATATCCTGGCGACGGCGCCGCCCGGTGCCGAAGGCGATCCGTTCCTGCCGGTGCTGGCCGCCATGGCCGGGGCCGATCGCGCCAGCCGGTCGGTCGTCTATCTCTCCACCATCGGCGTCTATGGCGATCGGGGCGGCGACTGGGTCGATGCCACCGCTGCACCCAATCCGGCCAGCGAGCGCAGCCGCCGCCGTCTGGCGGCCGAGCAGGATTGGGCAGGGTTTGCGAAAAAGACCGGCGCCAGCCTTGCCGTGCTGCGCCTTCCCGGCATTTATGGCCCCGGGCGCAGCGTGATCGACGACCTGTTGGCCGGTTCGGCGCGGCGGATCGTCAAGCCCGGGCAGGTGTTCAACCGCATCCACGTCGATGATGTCGCCGAGGCGATCGGGCGGGCTTTCGAACGGCGGTTCGATGGTATTGTCGATATCGTCGATGACGCCCCGGCACCGCCCCAGGATGTCGTCACCTATGCCGCCGGCCTGCTGGGCCTGGCGCCGCCGCCACCCGTCGCGTTCGATGCAGCCAGCCTGACGCCGATGGCGCGCAGTTTCTATTCGGAAAACAAGCGTGTTTCCAACGCGCGCACCCGGGCCCTGCTCGGCTGGCGGCCAAACTTTCCGACCTATCGCGAGGGCCTGGCCGCCATTCTCGCCTCACGTGGAAGCGAATGACGCGGGTCGCCGGCGCCTGATCATGAACATTCATGGACGCGGAGGCGGTATCACCGGTGGTGTGCCCGGAATCCGAACGGGCAGTCCCGGAAGGATGATCGGAATCTGCGGAGCCGGCTGTGACGGCCGCGTCGGGCGCCCCTCGAACGGTGCCAGCGGATCGTCCGGCCGCTGCCGCGGCTGCATCGCGTCGATGAACTGCTGGACCATGGAGGATGACGGCAGCTGCTCGGCCTGTCGGCCGGAGCCTTCCAGCCCGATGAAACCGAATCCCCCATAGCGATCGACAAGGCTCTGCTCGCGGGCCTGTTCCAGCCTCTTCTCCAGTTCAGCCGTCCGGGCCATCGGATTGAGTTCGTAGAAGATCAGTCCGGTGCGCTGGCCGCTCCGCTCCCGGTGGTCGGGATAGAGCGTCACCGAGAAGAAGTCCTTGCCATCATAGAGCACGGAATTGAGACGCATGCCGCCGTCCGGGGTATTGGGCCGCAGGATCTGGTCGCTGCGTCCCGGCTGATAGCGCAACGGCTCGCCGTCCTCGTTGCTGCCGAAGAAGGCGAGGCGGCCGACGTTGTTGTTCATTGCATTCACATAGTCGGTCACCTGAATATCAGCCGATGTCCGCCGGCCTGCATCGAACTGCCAGCTGATCGGTTTCAGTTCGAAAACGTCGTTCCTTAGGATGAGATCCATGTAGCGGGCCCGGCCATCGCTGGCGACCAGCATGGGCCCGGCCAGCGGATTGAGCAGATTCATCTCGCTGGCGAACAGCCGGTGGGTGATCGTCCCGGCGACCCAGGGACGCATGTTGATGCCCCAGCCCGACGGAAGGCTGTCCACCCGGGTGCTGCCGGGAAGATCGGCCGGTTCAAGGGCGGCAAGCCGGGTCGCCTCGTCGCCGGTGTCCGGCAATTCATAGCCGACGCCGGGCAGCAACTGATTTGAATCGATGAAAAGTTCCCCGTCAACAGATCGCGCCCACGGTTTAAAGTCCTCCGCAAGCAGTGGTGAGGCGACCGGGCCGTAAGGGTTCGAGAAGGCGTTGACCAGCGCAGCGAACATCGGATCGGCGGCCATTCTTTCCTCGAGCGAGCCTGGATCGGTGGCCAGTCCGGTGCCGGGGTCGATGAGGCCTTGCTCAACCAGAAAATCGAGCAGCGGATCATTGGCGGGCGCGGTCGGGACGGCACCGTTGGCTCCATCTCCCGCCGTTGCGGTCGGTGTTGCATCGCCACGCGCCAGCGCCTCGACAATCTCCCCGCCGACCAGCGAAACCGCCGCGCCGGCAAGGCCGCGTTCGCCTCCGGTAATGTAGCCGCGGGCAAGATCGCCAATGGTCGAGCCGATTCTGTTCATCTGCGCTGGTGTGAGACCCAGTTCGTTCGGCTTGTCGGCGTCGGCGAGCGGCACGTCCGGGGTCAGGGCCGCACCGGCGACCGTCATCGCGCCGCTGAGCAATCCGCCCTCAACATCGCCGCGAATGGCACCGGATACCAGCGAATTGGTCGCCGTCCGCGCCGCCGCAGCGCTCCAATCCGGCAGATTGGCGCCATCGAGAATCTGCTCGGCGACCTGCCCGGCCGCCCATTCACCGGCATAGCCTCCGGCAACGCTGGCAACCCCGCCCAGCAGCGCATGCTCCATATCACCGGTGGTCGTGGATATTGAAGCAGTTTCTGGTGGAGGCGTCGCTGGTGGTGTTGATGGG